>JBJTMA010000185.1:0-21172 GCA_046063295.1 Novosphingobium sp.
CCTCCCGGCAGCAGTGAGACGAAGAAGACTGGCCTTGATGCACGCACGCACCGAGTGACCGCAATTGAGGCTTCGCCCAGATTCCGCCCCATTCCTCGGCCAATGCGCCGCAAGCACTAAATCGGAGTACCCAATGGACCGCGCCGAAACCGCCGCCAAGATTGCCGTGCTGATCGAACCCTTCAACAAGAAGGGCGTGGCGATCAGCGATGCCACGACCTTTGCCGGCGACCTTGAATTCGACAGCCTGACGGTGATGGATTTCGTCGCCGCGATCGAAGACGAGTTCGACATCATCATCAGCATGAACCAGCAGGCCGAGATCGAGACTTACGGTCAGCTGATCGATGCCGTTGTGAAGCTGCAGGACTGAGCCCGATGAGCGAAGGTATCGACGAAGCCGACCGTCCCGAAGCCCTAACCGGCACCGGAACCGACCTGTTCTCCAAATTCGATCCGCTGATCGAGATGCGCCGCGCGCTGCTCGCGACGGGCCAGGAAGACCCATTCAACCTGGTGATGGAGCGCGTGCTTTCGCCCACCACGGCGATCTGCAACGGGCGCGAGACGATCCTGCTAGGCACCTACAACTACATGGGGATGACCTTCGATCCCGACGTGATCGCGGCGGGCAAGCAGGCGCTCGACGATTACGGCAGCGGCACCACCGGCAGCCGCGTGCTCAACGGCACCTACCAGGGGCACAAGGCGGTCGAGGCGGCGCTGTGCGAATTCTACGCGATGGACCACGCGATGGTCTTCTCGACCGGGTACCAGGCGAACCTGGGGATCATCAGCACCATCGCCGGAAAGGGCGATTACATCGTGCTCGACATCGATAGCCACGCCTCGATCTGGGACGGGTGCAAGCTGGGCGATGCCGAGATCGTGCCGTTCAAGCACAACGATATCGAGGCGATGGAAAAGCGCCTGCGCCGCATTCCCGAAGGCGCGGGCAAACTGGTGATCCTTGAAGGCGTCTATTCGATGCTGGGGGACATTGCCCCACTCAAGGAAATGATCGCTGTCGCCAAGAAGTACGGCGCGATGGTGCTGGTCGACGAGGCGCACTCGATGGGCTTCATCGGCCCCAACGGGCGCGGCGTGGCCGAGGACCAGGGCTGCCTCGATGACGTCGATTTCGTGATCGGCACCTTCAGCAAGAGCGTCGGCACGGTCGGCGGCTTCTGCGTTTCGAACCACCCCAAGTTCGAGATCATGCGGCTGGTCTGCCGGCCCTATGTGTTCACCGCCAGCCTGCCGCCCTCGGTGGTGGCGACCGCGGCGACCTCGATCCGCAAGTTGATGCACGGCGGCAACAAGCGCGCGCACCTGTGGGAGAATTCGAAGGTCCTCCACAAGGGGCTGACCGAAGCCGGGTTCAAGCTGGGCACCGAGGAACCGCAATCGGCGATCATCGCGGTGATCATGCCCGACCTCGAACGCGGCGCGGCGATGTGGGAGGCGCTTCTGAAAGAAGGCCTCTACGTCAACCTCGCGCGCCCGCCGGCAACCCCTGCCAACATGACCTTGCTGCGCTGCTCGCTCTGCGCCGAGCATTCGGCCGAGCAGGTCCAGACGATCATCGGCATGTTCAAGCGCGCTGGGGCCAAGGCCGGGATCCTTGGCTAAGTGGCTTGCTGCTCTTGTCCTGGCCCTGGCGGCAACGCCCGCCATGGCTGACCAGCCGCCGCCCACCAATCCCTATCCCGCGCCGGGGATGATGGAGGATGCCTGCCCGGCGAGCCACGACGGTCTCTGGGCCCTCGATCCCCGCGTTTTGCACAGCGACTGGGCCTGGCGCTGCCGCTATCAGACCGAGAATGCCAAGGTCGATCCCGCCAATCCGCCGCGCGCAGTATTCATCGGCGATTCGATCACCGAGGGCTGGCTCGCCGCCGATCCCGACATGTTCGCGCACGGCTTCCTCGACCGCGGTCTTTCGGGCCAGACAAGTTCGCAGCTGGTCGTGCGGTTCTGGCAGGACGTGGTCGCACTTCACCCCAGGGTGGTGCACATCATGATCGGCACCAACGACATCGCGGGGAACACCGGCCCGACCACTCCCGAAGCCTATAAGAACGCGATCCGGTCGATGGTGACCCTGGCTAAGGCCAACCATATCGCGGTGGTGCTCGGGTCGATCCCGCCGACCGATCATTTCGACTGGGCGCCGCAATTGAAGCCCGCGCCGTGGGTGGCCATGCTCAATGCCTGGCTGCGCGATTATGCGCAGACCGAGGGATTGGTCTATGCCGATTACTTTGCTGCGATGGCGGGCCCGGGCGGAGCCTTCCCGCGCGAGTTCGCCCCCGACGGTGTCCACCCCAACAAGGCGGGCTATGCCATGATGCGCCCGATTGCCGAGAAGGCCGTGGCCGAAGCCGAATCCCGGGCTGCGAAGCAGCGATGAGCGGCCGGCTATCAGGCAAGCGCGCGGTCATCACTGGCGCGGCGCAAGGGATCGGTCGGGGTATCGCCGAGGCATTTGTGGCCGAAGGGGCAGAACTGCTATTGGTTGATATCGACGCGGGCAAGCTCGACGAGGCCGCGACCGCGCTGGGTCAGAAAAGCATCACCGCAGATGTCTCGAAGAAATCGGAGATCGAGCGGATCTTCGCGCGCGTTCAGGCGCGCTGGGGCGGGCTCGACATTCTGGTCAACAACGCCGGGGTCACTCACCCGGCCGAGCTTGACGACCTGACCGAAGACGATTTCGACCGGGTCTTCGCAATCAACCTCAAGTCGGCGCTGTGGGCGACGCAGGCCGCGGCGCGGCTGATGGGCGAAGGTAGCGCGATCGTGAACATGAGCAGCGTCAACGCGGTGCTCGCGATCCCCAACCAGATTCCCTATGCGATCAGCAAGGGCGCGATGAAGCAGCTGACCAATGTCACCGCGCTGTCGCTTGCACCCAAGGGCATCCGGGTCAACGCGATCGGCCCCGGATCGATCATGACCGACATGCTGCGCGGGATCATGAACGACAAGGCCGCCGAGGACCGGATCATGAGCCGTACACCCTTGGGGCGCTGCGGCGAGGTGGAGGAGATCGCCGCGGTCGCGGTGTTCCTCGCCAGCGGCGAGAGCAGCTATATCACCGGGCAGACGATCTATCCCGATGGCGGCCGCCTGGGGCTCAACTACACCATGGCGCCGCGAGCATAATCCAGCGCGCAAAGAGAACCCCGCCGAAACTGCCGTTACCGGCAAGCAGGCGGGGTTCAGTGAATTAGGACCTGACCGACGGGTCGCAGACGGCCAGGAACAGAGGTGACCGGCCGGAGCCGAGCAACCGCATGCCATCCTAATGGCCCGCGAGATGCCGAAGCGCTAGGGCGGAGAGCCGATGATTTGCCGATGATTTGATTCAACGGGCGTACTGGTTCGACGCTCGATCCCGACATTTTCTTTGCCTATGTGCCCTTGTTCGGTAAATCTGGACCCGATGGGTGATAATTGGGTCGCGAATATTGCGTGGACTGGGGCGAACGCAGCTCCCTCCCTCAACGCGCCCGTCGATCTGGCGCAATCGGAACCCTTCACGCTTGGCGCGCTTCAGATCGATCCCCGGTCGCGTCATGTGATCCATCCGGATGGTACGAGCGAATCGCTTGAACCGCGCGTGATGGAAGTGCTCATCGCGTTGAGCCGCGCGCACGGTACGGTCGTCTCGCGGTCAGATCTGCTGGATGCTTGCTGGGCCGGCACCGTGGTGGGTGAGGATGCGGTGCAGCGGGTGATCCAGCGCCTGCGAAAGCTTGCGGTCCGCGCCGGTTCGTTCGAGATCGAGACCATTACCAAGGTCGGTTACCGGTTGACCCTGATCGGGGTCGATCCGGTTGCAGCGCGGGGCGACGTGCCCAGCTTGGCGCTCCTGCCCTTCGACGATCGTTCCGGCGAAACCGGCGACGATAGTTTCGCCATGGGCCTGGTCGATGATATCATCGATGCACTGTGCGAAGGCGTAACTGTGCGGGTACTGGCCAGTTCGGCCACCGCACGTCTGCGCAATGCGCCGCCAACCGACCTTGCCGCAGCCGGAGCGGCAATGGGGGTCCGCTATTTCCTTGGCGGAAACTTCCGCAGGACAAGCGGAAATCTTGTGCTCACTGCCCACCTGATCGAGGCGGCGAGTGAGGAAATCGTCTGGACGAGGAAGTTCGAACGTCCGGTGGGTGAACTCGCCGCGCTGGAAACCGAACTTGTATCGGAACTGGCGGCCTGGCTGGGGGCAACCATCTTCAAGCTTGAGATGGACCGCGCCCTGCGCAAGCCATCGAACCTGACTGCCTGGGAGTGCACCGCACGGTCCATGGCCGCGATCCGCGAATATGGATTGGAGCCGCTAACCCGGTCGATCAACGAAGCGCAGCGTGCTGTCGACATCGCCCCCGACTACGGCCTGGCCCGCGCCTATCTCGCACTCACGGTTTCGGGCGCCTATTTGTCCTTTGCGCTGCATGATCCAGCACAAGAACGTGATATTCGCCACCATATCGAACGGGCTTTTGTGCTCGACCCAGACAATGCCGCGGTGCTCGCCGCAATCTCATGCGCCAGTGCCTATATCGGGAGACCAGCGGACGGCTTGCCTCGCGCGCTCAAGGCCATCCGGCTGCGGCGCGGTCATGGGCTTGCCCACTATGCGGCGGGCGTAAACGCGCTGCTGCTGAGCATGGAGGCCGATGCTGTCCTTCATCTTGAGAACTTCCTCTCGGTCGAACCGGAATCGCACCTCCACTATATCACGCACGTCTGGCGCGGCATTTCCTACACCCGGCGCGGTCGGTTCGATGAAGGGCGAGCCTGCTTCAACGAAAGCTTGGCGCAGTTCCCGACCAACTTCATTGCCAAGCTCATGCTGGCGGCGGTCGATGGTCACGCTGGAGAGGCGGACCTGGCGGCGCGGCACCTATCTGAAGCACTTGACCTTGAAGACATCGGCAGCCTGCCGCTGTACCACGCGCGAATTGACCGTTTCCTGGCTGGAAGCAAGCTCCACCAGCCGCTTCGCGATGCCGTAACCGATGTCTGGACTGCGCTGCCTTAGCTGGCAATTCGTCCCGAACCCTGCGCCGCCTTGGCACGGCTGAAACCGCCGCGCTGGCTCAGCCGATCAAGGTAGGCCGCCATCCCCGGTGTGACCTGCGCTTCAAGCCCGATCGACTGGGCGAGCATCACCGCATAGCCCAGCGAAATGTCCGCCATCGTAAAGCGGCCGGCACAGGCGAATTCCCCTTCGAGCATCGCTTCGGCGTTGCGCAGGCGCGAGCCGAACCAATTCGCGTAATCTTCGGCTGCCTGCGTCACCCGGCGCTCGGGCGGTTCGAGCCGGGTATAGCGCAGGTGGATTGTCTGCGGGAACGTCAGCGTCGCCTCGCCCATGAAAAGGAAGTTCATGTAGGCGGGATAAGCGGGGTGTTCGGGTGCCACCGCCAGTTCGCTCGGGCCGAACCTGGTCGCCAGCACGTGCGGGATCGCGGCACTCTCCGTCATCAGTGCACCGTCGATGAAGCAGGCGGGAACTGTGCCGAGCGGGTTCAAATCCTTGTAGCCTTCAACCCGAAAGCGCGGCGGGAACGGCATCACCTCTAGCTCGTAAGCCAGGCCCAGTTCCTCGAGCGCCCAGAGCACCCGGAACGAGCGGGCATCGGCGCAGTGGTAGAGCTTGATCATGCCGGCGCGCCGATTTTCGTGGCAGCTTCGCACTTGTCGCTGGTCTTGTGCCCTTCGCCGCTAAGCATGGCAAAGGCGACGTAACCACCGACCACCAGGGCAACCAGCGCGAGGGTCAGCCAGACTAGGTACTTGTCAATGAACGCCTTGATCGGCGCGCCAAAGATCCGGAACAGCACCCCGATGGTCACGAAGATCACGGCCCGGCTTGCGAGGCTGGCGGCAAGGAACAGCCAGACCGGAAAGTTGATGAATCCGGCGGTCAGCGATATCAGCAGGAACGGGATCGGCGTCGCTGCCTTGAACACGATAATCTGCCAGCCATAGGCGTTGAGGTAGCAGGCCGCTTTCGGGAAGCGCTCGGTCAGGCCGAGTGCGCCGAGCAACTGTGTGCCGACCGTATCGTAAAGGAAATGGCCGATGGTGTAGCCCAGCAATCCCCCCAGTACCGAGGCGAAGGTGGTGATCAGCGCAAACCGGACCGCCTTTTTCGGTTCGGCCAGGCACATCAGGCCGAGCAGCGGGTGCGGTGGAAACGGGAATAGCCCGCCATCCATGAACGAGATTGCGGCCAGGTACCATTCGGCATGCGGGTGCGCGGCCTTGGCCATGGTCCAGTTGTAAAGGGGGCGAAGCATCGGGTTCCTTGGGGTAAGGGCTTTGCGCCGCTTTGTCGGAGCAGCGGGACAACTGCAAGCGGCTAGCGCTTTTTGCCTTCGACCAGCACCGCCTGCTGCCATGCGCTCGGCTTCTTGTCGGTGCGGTGGATGCACCCGGCCCAGCAGCACGGGCGGCGCTTGCCTTCGGCCATTTCCTCGCCGGTGCGCACGATCCGCCGCTGGCGGGTCTTGGCCTGCTTGGCATCCTCGACCCAGCAGATGAACTCGTTGCGGCCAAGCGGAGTGAGATCCTGCCACAATGCGGCAAGCTGTGGATCGCCGGCGAGCGCGTCGCGCAGGTCATCGGGAAGCTGGTGGACGGTGCCGGGCAGCAGGGTTTGGCTCATCGCGTGATCGTGCACCGAGCAGGCAAATGAGGCAACCGGGCTGTATTAACGAACCATATTGGTTATTTGTTCTTGACATCGTCACGCTGTTTGGGTACATAACTGGAACATCGCGAAAAACCGAGTCGCCTTGGGGCGGTAACGGAGCGGTCGGCACATCGGCCTGCCCGTTAGCTCGCAGTCGCGTGCCGGAGCAGTCCAATCCCATGCCGAATAAGTCAGACAGTCCCCGGGTTTCGGGGGCGCCCAAAAATTGGCCCGACATCTTCCTCAACGAACTTGCCGAAACCTCTAACGTGAAGGCTGCGGCGATCGCCGCCAGCGTCAGCCAGAGCTGCGTCTACAAGAAGCGGCGCGACGATCCGCTTTTTGCCCGCCGCTGGTTCGAAGCGCTCTCCGAAGGGTACGATAACCTTGAGATGGAGCTGCTTGGGCGGCTCCGCTCGGGCCAGCTCGAAGACACCGATGCCGACGGCAACAAGCGCAAATTCGATATTGGCACAGCGTTCCGCTGCCTTTTCGCCCACCGCGAGAGCGTGGCGCGCGAAAAGGGCCGCAAGACGCTGGCCGACGAGGTAGCAACGATCAAATCGATCAACGCGAAAATCGATGCATTGCGCGCCAAGGAAGAACGCGCCGCCGAGCTTGATGCCAAGCAAAAGGCTCGGCAAGCCAATGGCACGTGAACGGAGCAGCCGCGGCACCTGGTTCCGCGCTGATGGCGAGCAAGGGAAACGCCGACGGCTGATCCTGGACAAGGCGCTGGAACCGCATGAACGCTCGGCGCTAGGCAGCTGGCACTGGGAAGTCTGGGCGCGCGATGAACAGTGGCCGCCTGTTGGTGACTGGCGCGTGTGGTTGATCAGCGCCGGGCGCGGCTTCGGCAAAACCCGTGCCGGCGCAGAATGGATCCGTAATGTCGCGCGTCATGATGGCAATGCGCGGATCGCGCTGGTCGGGGCGAACCTGGGTGAAGTGCGCAGTGTGATGGTCGAAGGCGAGAGCGGGATCCTCGCTGCATCCCCCGGTTCGCTCGCGCCCGAATACGAATCGTCGCTGCGCCGGTTGCAGTGGCCCAATGGTGCACAGGCATTCCTTTACAGCGCCGCCGAACCTGACAGTTTGCGCGGCCCGCAACATAGTCACTCGTGGTGTGACGAGATCGCCAAGTGGGAGAATGCCGGAGGCCGCGCGCTGGCCGCATGGGACAACCTGCAAATGGGCATGCGGCTGGGCGACCATCCGCGCGTTCTCGCTACCTCAACCCCGCGCTCGGTGCCGCTGATGAACCGGCTCCTCGCCGAAGCAGAAAGCGGCGATGACGTGATTCTGGCGCGCGGGCGGACCGGCGACAACGCCGGATCGCTGCCGCTCGCCTATTATCAGTCGATGCTGGCGCAGTATGGCGACAGCGCGATCGGGCGACAGGAGCTCGAAGGCGAGGTGCTTGCCGAAGCCGAGGGCGCCCTGTGGACCCGGGCCATGCTGGAGGGTGCACGCGAGCTGGGCAAATTCACACCGGTTCGGGTGGTGGTCGCGGTCGATCCGCCGGCGTCGGAACATGGCGACGCCTGCGGGATTGTGGTCTGCGCTGCCTGCGAGGACGGGATCGCCCGGGTTCTCGCCGATGCTAGCGTCGAGAAGGCCAGCCCCGAACGCTGGGCCCGCGCCGTCGCCAATGCCGCCAGGGCATGGAACGCCGACCGCGTCATCGCCGAGGCCAACCAGGGCGGCGCGATGGTCGCCAGCGTGCTGCGCGCGGCGGACATTTCGCTGCCGGTCAAGCTGGTCCACGCCAGCCGCGGCAAGTCGGCGCGCGCCGAGCCGGTGGCCGCGCTTTATGAGGCGGGGCGGGTGCGGCATACGGGGGCGTTCCCAGCGCTGGAGGACCAGATGTGCGGGTTGATTACGGGCGGCGGCTACGAAGGCCCGGGACGGTCACCCGACCGCGCCGATGCGCTGGTCTGGGGACTGAGCGAGTTGCTTCTGGGGCGGCGCACCCAACCGCGAATCATGCTCGGCTGAATAAGTTTCATCGATTTTGAGAGGTAACCGAATGTCCTTCCTCACCACCCTAGCCTCCGCCTTCAAGGGCGGGGGGCAGAGCCATGTGCCTTTGGCGCGCAGCTTTACCTCGCCCTGGCTTTACGCCGATCTTGGCAGCCCGCGGGCGCCGTTCAATTACGACCAGGCGGTCAAGCGCGCCTATCTCGAAAACCCGGTGGCGCAGCGTGCGGTGCGGCTGGTGGCCGAGGGAATCGGCGGGGCGGCCTTGGTCGAGGGCGATGCCGAGCTGACCGCGCTGGTCAAGGCGACCAGCGCGGGGCAATCGCTGCTCGAAACGCTTGCCTCGCAGCTGCTCCTCCACGGCAATGCCTATGTCCAGCTGATCAAGGACGGCGCGGGGCGGCCGGTCGAACTGTTCGCGCTGCGGCCCGAGCGGATGAGCGTGGTGGCCGCGGCCGACGGCTGGCCGAGCGGCTACGCCTACAAGCTGGGAGACAAGGCGCTGCCGATTCCACTGCTCGACGCCGACGCCTCTCCCGCGCTGATCCACATCAGGTCATTCCATCCGGCCGACGATCACTACGGCGCAGGGTGCCTTGCCGCGGCAGACCAAGCGGTGGCGACGCACAATGCCGCGGCGTTCTGGAACCGCCAGCTGCTCGAAAACGCGGCGCGGCCTTCGGGGGCGCTGGTCTACGATGCGGGCGAAGGCGGCGGGCTTTCGCCCGACCAGTTCGAGCGGCTCAAGGCCGAACTCGCCGAAGCCTATGCCGGCCACGCCAACGCCGGGCGCCCGATGCTGCTCGAAGGCGGACTCAAGTGGCAGGCGCTGAGCATGTCGCCAGCAGACATGGATTTTGCCGAATTGAAGGCCGCGGCGGCGCGCGACGTTGCGCTGGCCTTCGGGGTGCCGCCGATGCTGCTCGGGCTGCCGGGGGATTCGACCTACGCCAACTACCGCGAGGCCAACCGCGCGCTGTGGCGGCTGACCTTGCTGCCGCTGGCTGGTAAGATTCTCTCCGCGCTAAGCGAAGGCCTGGTCACCTGGTTCCCCGAGGCGCGGCTCGCCATAGACCTCGACCAGGTGCCCGCGCTCGCCGAAGACCGGGCCGCGCTGTGGAGCCAGGTCAGCGCGGCAAGCTTCCTCAGCGACGAGGAGAAGCGAAGCATGCTCGGGATCACGGCGAAGGCTTGAAAGAACATATCATGAACAGAAACGAGATGGTCGCGCGGCTGATGGCGCAAGCCGAGGACGAAGGCGCCGAACTGGTGACGCTGCGCGCGATCGTCGAGGAAGCGAGCGAGCTTGGTGCCGACCGCGTGCTCGAGCGCATGGGTCTCGGCGATTCCGCCGCGCTCGCCGACCTCAGCGAATTGCGCCAGCTGCTGCAGGCCTGGCGCGACGCCAAGGCCTCGGCGTGGAAGGCGGCGATTGCCTGGGTGGTGCGCGGCGCGCTCGCGCTGCTGCTGCTCGGCATCGCGTTTCGCACCGGCATGGCGGACCTGCTCAAGTGAGTCTCAAGTTCGCCGGCTACGCTGCCTTGTTCGACAAGCGCGACTCAGGGCGCGACAGGATCCGCCCCGGAGCGTTCAAGCGCACCCTGGCCGAACGCAGGGACCCGCTGCCGCTATACTGGCAGCACCGTCCTGACCAGCGGATCGGCTGGATCGACGAGGTGGGGGAGGACGAGCGCGGACTGAAGGTCGTCGCCTCGATCGACAACCCCGAGGGCGGCGCCGCGGCGGCGCTCAAGCGCGGCGCGGTCACTGGCCTCTCGTTCGGATATCGGGCGCGCGGCTTCAATCGCAGCCAGGAAGGCCGCGATCTCACTGATGTCGATCTGTTCGAAGTCAGCCTTGTTTCGCACCCGATGCAGCACGGGGCCCGAGTTCATCTGGTCACGACACCGCGCACCGCATTGCTTGAAGACCCCAGTGCCACCTAACCCTCCGAAAGGTATTACCATGGATATTGAACAACCCGAGGCAGCGCTTGACGCCTCTTTCGACATCGTCGCGCGGCAGGATGCAGCTGATCAGGCGCTGGGCGCGCTGCGCAGCGACATCGAGGAAGTGAAGAGCCAGTTGGGTCGCGCCGTGCGCACTGCCCGCCCGGCGCTTGATGCCTGTACCCAGCCGAGCCTCGAGATGAAGGGCTTTGTCGATGGCTATCTGCGCCTTGGCCAGACCAGCGAACTGAAGTCGGTGACTGGTGCGGTTGCGGCAGACGGCGGCTATGCCGTGCCGCGCGAGATCGACGCAATGATCGCCGCGCAGATGAAGACCATCAGCCCGGTCCGCGGGGTGGCCCAGATCGTCCAGGTCGGCACGGCAGGCTACCGCAAGCTGATCACCAACTCGGCCGCCAATTCGGGCTGGGTCAGCGAGACCGGGGCTCGGCCTGAAACCGCCACTTCCAAGTTCAACGAGATCGTCCCGCCGATGGGCGAGCTTTACGCCAACCCCTCGGCGAGCCAGGCGATGCTTGTCGACGCGGCGTTCGACCTTGAAGCGTGGCTGGCCGATGAAATTGCCACCGAATTCGCCCGCGCGGAGGGCGCTGCCTTCATCAACGGCAGCGGCACCAACCAGCCCAAGGGCTTTCTCCAGCAGCCGACCGCACTGACCGCCGACGCGACCCGCGCCTTCGGCACGCTGCAGCATGTGGTCACTGGCAACGCCACCGGCTTTGGCACCACGCCGGAGCTGGTCCTGATCGACCTGGTGCATTCGCTGCGCGCCGGCCACCGCCAGGGCGCGGTGTTCCTGATGAACACCAAGACGCTCGCCGCGGTGCGCAAGTTCAAGGCGGCCGACGGGACCTTCCTGTGGCAGCCCGGCATCTATGAAAACGCCCCCGCGCGCCTGCTCGGCTACCCCGTGATCGAGGCCGAAGACATGCCCGATGTGGCCGCGAATGCGCTGCCGATCGCCTTCGGCAACTTCAAGAACGGCTACATCATCACCGAACGCCGCGAGACTTCGATCCTGCGCGATCCCTATACCAACAAGCCCTACGTCAATTTCTACGCGACCAAGCGCATCGGCGGGCAGGTGCTCGACAGCGATGCGATCAAGGTCCTCAAGATCTCGACCTGAACCTGACTGCTGCGGCGCCGCGCCTCCCCTGCCGCTGCAGTTGCGCCCGGGTCCATCCCAAATGGACCCGGGCGCCCCCTTTCCCGACATCGCCATACGGAGCACGCGCATGAAGCGGACCGTCACCACGCCCGCTGCGATTCCCCCCGCGGCGCTGGCCGAGCTCAAGGATTGGCTCGGCATATCGATATCGAAGGACGATGCGCAACTGACCCAGTTGCTACGCACCAGCCTCGAAGCCTGCGAACATTTCACCGGCACCATGCCGCTTCAGCAAAGTTGCGAGGAAGTGCTGGCCGCAAGCAGTGACTGGCAGGTCCTCGCCGCCCGTCCAGTCCAGGCGATTACCGGCATCGATGGCCTCCCCGCCGAAGGCACACGCTTTGCCCTGCCGGTCGGCGACTATGAAGTGGACCTCTCGGCAGATGGCACCGGTTCGCTCCGGGTCAGCAACCCGGGCAGCGCCGGGCGCGTGATCGCAAAGTTCGACGCTGGACTTGCCTCCGAATGGACCGCTCTGCCCGAAGGCTTGCGCCACGGTGTCCTGCGCCTTGCCGCATTCCAGTACCGCGCGCGCGAAGGCGGCGAGGAGACTGCTCAATGGCCACCGGCCGCAGTCGCAGCACTGTGGCGCCCGTGGCGACGGCTGCGTCTCGCGTGAGCGGCAGCTTCTCCGAACTTGCCGCCCGGCTGGTCGAGCAGGCCCGGTTGATCGCCGAATCTCGTGCGCAGGAGCGGCGCCTTGCACGGACTGATCCGGCGGCGCGGTGGCGCAAGGCGGCTTTGCTCTGGCCGCAATTCACCAAGGGATTGTAACGCATGGAAATCGCCCTTCGCGCCGCGCTCCTGGCTTGGCTCAGCGCCGATCCCGCGCTTATTGCGGCCCTCAATTCCATCGTCGAAGAGATCCCGTCGCGCACCGCGTTGCCGTGGCTGGCGATCTCCGCCTCGGCCAGCGCCGACTGGAGCGTAAAGGAACTGGCCGGACGCGAAGTGCGCGTTGCGCTGGAGCTGCATTGCCGGGGTGACCAGCCCGATGCAGCAGCCGATCTGGTTGCGGCAATCGAGGCACGCATCGCCAGCATGCCTGGTGACCAGGGTGCCTTTCAGATCGTGTCGACCTCCTTTCTGCGCGCTCGCGCCGAAATGCGCGCCGCCAATACTCGCGCGGCGCTGCTCGAATACCGCTTCCGCGTCCTTGCCGCCTAACCCACACACAACTCAGGAGAACACCATGGCCGCCCAGAAAGGCAGCGCGTTCCTGCTCAAGATTTCAAACGGCGCGACCCCCGCCGTCTACCAGACCGTCGCGGGTCTGCGGACCACCCAGATGTCGATCTCCGGCGACGCCGTGGTGATCACCAGCAAGGACAGCGTCGGCTGGCGCGAACTGCTTTCGGGCGCCGGGGTGCGCTCGGTCTCGGTCAGCGCGGCCGGTATCTTCCTGGGAAGTGCCGCCGAGGCACAGGTCCGCAGCAATGCCATGTCGGGCACGATCGACGATTACGAGCTCAGCTTCGAAGGCGGCGAAAAGCTACGCGGAAAGTTTCTCGTCCAGAAGCTCGACTACTCGGGCGATTTCAACGGCGAGCGCAATTACACGCTGCAGCTCGAAAGCTCGGGCGCGGTGGCCTCGGCGTGATGGCCAATTCCTATCGAGGTGAAGCCCTGATCACAGTGGCCGGAACGCCGTACCTGCTGCGACCAAGCTTTGCCGCGCTGGTGGCCGCCGAAGAAGACCTTGGGCCGTTGTTCGCGCTAGTCGAACGGGCCGGTGCCGGCCAGTTGCGCATCGCCGAGATGGCGACACTGTTCTGGCACTGTCTGGCCGATCGCGGCGCACTTGCCCGCGAAGCGGTGGGGGATGCCGTGCTGCAGCTCGGCCTTGCCGAATCCAGCAAGCCGCTGCGCATCCTGCTCGGCCAGATTCTTCAGGGCGCCGCCGACGAGGCGACATGAGCGGGCGCTTTGGCCCCGGCGCCGCGCGCCTCAGCGGCCTTGCAGCACGTCTGCTCGGCTGGCGGCCGGATCACTTCTGGCATGCCACGCCGGCTGAACTTGCCGCGGTTCTATGCCCGTACACCAGCCCCGGCGAAAGCCTCGCTCGCGGCGATCTCGAACGCATGATGGAGCAAGAACGATGCCCGACACAGTCGATAGCCTGACCATCGACGTCCGGGCGAACACACAAGGCTTCGCCAGCGACGTTGCTGCAATGCGCAGCAATTTCGACGGCACCCTGGTCGATGGCTTCGCCCGCGCCGGCGATGTCCTCGAACGCGGTCTTTTGAATGCTTTGCGCAAGGGAAGCATCGGCTTCGAAGACCTGCGCCGGATTGCGCTGAACGTCATCGACCAGATCGCAGCGCGTTCGCTCAACAATCTGTTCAATTCCATCGGGCTCGGCGGCTGTGGAGGTGGCGGCGGCCAGGGCGGGGGACTTGGCAATCTGGCAGCCAGCATCGGCAGCATCGTCACCTCGCTGCTAGGTTCGCCGGGGCGGGCAACCGGTGGGCCCGTCTCTCCTGGGCGCACCTACATCGTCGGCGAGCGCGGCCCTGAGCTGTTCATGCCGACCAGCGCCGGACGCATCGAAACAGGCCTGGGCGGCACCGGGCGTGACGTAAAAGTCTCGATCAACATCTCGGCACCCGCGGGCATTAGCGCTCCCCAAGCATTGCAACGCTCAAGCCGTCAGGTGGCGAGCGCCGTGCGCCGCGCACTGGCCGACAGTTAAAGGAACAGCCGATGGCTTGCTGGCTTGCCGCTACCCGCGAAGGACAGGACAGCGACTGGATCCAGCGCTTCGATCCGCGCTTCTGGACCATCAATTTTCCGCGTCCGATGATGGCGGCTTTGACCACTCCCGCGCCGGACACAATTCGCGTCGATGCGACATTCATGCGCGCGGGCGACCTTGCCGGAATTATCTGGGATTCTGCCGACCGCTTCGATCATCCGCTGCTCGCCTATCGAACCGATCGGGATTATGCAGAAACCACGCTGCGGTTCCGCTGGCGATCTGGCGGGGTGATCGCACTCGACGCCGTCAATGGACCGACTCTTACGATTGAAGGTCGCGATGCGACTGGCTCGACGCGCTCTTGGTACGTGCGGCTGTGGAACTATGCCCAAGGCAGTGCAACCGACGCCCAAATCACGCTCGACTTCTCAAATCTTGCAGGGGGGTTCGTTCTTCCGGCGGAGGCTGACCCGGTCCACCCGTCGGCCATTGACCGGATCTTCATTTCGTTGGTCGCGCCGGGATATGCCGCGGCGAGCACCGCACCCCTCGCCAGTCCCGTCGAAGGCTGGGCCGAACTGACCCAGGTCCGCTGCGAAGGGCGCGGGGCAATGCTTGCGGTCGGCGACGTAATGGTCCCGCCGCATGGCGTGGCGATCGCAACCGCTTATGATGACTGCTGCAATCAGGCCCCCGCACGGTTGATCCGAAACGCACTCCAGCTCGGCTATCGTGGCAGCCTTCTGCATTATGTCGGCATGAGCCACTTCATGCGTCTTACTGCCACCGCGGGTGGATTCGAAGTGCCGCAAAGCGGCGATCCGCTGTGCACGCCCGCCAAGGCCTGGCACCTTGAATACTTTGCAGCGGCGAAGGCCGCCGGCTTCTCTCCGATTGCCTCGCTCAGTTACGAACTGCTTGCCCAGCACTGCCCGGCTGCATGGCAGCAGCGCGCAGCGGACGGGAGTACGGCTCGCACCGCATGGGATCCGCCGTCGGCCCTGCTCTCCCCTGCGAACAGTGGTGCAATGGCCTGGCTCCAGTCCGTCGCGGCTGGTTTCGTTGCCTTGATGAAGTCTGCCGGCGTTGCCGTCCGTTTCCAGATTGGAGAGCCCTGGTGGTGGGTCATGGGCGATGGCCGCCCCTGCCTGTACGATGATTCCGCTAAAGCCGCCCTGGGCGGAAATCCGGTCGCAATACCTGACTTGAGATCACCCTTGGACACAGCCCAGCAAAACCTCCTCGATGCGGCAGGAGGAGTGCTGGCCGCTTCGACTCTTGCCTTGCGCAATGCCGTTCGTACCGCCGCATCGCCAACGAACGCGGAAGTGCTGCTGCTCACATTTCTCCCGACCGTGCTCGATCCCGCGATGCCCGAACTGCGCCGTGCGAACCTGCCGCTTGGCTGGGCAAGCCCGGCTTTCGACAGGTTGCAGGTGGAGGACTATGACTGGCTCACCGCAAGTGCCGCAGCGTTCCGCCGCGGCGCCTATGCCGCGATCGATGCACGGCTTGGCTATCCTGCAGATGCCCAGGATTACCTCGCCGGATTCGTGCCGATACCTGACGACGGTGCGGCTTGGCGGGCGATCGACCAAGGCCTCGACGAGGCAGCGGCGCGCAACGCGCATGAGCGCTTCGTCTGGGCCTTGCCGCAAGTTTGCCGCGACGGCTTTGTCCGCCTGCCCCCAGCCAGCGATGAGGATGAGATGCTGCCATTCGACGATGTTCCCTATCCGCTTGCGCTGGGCCGCGATGCGACCGTCATGCCGGAATTTTCAACCAGCGTTGCAGTCACGGCTTCGGGCTTTGAGCGGCGCAACTCGCTGTGGTCGAATGCGCGGCTTCGCTTCGATGTTGGCCCCGGCATCCGGTCCGAAGCGGAACTTGGCGTGCTGCTTGCTTTCTTTCGGGCTCGTCGCGGCGCGGCGCGGGGCTTTCGTTTGCGCGATCCGACCGACTTCAGCTCCAACGCCATGACCGCTTCGCCTACCGCGAGCGATCAAGTGCTCGGCACCGGTGATGGCACCCGAGCGGATTTTCCACTAATCAAGGTCTATGGCGAGGGTGAGGCGATGCAGTCCCGCCGGATCACGCGGCCGCACGCCGGGTCGGTCGCCGTGAGCGTCGATGGCACAGTCGTCTCTGGCTGGACCTTGGCGGCCGGCGGCGTGGTGAGCTTTGCCGTGCCTCCATTGGCGGGCAAGGTCGTTCGCGCCGGGTTTACTTTCGACGTGCCGGTGCGCTTCGCCGAAGATAAGCTCGAAGTTGCTGGGGCAGTGTTCGCTGCAGGCGAAGCACCGAGCGTGCCGGTGATCGAGATCCGCGAGGCCGCTCGATGACCCGCGTATGGTTCAGCCAGGAACTGGAAAGCACCGCGACCTTCTGGCGCGTGTTGCGGCGCGACGGCGTGACGTTGGGCTTCACAACGCACGATCAGGACCTGTGGTTTGACGGAATCAATCATCGTGCCGCGCCCGGTATGGTACCCTCGGCAATCCGCCGATCGGCCGGCTTCGAGGCGGATAGCGCCGAAGTCGAGGGTGCTCTGAGCCATGATTCGATTGATGCTTTCGACCTTGCGATTGGACGCTTTGATGGCGCGCGTGTTCATATCGGCGTCATCGACTGGGAAAGCCTGGACAGGCACATCATCTACCGCGGCACGATTGGCACGGTGAGCGAGGAAGCCGGCACTTTCACCGCCGACCTGGCTAGCCGCAAGGCCGAACTGGCGCGTGATCCCGTACCGCGGACCAGTCCCTCGTGCCGTGCGGCGTTTTGCGGACCTGGCTGTACATTGTCGGCCGCGCGCTTCACGCATCGAGGCCTCACCGGCAGTTTCGATGCCACCGCAAACGCCGTCTCGATCCTGACCGACGCGTCAATCTCCACTCTAGATGGCGGTTTCCTGCGCTGGCTTGAGGGGCCCTATGCTGGCCAAGGTACCGACATCGTTGGCGTGGATTCCAGCCACCTGGTTTTGGCGACCCCGCTCGACAGTCCGCCTCCGCCTGGGACGCGAGTGGAACTCCGCGAAGGATGCGATCGCAGGCTCGATACTTGCGCCACGCGGTTCGCCAACGCGATCAACTTCCAAGGCGAGCCGTTCCTGCCAGGCAACGATCTCATCACCCGTTATCCGGTACCCGGTCAATGACAACGCCCTTGCAGCTTGCCCGCGCTGCCGAGGAACTCGAAGGTGTGCCCTTCCGCATCCATGGGCGTGACCCGGCTGATGGGGTCGACTGTATCGGCCTCCTTGGCGCCGCAATGGCCCGCACCGGGAGGGATGTGACGTTGCCAACCGGCTACTCGTGGCGATTGCGCGATCTTTCCCAGTGGTTGCCAAAGCCCGAGAGTTGCGGGTTTGGAAAAGTTCGAAGCGGGGTGCGCTCTGGCGACGTGGTCCTGATCCAGCCGGGACCGGCGCAGTTCCACCTCGCAATCGCAGGTCGCGCAGGCCGTTGGGTGCACGCCCATGCCGGGCTGCGCCGCGTTGTGATCAGCGCCGAGCTCCCTGCGGGACCGATAATTGAGCATTGGCGGCTGCGCCGCGTCAGAAAGTGATCCTATGGCAACCCTGATCCTCTCGGCCGTCGGACAATATTTCGGTGGACCGATCGGCTCGACTATCGGTGCGCTCGTCGGGCGCCAGATTGACAGCCTGATTTTCAAGCCCGGCGACCGCGAAGGCCCGCGCCTGAACGAGCTCAAAGTGACGACTTCGAGCTACGGTGTCGCCATCCCACGGCAATTTGGCCGAATGCGCGTTGCCGGACAGATCATCTGGGCAACGGACCTTGTCGAGCACCGCGAAAAGCAGGGTAACGGCAAGGGGAACCCTTCGACCGTCAACTACACTTATACCGCAAGCTTTGCGGTCGCATTGTCCAGTCGGCCGCTCAGGTCGATCGGCAGGATATGGGCGGACGGCAAATTGGTTCGCGGTGCTGCGGGCGACATGAAAGTCGGCGGCACATTTCGCTTTCATGCCGGGGGCGGCAATCAGGCGGCCGATCCGCTGCTTGCCGCGGCAGAGGGTGCTGGTCGCAATCCGGCCTATCGCGGTCTCGCGTACGTTGTCTTCGAAGATCTGCAGCTTGCCGATTTCGGCAATCGAATTCCAACGTTGTCTTTCGAAGTCATTGCCGATGAAGCGCCGCTCGGCTTCGCCGATCTGCTCAGCGACGTGATCGAGGATGTCGATGCCGATGTGCCCCTTCCAGGCCTTACCGGCCTTTCCAACGAAGGCTCGATCGGCGAACTCCTGAGCGCGCTCGATCCGCTTTTTCCGGTCGATTGCGATGCCTGCGGTGATAGGCTTACCATACGACCCGACCGGCTGCAGGGCGCACCCATCGCATTGTCGGAAGCTGCGACTTCTACAAAGCACGAAGATTTTGGAGGCAATGCCGGCTTTTCCCGCAAGCGTTCTCCGCAGAGCGAACAGCCAGTGGCAGCCTTGCGCTACTACGATGTTGATCGGGACTACCAGCCAGGCGCGCAGCGTGCCTCGGGTCGGCCGTTTCCGGGTCAGCCTCGAACCATCGAACTTCCTGCCGCTCTGGATGCCGGCTCTGCCCGAAGCCTGGTCGAAAGTGCCGCACGGCGCGTCCAATGGGCTCGCCAGTCGATTTCATGGCGGGTGACCCAGCTTCATCCGGATGTCCGGCCGGGAGCAACCGTTACTCTGCCTGATCATCCTGGTTTGTGGCGCGTCAATGCCTGGGAGTGGCATGATCAGGGCATAGACCTTGGGCTGCTGCGCCTTTCCACACACAGCGGATCTGCCAACCCCGCAGATCCCGGGCGCGCCATCCCGGCGCCGGACGAAGTCATTCCGACAACCGAGATCGTGGCACTCGAACTTCCCTGGGACGGCAACAACGCGACGCCGGTCCCCTATTTGCTCGCCGCGACCTCTTCGGCGAGCGCGGCCTGGGCTGGTGCGAGCCTTTATGTCGATCAAGGCGACGGGGCGTTGCAATTCCTCGGCGCGGCCGGTCGGAGCCGGGCAACCATCGGATCAGCCGTCGACGCTTTGCCCAAGGCTTCTCCCTTGCTGTTCGACCGTCATTCAAAGGTGACGATCGATCTGGTTGCCCAGGACCTCACACTTGTGGATGCGACAATGCGCCAAATGGCGATGGGCGTAAATCGCGCGCTCATCGGTGGAGAAGTCATCCAGTTCGCAAGTGCGACACCACTCGGCGGCGGGCGCTGGCAGCTTTCCGGCTTCCTGCGCGGCCGCGGCGGCACCGAAGCGTCCATCGATGGTCACGCGTCTGGTGAGCCATTGGTCCTTCTGGACGGAAGCGGCACCGCGCTTGATCCGGTTGCTATCGGCGATACACCTGAGGCGATGGTTGCCGCAATCGGCCTGGCTGACAATGTCGCCGCGACCAGCGCGATTGCCCTGCGCGGCATCGGGGGGAGACCGCTTAGTCCGGTTCACGCCAAATTCTCCCAGGACACATCCGGAGCTGTTCAGCTCAGCTGGGTCAGGCGCTCGCGCGGAGGCTGGGCCTGGAGCGACGGGGTCGACTTACCGCTAAACGAGCAAAATGAAGCTTACACTGTCACATTCGGATCCGGCGCTTCCATCGCTGCTACGTGGGAATGCCCCAATCAGAACCTTACCCTCTCGGGTGCGGAATATTCGTCGCTCATGGCGTCAATCCCGCTGGGGAACTTTGCGGTTCGCCAGCGTGGAGACCGGGGTGTTTCCGAGCCGCTCTACTTCCCGCATCCCCCAACCAGTCACTAAAATCGGCGGAGACCGTATATGCCAGACCCCTTGTTCGAAAGTCACACGGCGCGCTTCGAATTGCCGCTGCTGTTTGCCGGTCAAACGCAGAAGGAGAGCTTCATCAATGAAGGTCTCGCTCGTATCGATGCGTTGCTGTGCATGGCCGTTGAAGACGAACGATCGGCACCTCCTGCTGCACCAGCAGATGGTCAGGCCTGGCTAGTCGGCAGCGGGGCGAGCGGTGACTGGTCCGGCTTCAGTGGCAAGATTGCAGCACGCCAGGCGGGAAATTGGCTATTCATCACTCCGCGTGACGGCATCAAACTGCTCAACCGGGCGACAGGCCAGGAACTGCGATTTGCCGGCACATGGAAGTCAGCCGCGCGGCCTGCAACGCCAAGCGGTGGCGCGGTCATCGACGTCGAGGCGCGATCAGCAATTGCCCAAATCATCGCCGCACTTACGACCGCCGGGATCTTGGCGGCCAGCTAAGCGCGATCGGTTAGCGCCCCTCATGAGATCAGCTGCGAAGTTGATGCGCGTCAAACTGGCGGTTTTGCGCCGTTCCCGATCGAAGTAGCGACATAATTGCAACAGTTGCAGCTTTTTGTCGGCTTGCGGGAACAGACGCCACGAGATAGACGTTTCCCCTACTCGGTGGCTCAATCCTAACTTCAAAAAGGGGAATACGATAATGCGCAAACTCGTCATTGGGATGGCTCTTGCCTCCTCGGCGCTTGCGACGCCCGCACTGGCCCGCGATGATTCGTGGTACATTGAAGGCGATGCCGGCGGCACTTTGGTTGAGGACATGCAGAACCTGGTGAGCCCGGGTTTCGGCACGCTCAACACCAAGACCGGCTACGATGTGGGCGGTGTGATCGGT
>JBJTMA010000186.1:0-10882 GCA_046063295.1 Novosphingobium sp.
CTTGTGGCGTGCGATAGTCGCCGCATCCAATTTCAGAAACCTTGCCGCATTGTTATAGAGGATGTCGCGCTTCTGCTCGTGAGACAGGAACGGCGCTTCTTCGATGACCTTGATCGCGCGTTCCATCGTTTCGGGCCACACCATCTGGTCAGACCCGAACATGATGCGCTTGCCGAACCCGGCATCAACAATCGCTTGGAGATAGCGATAGAACGCTGGCCGCGGCTGCGTGTAGACGATCACCCCCGTATCAACATAGACCTGCGGGTGCGCGTAAAGCAGTGCCAGCGTATCATCCAACATGGGGAAACCCGCATGCATGATATTCACGCGCAGTTTCGGATGCTTCACCAATACGTCTTCCAGCAGCAATGGGCTGGAGAGGCGCGCCCGGTACCCCGAACCGGGGAGATACGCCGCACCAGGCGGTCCCGGCCCAAAATGGATCGCAACCGGGATATCCAGCTTTTCTGCAGCGGCCCAAAGCGGCTCCAACGATGGATCGGCTGCAGAAAAGCCATCGTACTGAAAGCCCAGCTCACCGATCACAGCAAGCGCGCCGGCTGCCTTGCCTTGCCGGAGTTCGTCTTCCAAACCGGCCTTCAAGGGAAACTCGGGCATTAGGCTGGGGATGACTCGCAGCGGCGCTGCCTTCTGCCAGACCGAGACAAATGCATAGCGGCCGCTCACGACCCCGAACACATTGTTGCGTTCCATCACTGCGAGACTGCGCTTCATCAGTTCGGCATCGGTGGTGGGCGACCAGATCGGATCATTGCAAGCGGGCTGCTTGAACGGAGCAATGAAGTTCTGCATCAACGGCAGCGCCGGATCCCAGGTCGGCATCGGATCGATCGGCGTGCACATTGCCAACGGTGGCGGGCCCTGATCGTCCGCTGCCATGGCGTGAACATGTACATCGATGATCGGGTCGCGCGAGCGCTGCGAAGCAGAGTTGCCGCAGACGATCAAAGCGGCCCCTATCAGTGAAGCGAAACGAACCGTCTTGCGCATGAGTCCCCCGAAAAAGTAGCGACAATGAGATGGCGTGATTTCGTGTGGCTGGCAACGGCAGCCATTGGTTTTTCAACCAGTCGGCGCTGGTAACAGCAGGCTTGTATCGCCGTAACTTTAGAACCTGTATTGGTGCGAAATCGCGTGGGCATATACGATTCAACCGACAACGCGATGATCGACCAATTGGTAATTGGCAGCGGGGATGCTGACGATGTCCCTTTGCGAATATTTGGGGGGTGCCGTGCCAACCGATCAAAAGGGCTAGCGGCTTCGAAATTGCTTGAGGATGCGGCTTCGGTATCGCGATGTCCGTTTTGGCGTCGTTCTCAGACCATCCTCCGTGTCGCCTAAGGGGTGGAAAGCAGACGTTAACCGGATGTCCCTCATCACGTCGTTATGCGGTCAGCAATCCGTCTCTTAGCTTTATGCATTCTTGCGACCTTTAGCTCAGCGGCTTTGGCCTGTCTGAGCATTGCGCCAGCAGCAAGTGAATGGGTCGCCTGTGCCGAAAAATTATTGCCAGCAAAGGCGGAGCGCAAGGCCACCAGTCTTTTTGAAGTGCGCAACGGGAGAAACGCGAACCGGCGTGATAAACGCGGGGAAGCGCACTGGTTGGCCATCTGGCGCGTCCCGTTGGCGAGGTCTTGCGGCTCAATTGCCGATGTTCGGCGCAAAGACGCTCAATATCAGACGGGCTTTCTTCCCGAAGAGGGCTTAGACGAAATCGACATGATCGCTTGGGGTAATGCTCTGCGAAACTGAATATGCGAGTTTTCCAGGCGCAGCCGAAACGGCGCGACAGGGGTGGAAAGCGGACGGTCGTGTCGTTACCCTTTGCTTCATGAAAATCGGCGTTCTTAAAGCTGTCGGTCACAACCTTGCTGATTCTATCGCTTGTGGGATGGGGTTTATGGTCGGCCTCTATCAAATGGACATATTCGGCGAGGCAGCTGCAACACCCGAGGGCTACATCGAAGTCGATTTTCTTACGGGGAACACAACTGGGGGCAATCCGTCATCCAGTCTAGCGCAAGGTCTAAAGCTCTATTCTCAAGACGCGCTGCCGAGGCTGCTAGGGAGTCATGGTGCCTCACTAGCGGATATCCGTGAGCTAACGGTGCGCTTTTGGCCCGGCACTATGTGCGGACGTTTCGAAGTGTCGGTTGAGAACGAGAGCGGGCGTCGGGCCAAGACGGAATATGAAGGCCTTCCGGCGCGCCGCACGAAGACACTCGATAGGTTGGGCCGCGTTCGTCCGCTTTAGCCGTTCGCGAGAGGCCGCTCACGTGTTATCCACTGCAGAGGCTTAGCGGCGGGATTGGGGTGGAATGCGGGCATTATTCGCCTGTCAATCAACTCAGGCTTCGCAAAAATAATCTTCGGTCAGTTTGCCTTCCTCAACGTTCGCATGGCAACCGAACATAGTAGCTTCACTCTCGCATTGCCCGGTCACTGGGCTACCGGTGGTGAACTGTTTGTAGTTATCCGGCGCATCACTCAGGCACCGACCTTCGCAGTCAGCTTTGCGCAAACAGGTCTTTCCGCCATCCTTGAAAGCAGGGACGCAGATGGGCGCTCCAAATGGCTCCCTACCTTCGTGGCCACCCGACTTTTCGCAAACTGATTTGTCGGTCAATGACATGCGAGGCCAACGCGAAGGGCGCTCACAGCTTCCTGCTCCCAGCACGATGCTCAGCACCACGCCCCAAATCGCAATTCGCTTCATGGCCGAATCATGTCATGCCACCAAGGCGTCCGCAATCGGGTCGTAAGCGGACTGTCCGCTTTCTGATTGAAAATGTACGAAAGCGGACATTGACTGCGACCGCTAAGGTTCGCGTAGCCAGAGCGGCACTTCTTAGCGAACAACCACTAATTCCGGCGGCACTTCGGATAGCGCTTGATCAGCCCATCAACCGCGCCCTCGATCCGGGTCAGGCACGCCTCCATGTAGGCCGGGTCCAGCTTGTAGGGATCGTGCAGGTGCGGAAAGCTTGGGTCTGCATAAGTGCCCAGCAGCCCGCGCGGGAGCACGGCGGTGAGAGGGTGAGCGGTCAGCTTGCGCAGGTGCCGCGTTTCCATTCCGAGCAGGTAATCGCCGGGCAGGGGCTCGTAATCCTCGATCCGCGTGGTGCGATGCGCCGCCATATCGATCCCGCGTGCCGCCGCGAAAGCCTGCACCGCGGGCCAGGCGCTCTTGCCGCTGCTGGTCGACAGGCCGAAGCTGGCCACCGCCATGCCTGCGCGCCGGGCTAGCACATCGGCGTAGGCGCTGCGGCAGATGTTGCCATGGCAGACGAAGACCAGTCGGCGTACCTTGTCGGGATCGGGCCTCACCGCGCCTGACATGCCGGCGGCGACCTCGGCATGCGCCAGCGCAAGCCGGATGGCACCGCGCCAGGTGCCATAATTCGGAGCAAAGGGGTCGGTCATTTCGCCCCGTAAAGGGCATTGGCCACGGCCTGCTCGGCATAGCGCCGCCAGGTGCGCAGCGGCGAATGCGGCAACGGGGCGGGGGCCTGCCGCTCGATTGCAGGCGGGCTGGCGGCATACGTCGAGGTGGTCAGCCCGGCGATCTTGCCGAGGCCGGCGCAGAGCCGGTCGAAGCGGCGCTGGACCACGCGGTTGGCGCGCATCCGGTCGCGGCTGAGGAGCTCGAAGCTGTGCGAGACCATGGTGACCTGGCTCTGCCCCTGGCGTACCGCGTGGCGCAGCGCGGCGAGCAGTTCGCCGTCAGAAAGCGCGGTCAGCTGGTAGTGCCGCAGCGCGCCGTGTGGGCCCGCGATGCAGCCGATCGGGACTTCCACGGTGCCGCAGTGGCGCTGGACATGGCGGTCGTCCGGGCCGAGCGAGATCCGGCACTCGCTGCCCGTTATGCCGGGGCAGTGGCTGGTGTCATAGGCAATGCCCAGCTCCGCCAGCGCGCGCAGCGTATCATCGTTCGCGCCATAGTTGCCCGCGCGGAAGGCGACCGGCTGGGGCGCTCCCGCTGCGACCAGCACCGTGCGGGCGTAATCGAGGAGGGAGCACTGCTCCTCAAAGGTGAATTCGCGCAGGTTGTTGCCGCTGCGGCCGGGGAGGGGGCTGTTGCTGTTCGCGATCTCCAGCCACTCGCTGTGGAGGTGCAGCTGCACGTCGTGACCGCGCGCCACGATCGGCCCGACCACGTCGGCGATCGCCCCGGTGCCCCAGACCATGGCAGGCATCGGATCGACGAAGAACACCGCCTTGATCCCGTGCGCGTCGAAGCGGTCCATCTGGTAGTGGATGCCCAGCGGGCCGCTGGGCGTGGCGCCGATGATCGCGCTGGCGAAGTTTTCCGCGCGCCCGCCGCCGCCCATCCGGCGCGCCATGCCGAACGAATATTCCGTGTCGATCGTGATGTAGAGTGCGGTCACGCCGACTTGCGGACCTTGCGCAGTGCGCGCCACGCGAGTGACTTGGCCATGTTGCGCGAGGGATAGGCGGCGGGCCGTGCCGGGTTCATCCCCATGCCGCGCAGCAGGTGGTTGAACGCCCGCGCATCGGCCTCGGCATAGGACCATTCCGAGCGCCAGGTGATCGATAGCGAGATTGACGGTTCGGGCCCGTTCTGCACCCAGTGCGGGGTCTTGACCGGCACGTGGATCGCCTCGCCCGGCTGGATCGTGATCGCCTGGCCGTACTTGGCGAACTCGTCCTGCCAGGTGAGGTTGCGGTGATGCTGGCCAAGGTGGAACAATTCCTGCGCCTCGTCGGGGAACACGTGCTCGTCCACATCGGGGAACAGCGTCATGGTCTTCGACCCGCGCAGCTGGAGCAGGATGTTGTGCTCCGGATCGAAATGGAACGGGGTGACCCCGCCCGGCGCGGTGACGAAGACGAAAGCCTCCATCTGCAGCATCGGCCCGGTGCGCGGCAGGACTATGCCTTCAAGCTCTCCCAGCAGGTCGCGGAGCAGCGCGGCATAGGCCGGGACCTGCTCGATCCGCTTGAGCACCACCCAGCAGCCCGCGGTGTCGACCTCGCGGATCGCTTCCTGCACCGAAATGGCGGCCTTAGGCACGGCATCGGGGGCGATCCCGATCGGCAGCGCGCCGGGATTGTATTCGATGCTTTCCGCAGGGAGCGCCCGCGACAGCTCCGCCAGCGCATCGAGCGTGAGCAGCGGATGGCCGAGCAGGCCGTGAGTCAGTCTGGCCGGGCTGTGCGGATAGCACGCGGCGAAGGCCTCGTGCATTTCGGGCGGGAAGACAGGCGTGGTCATGTCCCGCGCGATAGCCGGTCCGGGTTAAGATCGGGTGTCCCCCGCGCGGGTCGGGCCGCGCGGGGGCTGGCGCCGCCGAACCCTCATTCCTCCGGAAGGCGCCAGGTCACTGTCCCCGCATAGCTGCCCGCAACCCTGGCCCCGGTTTCGTCGGTGGCGGGGGTGAACTTCGCGCGGCGCATCAGCGTGGCGCAGGTCGCGCTGTCGAGGTCGGCGAAACCGCTGCTGCCGGTCACCGTGCAGCCGGTCGGCTTGCCCGCCGCATCGACGGTCAGGCGGTAGCGGGTCGATCCTTCATGCTCGCCGCGCAGGCCCGCGGTGGGATAGTCGTTGGTCGTCACCCAGCCGGCATAGTTGCCCAGCGGCCGCGCCGCCTTGGGGGTGAAGGTGGGTACCGGCGGGGGCGTGGGGCGGGGGATCGGGATGTCGATCCCGCCGCCATCGTCGCCGCCGGTGAACGGTTCGGGAATGAAGGTGGGCATCGCGGTGGGCCCGAGATCGATGATCCGATCGACCGGACGGGGTTGGACCGGGTCACGCGGCTGGACGGTCGGCTGCGTTGTCGGAACCGGCTTGGGCGGGTCGACATCGGGCTGGATCGGAACCGCAACGAACGGCGGGGATTTGTGCTTGGTAATCGTCATCCCCAGTGCGGCGATGATCGCCCAGGCGATCCCCACCTCGATCGCCAGCACCGAGGCACCGGCACCGAATTTGCGGGTGGTTTGCTGGGCATCTGCATAGGCCATGGCATCGTCTCCTTGTGGTGGACGCCGCCGCTGGCCCGTGTTCGAGTCGCAGGGAAGGCGACGCTTGTTATTAGATGAGACAGTATAACATGACTCATCTTTGTCAAGAGGCCACTGGCATCGTGCAGCCGCGCTGCTAGGCTGCCCGACGAGAGGGAGTGACCGATGCCCACGTTCTACGACTGCCAGACCGCACCCAGCCCGCGCCGCGCGCGGATCGTCCTCGCCGAAAAGGGCATCCACTGCGATGTGCGGCAGGTCGACCTGCGCAGCGGCGAGCAGCTTTCGGAAGAGTACCGCACGATCAACCCCGCCTGCACCGTCCCCGCGCTGGTGCTTAATGACGGGACTGTCCTTACCGACAACGCCGGGATCGCCGCCTGGGCCGAAGCGACCGTGCCGCAGCCTGCGCTGCTCGGCACCACGGCGCTGGAGAAAGCCGCGGTCGCCAGCTGGAACTCGAAAATCGAGGGCGAGTGTTTCATGGCCATCGCCGAAGTGCTGCGAAACACCGCCAAGGCCATGGCCGGCCGCGCGCTGCCCGGGCCGAACGACTACGCGCAGATCCCCGAACTTGCCGAACGAGGACGGGCGCGCCTGCTCCATTTCCTCGATAGGTTCGAGACGCACATGCAGGGGCGCGATTGGGTCGCGACCTCCAGCTTCACCCTTGCCGACGTGACCGCCGGGGTCGCGCTCGATTTCGCCGGCTGGGTCAAGGTGGACGTGAACGAAGGCCGCCCCGCCATCGCCGCCTGGCGCGCCCGGCTGGCCGAACGGCCCAGCTTCGCGCTGTGACCGCCCAAGGCTAGTCGGCGAGGATCCGCTCGAGCCGGGCCACGTCGCTGCGCGCCACCTCAAGCTCGCGCTCGAGCCGCTCGACCTCGCTCATCAGCTCGGCCTCGGCGCGCTCATAGTGCTTGGCCTCGCGTTGCGCCGCGGCCAGCGCCTCGCGCAGATTGCGTTCGCGCGCCATGGTCGCCGGATCGGCCAGCACCGCCCCGCGCACCGCCTCCCACACCGGATGCCCCGGCTGGATTGCCTTGGCGCCGTATTTCGCGGGGAGCCGCTGCTGCAAAAGGAAGCGCAGCAGGTGGTTGTCGGGCTTGCCCCACCAGCCGACCACCTCGCCCCCGGCCACGATCGGCGTCGGCGTTCCCTGCAACGCGCGCTCCAATGCGCAGTCCTCCAGCCGCGTGAGGCCCCGCTCGATCGCCGCATCCCACGCAGCGGCAAAGCCTTCCGCCCCCGGCCGCCCGCGCAACCGGTACAGCGCCTCCAGACTCGCCCCGATCGCCCGCGCCGCCTGGGTGACGATCCCGCTCGCCGCGAGCGCCGCAACGAACGCCCGCTGCCGCTCGGGCGTAATCGAGTTCCCGCGCGGGCAGGGGTGGAGATAGGGCGCAAAGCCCAGCAGCGGATCGTCGTCCGCCGGCGGATCGGCGGTGAAGGCCGCGCGACTGGTGCGGCGGCTGGGGCGGGGGGATTTGGCGATGAGCGCACGGGAGGCGTCACTTGTGTTCCGACTATCCTGACCTTGTCGAAGGACCCTCCCGCTTGCGGGAGGGGTTGGGGGAGGGTCTGTTGGCTTGGACAAAGGGCGCACCTGACGCGGAGTGTTGGATTCCCCTTTGGAGGTTCAGTTTATGCGAGTTGTGGGAGTGTAGGAAAGTTAATTCGCAGTTGGCCTTGCTTTGGCGTCTAAGCGTGCGACAAACACGGTCTAGATGACTGCCGTAGATTTTTTGGCGAGGCGAATAAAAATGGACTTCACCGATACCTATCTTTGGAAAAAGGCTTTTGTCGAACCCAGAAGCGATTCGACGGAAAAGGAGCAGCGCTGGTTTCAAGAGCGGTTTCTTGCATTTCGCGATAAGGCTGATATGCTCACCAAGCTAATAATCCGCGATATGGAATGGATGACCATTCACGATGTCACCCATCTCGATGCTTTGTGGGAAACGGCTTCTATCATCACCAACAATTCGATCGAACTCAATCCTGCAGAAGCATTCGTGTTGGGCGGATCAATACTACTTCATGACTCTGCAATGTCGCTAGCTGCCTATCAAAATGACATCAATCAACTTAAAGAGCAACAGGCATTTAAAGACTTCTTCGCACTAGAAGTCGAAAAAATCCATCGACATCGCAAGAAGAATTAGAGCGACGAGCAATCAACTTTACGTTACGTAGATTGCATGCGGTCAAGGCTGAGCAACTCCCTTTTGTATCTTGGAATGATGAGAGAGGAAACGCTGAGTTCCTGATCGATGATGTTGAGGTGCGTTCTTTTTACGGCCCTTCGATTGGCAAGATTGCGAAAAGTCACTGGATGGATGCGTGGAAATTAGAGGGTGAATTTCCCCATGACTTGGGTGCGCTTGGAGGTCGTACAAATAACAAAGTAAGACTGAGGTTAATCGCATGCATACTACGCCTTGCGGATGCCATGCATATTGATGGAAGGCGTGCTCCAGAATTCCTCCGAAAGCTTCTCACGCCAAAGGGCCTGTCTCTCGACCATTGGGTCTTCCAAGCCAAATTGGCCGTCCCCTACGTTCAAGATGATGCGCTAGTTTATTCATCTTCTGCCCCATTCAAAGTCGAGGACGCAGAGGCGTGGTGGATCGCATTTGATGCGATTGAAATGATCGACTCTGAATTGAAGGCTTCTGATGCTTTGTTAAGAGAAGGGTATGCAATTACACTGAATGCCAGTAGAGTGGCCGGCGCAGGGGCGCCAAGTCACCTTGCTAAATACATCCCGTGCGAAGGATGGGAGCCCATAAATTCGCGCGTTAGAATTAGCGACGTCCCAAAGATTGTCACTACCCTTGGAGGTCAGAAGCTCTATGGGAACAGCCCCAAGGTCGCTTTGCGGGAATTGCTTCAGAATTGTTGTGACGCGATCAAAGCGAGAAGAGTTTTGCAGAACCGAGAATCTGATTGGGGTCAAATCTCTGTTCAAATATTAGAAGAAGACGGTCAATATAATCTAATCGTAGAAGACAACGGGACTGGAATGTCAAGGGCGGTACTAACCGGCCCATTAATCGACTTTGGAAATTCATTTTGGTCGTCCGGTTTTGCATCCGAGGAATTTCCTGGTTTGCACTCCAACGGATTTAAGGCGACCGGTGGGTTTGGTATCGGCTTCTTTTCGGTATTTATGATTGCCGACAAGGTTCGTGTCGTTTCCCGTCGGTTCGACCAAGCGTCCGAGAATGCGCTGGCGTTAGAGTTTTCAGACGGCATGGCATCGCGACCCGTCCTTTGCAAGGTGGGCACTGGAGGACCTTTAGATGGCGGCACTAGGGTCGAAATGACCCTAAAAATACCTCTGCAGCAACTTTTTCCAATTTTAACTTCTTACGACAAAGATGGTTATCATGAGCACGAAGAGTTAGAGCCGAGAGTTATCGCGGTTTTGGAGAACTTGGCTCCCGCATCTCCAGTTTCAATCAACTTGGTCGCCCATGGGCAGAAGAAAATTGTGATTAATGCGCGGGATTGGGAATCCTTGTCTGACGATCGTCTCTTAGAAAGGTTAGGTCGGAAGCGACACTATGGTTCGATTTTATTGCCGCTGCAAAGGATTGAAGAGGAGGGAGTTCTACTTGGAAGAGCTGCAATCACTAACTTTGGATCCGAATCCGGAGTGGTCGTTACTGGCGGGTTACGGGCCGGTAAGGCTGCCTTCTTCGAAGGAATTATTGAGGGGCGAGAGCCAAACGCAGCAAGAGACAAGGCTTCATTTGCGGTTAGTGCCCCATTGATTCAGAACTGGGCACGCAAACAGGTAGAACTAGCCGAGAAAGCTGAAATCTCCGATAGAGATAAGCTATACATTTCGAACGTTGCTCACTCCTTAGATGTGTCCGTCGGAATGTTGCCCATCGCTGTGATATCTGGAAACTATTTGTCATATGATGACGTTAAGAAATTTTGTAGAAACAGAAAATCGATCCGGACGTTTCCATATCGATGGGTAAATTACGATGACGAATTGGATGAGCTAAGCCGTAGCTCATTTGAGGAAGATTTCGAACCATCCAAAACTGTTATATTCATTGGTGATCTGGAAATGCATGGTGTATTTGCAGACGCGCAAAGGTTGCTTGGCTACGAACCCAATGAAATTGATAATCTATTCTGGGGCGCGGTAAAAGAGGCTTGGGGTAATTTCGAAAAGTATAGCGCTTGGGGAAAGGTCGGTGTCGCAAGGGGCGTAGACATTGATCGTTCGCTAGACATTGCCACGAGACGATAGTGTCTCACTTGACCTACCCACCAATTCCCCCTAACGGCGCCCACTTCCGGGCTTACCCCCGGTTGAGCTGAACGTTGCCGGTGCGTCCTCACCAAGAGGGTAATCCGTCAAAGTAACCCGGTCTTTTCAGCCGGGTGGAGTGTTTTCGGCTCGCGCATATCGGCCTGAGGTTTCCGCTTTCGCGGGGGCTCGTTTGGCACCGCATGCGCGATTCGCTCTCACCTCACCTTGCCGCGATGGCCGCACAAACAAGGTGAAGAGTCCTTCATGCCTACGATCAACCAGCTGGTCCGCAAGGGCCGCGAGCCGCAGAAGACCAAGTCCAAGGTCCCGGCGATGGAGCAGAACCCGCAGAAGCGCGGCGTCTGCACCCGCGTTTACACCACGACCCCGAAGAAGCCGAACTCGGCGCTGCGCAAGGTCGCCAAGATCCGCCTGACCAACAGCCGCGAAGTCATTTCGTACATCCCCGGCGAAGGCCACAACCTGCAGGAGCACTCGGTGGTGCTGATCCGCGGCGGCCGCGTTCGCGACCTTCCGGGCGTGCGCTATCACGTGCTGCGCGGCGTGCTCGACACCCAGGGCGTCAAGGACCGC
>JBJTMA010000187.1:0-22155 GCA_046063295.1 Novosphingobium sp.
CCCCTCGCCCGTCATCAGCCCCGAGGAACGCGCGCGGATGGGTGGGATCGTCGCCAAGGCGATGGCCGACATGGGCTATCGCGGCGCGGGCACGATCGAGTTCCTGTGGGAAAACGGCGAGTTCTACTTCATCGAGATGAACACCCGGCTGCAGGTCGAACATCCGGTGACCGAGGCCATCACAGGCCTCGACCTGGTGCGCGAACAGATCCGCATTGCCGACGGCAAGCCGCTGTCGGTCCGGCAGGAAGACATCGAGTTCGCCGGCCACGCAATCGAATGCCGGATCAACGCCGAAGACCCGTGGACCTTCGCCCCCTCACCCGGTTTGGTTTCGAGCTATCACGCCGCGGGCGGGATGAATGTGCGGGTCGATAGCGGGCTCTACGCCGGCTACAAGATCCCGCCTTATTACGACTCGATGATCGCCAAGCTGATCGTCAAGGGCCGCACTCGCGAAGGCTGCATCATGCGGTTGAAGCGGGCGCTCGAAGAGATGGTGATCGGCGGGGTGAAGACGAGCATCCCGCTACACCAGGCACTGATGAAGGACCCGGACTTCATCAATGGTGACTACACGATCAAGTGGCTGGAGGAGTGGCTGGCGAAGCGCGCGGGAGAATGAACCGCAAGCTTGCGCCGTACCTCCTTTGCGGCTTGGCTATCGTCGCAAGCTTGTGGCTTGGCTGGCAATTGGGCTGGCACGCCAGAGGTGATTTTGACCGCGAGGCCTGCATTGAGGCACGGGGCAAATGGCTACCCAATGCGAGCCACTGCATCGGTGCGATTTTTGGCGAGAAAGAGCCATGAATGGCTATCGGGTGCGCCGATTTCGGGTGGTCCCTGCCTATCTCTGCTCTAGATCCTCCAGGCTCTTCCGCCGGACGCTGATCACGATGTCCGCCAAAGTCGAAACAAGCGCCACGAAAATGCCAATCCCGACGATCGCGTAAGCCATCGTGAAAATCTTGCCCGCGTCGGTCTTGGGCGCAATGTCGCCATAACCGATCGTCGCGAGAGTGATCACCGAGAAGTACATCGCGTCGAGAATGCGCCAACCTTCGACAAAGCGGTAAAACAGCGTGGCGACCGCGACGAGGAAGATCATGAGGCGCAGCAGCGCGCGAAACTGGTGATCGCGCGCAGCGGCGCCCAAGCCGCCCAGTAGTCCCTTCACGTTGTCGCCGACCACGTGATGATTACTCCAGCGGCACCCCTGGCATTTGTTTCGCGGTTCGAATCGTCAGCGACGTCTTCACACTGGCAACGTTTGGCGCTGGCGTGAGTTTAGAGGTCAGGAATTCCTGAAAGCTCTGCAGGTCCTTGCTGACGATCTTCAGGATGAAATCGATCTCGCCGTTGAGCATATGGCATTCGCGAACTTCGGGCAGGTCGCGCATCGCTTCCTCGAACTGCCGCAGCGCCTCTTCGGCCTGGCTCTTGAGGCTAACCATTGCGAAGACGGTTATGGCAAAGCCCAGTTTCGAAGCATCGAGATCAGCGTGGTAGCCGCGGATGACCCCCAGTTCCTCAAGCGCGCGCACCCGGCGCAGGCACGGCGGCGCGGTGAGCCCCACGCGCTGGGCCAGTTCGACGTTGGTCACCCGCCCTTCGTCCTGCAATTCGGACAGCAAACGGCGGTCGATCGAATCGAGATTGGCCATGCATTCACCCTTTCATGCCGCCACACGCACCAGAATGCGCTTGTTGGGTAACAATTACCCCGATGGCTATCCCTCAGAACTAATTTTATTGTTTATGCTCGCAACTGTCCCGCTTTGCAACGCACCTTTCGTGGCCCGTTCGGACTGGGGACAAGTCTGCTACGCCGCCTCGCGCGCACCCTGCGCGAGAGACTAGACAACGCAGATGCATTTCGACGACCGCCTCGCCACCGTGCTGCGCATGCGCGCGGAAGGCAATGGGCTGCGCCGAATCCAGTTCCGCCAGTTGCTCGACCTGCTGGGCACCCTTCCTTCGGAGGCCCACGGCGAAAAAGTCGACGCTGCCTATGACAAGCTTGCGCAGGTCGGCGGCGCTATTTCGCCTGCCGATCGCGCGAGCATGCTGCGCGATCCTGCGCTTCGGCTCCGCTCCCCGCGGCTGGTCGCCTTGCTCTGCGCAAGCGACCCTGCGGTTGCCGAGGTGACGCTGGCACGGGCACAGCTGGACGATGAGCAATGGCTGGATCTTGTCCCGGCGCTTGCTCCCTCCTCGCGCAGCGCCTTGCGCCAACGCGGCGATCTGCCTCCTGACGTGACAACGATGCTTTCGCGGCTTGGCGTGGTCGATCGCGGCCTGCCGCCTGCCGAAGCAAAGGCAGCGACGCTCATCGCCGAGCCGAGCAACGACGATCAGCCCGCGACGAGCGATGCCGAAGGAATTGGCGCGATCGTCCGCCGGATCGAAGCCTATCGCCGCGCAAAGACCGAGGTCGAGCACAGTGTGCCGGCGGATTCGCCGCGATTGCCGCTGGGTGAAGACCATGTCTTGAGCGTTCCAGCAGAGGTGCGGGCGGCAGATTTCGCCAGCGATGCGCAGTTGAGGATCGTGTGGTGCGATGCTGGGGTCGCCCCCATGCTGGTGGGAATGCAGCTCAAACGCGGAGAGGCAATCGAGCGACTGTTGCGCCAACGCCAGCCAATCACCGGCTTGCGACTGGACCTCGGCGGCGCTCCCGCGATCGCGGGCGAATGGCAGATCGATGCCGCGCCATGGTTTGAAGCGCTGACCGGGCGCTTTATCGGCTATCGCGGCCGGTTGCGCCGTCCTGCCCCAAACCGGCCCCCGTCCAATCCGCCGGTCACCGATACCGCTCCGGATCGGATGCGGCAGATGCTGCATGAACTGCGCACACCGGTGAATGCGATCCAGGGCTTTGCCGAGGTGATCCAGCAACAATTGTTCGGGCCTACGCCGCACGAATACCGCGCACTGGCGGCTGGCATTGCCGGCGATGCTGCGCGCATGCTGTCTGCCTTCGAAGAACTTGAGCGGCTCGCTCGGCTTGAGAGCGGGGCAATGCAGCTGGAAACCGGCGAAAGCGATCTTGCCCAGCTGATCGAGTCTACCGTGGCGCAGCTTGGCGCCCATACCAAAAGTCGCAACAGTGGCTTCGCACTCAAGCAGGATGACGCGGCGATGCCTGTTGCCGTAAGCCGGCTTGAACTGGAGCGGATCGTCTGGCGCCTGCTCGCAACCATCGCCGGAACGAGTGCGCCGGGCGAGCATGTGAAGATGCGGACACGGTTCAAGGATCGATCTGCACGGCTCGACGTAAGCCTGCCCGCGTCGCTCGCTGCGCTTGATGATGAAGAACTGTTCGAAGCCGGTGTCGGGGTGGTGTCACAGATCATCTCGGCCGGCGTCTTCGGGGTCGGTTTCGCGCTTCGCCTCGCTCGCGCAGAAGCCCGCGCAGCAGGCGGAGAGCTGGTGCGCAAAGGTGACCGTTTACGACTGTCCCTGCCGGGGTTGACCCATTCGTCCGTCGGCCATAGTCACGGCGCCGAGGGCGCTCCTCTTTCCGCCTGATGGCTTTTGAAGGTGAATGACGTTGGCAGAGCTGCGGATTACCGACCTGCCCGACTCTCCCGATTTCGTCCGCTTCAAAGCGGGCTTCGGCCAGCGTTTTCTGCTAACGGTCGACACCGAAGAGGAATTCGACTGGAGCAAGCCGCTCGCCCGCGAGGAGCACACCGTGCTCACCGTTGCGAGGCTCGCCAAGTTCCAGGAGTTTTGTGAGGGCCAAGGCGTCGTACCGGTTTACCTCGTAGACTATCCCATCGCCACCTCTTCGGCGGCGGCTGAAATCCTTCGTCCGGCCATTGCCGCGGGCAAGGCAGAGGTCGGAGTGCAGCTTCATCCCTGGGTCAGCCCGCCGCACGATGAAGAGGTCAATCAGCACAACAGCTTTGCTGGCAACCTGCCGGCCAACCTGGAGCGCGCAAAGTTCTCGAACCTGCGCGATACGATTGCGCGCAACTTCGGCACGCCCCCATTGATCTATCGCGCCGGGCGCTATGGCGTTGGTCCCAATACCGCGGAGATCCTTTCCGATGGAGGGATCGGCATCGATACCTCGGTGCGGTCATGTTTCGACTACTCGTCACAAGGCGGGCCCAATTTTCGCGAATTCCCTGTGCGACCCTATTGGATCAATCGTGCACGCGGCCTGATGGAATTGCCCCTGACCACAGTCTACTGGGGGCTGTTCCGGCAAATCGGAGCCTGGCTTTACCCGCAGATGTGGCGGGTGCCGCGCCTGCGGGGTCTGCTCGCTCACCTGGGCATGCTTGAACGCATTCCGCTTACTCCCGAAGGAGTAACGATCGAAGAGGCGATCCGCGGGATCGATATCGCGATCGACCAGGAGCTGCCTGTTCTGGTGCTATCGTTCCACAGCCCGTCGCTGGCCCCCGGCTATACTCCCTACGTGCGCAGCGAAGACGACCTGGATGCGCTTTATGACTGGTGGCGGCAGGTCTTTGCCTATCTGGGCCAGCGCGGAGTCAAACCTGCCACCGTGCGCGAATTGATTGACGCCGCGGCGCTTGCGTAACACGCGCCGTCAAGCTAACGCGCGCCGTCGCTTCGCTGATGGGCCTGTAGCTCAGTTGGTTAGAGCTGGCCGCTCATAACGGCTAGGTCGCGGGTTCGAGTCCTGCCGGGCCCACCACGGCGAATGAGATACCCCAGGTCGGGGAGTGGCGCAGTCCGGTAGCGCGCCTGCTTTGGGAGCAGGATGTCGCAGGTTCGAATCCTGTCTCCCCGACCATTTTCCGCAAACTCGATTCAAATGTTGCCGAAGCGCGTAACTTGTTTGCGAGCGCGCGCCGCCTTGGCTATCGTTAGGCCAGAAAGGTTCTGTCATGCGCGCTACTCCAGATTTCGATTTCGCCCTTCCTGAAAGCGCACAGATGATCCGCGATGCGGCTTCTCGTTTTTCCGACGAAAAGATCGCGCCGCTGGCCGCCAGGGCTGACGCCGAAGACTGGTTCCCGCGCGACGAGCTGTGGGCGGCGATGGGCGAGCTCGGGCTGCACGGGATCACTGTCGAGGAAGAATGGGGCGGACTTGGCCTGGGTTATCTCGATCACGTCATCGCGGTAGAGGAAGTCAGTCGCGCCTCCGCCTCGATCGGTCTCAGCTATGGCGCGCACAGCAACCTTTGCGTCAACCAGATCCGCCGCTGGGGCAATGACGAGCAAAAGGCCAAATACCTGCCCAAGCTAGTGAGCGGCGAGCACGTCGGTAGCCTTGCCATGTCCGAAGCAGGCGCGGGATCAGACGTGGTCTCGATGAAGCTAAGGGCCGACGGGGTTCAGGGCGGCTACGTCCTCAACGGCACCAAGTTCTGGATCACCAATGCGACCTGTGCCGATACGCTGGTCGTCTATGCCAAGACCAGCCCAGAAGCCGGCTCGCGCGGCATCACCGCCTTCTTGATCGAGAAGAATGACGAGGGTTTCTCGATCGGCCAGAAGATCGACAAGATGGGCATGCGCGGCTCGCCCACCGCCGAGCTGGTCTTCAACGATTGCTTCATTCCCGAAGACCGCATCATGGGCCCGCTGCACGGCGGCGTGGGCGTGCTGATGTCCGGCCTCGATTACGAGCGCGTGGTACTCGCGGGACTGCAACTCGGGATCATGCAGGCCTGTCTCGACACCGTCATCCCGTACCTGCGCGAACGCAAGCAGTTCGGTAAACCGATCGGCGCGTTCCAGCTCATGCAGGCCAAGGTGGCGGACATGTATGTCGCCCTGCAATCGGCGCGGGCGTACACCTATGCTGTGGCGCGGAGCTGCGACGCAGGACAGACCACGCGTTTCGATGCGGCTGGGGCGATCCTTTTGGCGAGTGAAAATGCCTTCCGCGTGGCCGGCGAGGCGGTGCAGGCTCTCGGCGGTGCGGGATATACCAAGGACTGGCCGGTCGAACGCTACCTGCGCGATGCCAAGCTGCTCGATATCGGCGCGGGCACGAACGAGATCAGGCGCATGCTGATCGGGCGCGAACTGATCGGCGCAGCGTGAGCGACACCTTGCTTTCAGTCCTGCAATGGTACGGGGCAGTAACCAGCGTCATCGCTGCGGCGCTTGTTGCAGGCGACCTTGGCCGCAAGATTACCGGTTGGGCATTTGTGCTGTTCGTCACTTCGTCGATCGCACTCATTGCCTGGGGATTCCTTCAGCAAGACAGCAAGGGCATCGGAGTGCAGAACATTCTGATGCTCGTCATCAACCTGATCGGTGTGTACCAGTACCTGATCCGCAAAAAGGCCAAGGCATGAGTGCACCTGTCCTTCCGACCAGTCTCAATCTGGAGAGCGCCGAGGCGAAGGCGCGGCTTGCGCACAACCACGCGCTGGCAGATGACTTGCGCGCGCGGGTCGCGAACGCTGCGCTGGGCGGGAATGAGAAGAACCGTGAACGCCATACTTCGCGCGGCAAGCTACTCCCACGTGAGCGGGTCGAGCGGTTGCTCGATCCCGGCTCACCGCTGCTCGAAATCGGGCAATTGGCGGCCTGTGACATGTATGACGGCGAAGTTCCCGGCGCGGGGATCATCACAGGGATAGGCCGCGTATCAGGGCGGCTGTGCATGATCGTGTGCAACGATGCGACGGTCAAAGGCGGCACCTATTATCCGATGACGGTCAAGAAGCACCTCCGCGCGCAGGAAATTGCGGAGGCCAACCGGCTGCCGTGCATCTACCTGGTCGACAGCGGCGGCGCGAACCTGCCGCATCAGAGCGAGGTCTTTCCCGACCGCGATCACTTTGGGCGGATCTTCTTCAATCAGGCGAACATGAGCGCCAAGGGCATACCGCAGATCGCCTGCGTGATGGGCAGCTGCACGGCTGGCGGCGCTTACGTTCCGGCGATGAGCGACGAAACCGTGATCGTGCGCGGTCAGGGCACGATCTTCCTCGCCGGCCCGCCGCTGGTCAAAGCAGCGACCGGCGAAGAGATCAGCGCGGAGGATCTTGGCGGCGGCGACCTGCATGCGAAGAAAAGCGGCGTGGTCGATCACCTCGCCGAAAATGACGAACACGCGCTGACTATCGTGCGCGACATCGTCAGTCACCTCGGCGCAAATGTCGGCGCGGCGCAGCACATGGAGCGCAAGGACGTTGTACCTCCGGTCTATGATCCGGCCGAGCTCTACGGCATCGTCCCTGAAGATGTCCGCGCACCCTACGACGTTCACGAGGTAATCGCACGCCTGGTCGACGGCAGCGAGTTCCACGAGTTCAAGGCGCACTATGGCACCACGCTGGTCTGCGGCTTCGCGCATATCTGGGGCATGCCCGTGGCGATCCTTGCCAACAATGGTGTGCTGTTCAGCGAAAGCGCGGTCAAAGGCGCACACTTCATCGAACTCGCCTGCCAGCGCCGCATCCCGCTGCTGTTCCTGCAGAACATTTCCGGCTTCATGGTCGGTGGTAAGTACGAGGCCGAAGGTATCGCCAAGCACGGCGCCAAGCTGGTCACCGCAGTCGCCACCGCGACGGTGCCCAAACTTACCGTGCTGATCGGCGGCAGCTTCGGCGCGGGCAATTACGGGATGTGCGGAAGAGCATACTCGCCGCGATTCCTGTTCACCTGGCCCAACGCGCGCATCTCAGTGATGGGCGGTGAACAAGCCGCATCGGTTCTCGCCACGGTCCACCGCGACGCCGAGACCTGGACGCCCGACCAAGCTGAAGCCTTCAAGGCTCCGATCCGCCAGAAGTACGAGGATGAGGGCAATCCCTACCACGCGACCGCGCGCCTGTGGGACGACGGGGTGATCGATCCTGCGCAGACCCGCGACGTGCTGGGACTGGCTCTGGCAACGACACTGGAAGCTCCGATTTCCGAGCGGCCAGCGTTTGGCGTGTTCCGGATGTGATGACTTTTCTCAAGCAATGGTGGCGGCAGGCACTAATCGCCACGCTAGTTATCGTTGCTCTCGAGGTTTGGATCGCATGGATGCCAAGCCTGACCGTGGCACCAGTGCCCGCAGCCCTGCTCCGAGAGGCGATCCTGCTTGGCGGCACGGCTTGGCTGCTCAGCTATCTGGTGCGCAGCGGGCCGGTAACGGCGGCCGAAATGGGCTGGTTGCGGCCCAACCGTTCGACCTTTGGCTGGGGCATGCTGTGTCTGCTTGGTCTCATGCTTGGGATGGTGTTCCTGTACCTGATCAGGGACTGGCTCAATGTTGAAGACGGAATGGCGCAAATCGGGGCGCGCGCTGCGCATCCGGTGTGGATGCTGTTCATGTTCTCGGCCGTCGCCGCACTATCCGAAGAGATCGTCTATCGCGGCATCTTGATAGGCTGGCTGACCCGGATCACCGGTTCGCGTTGGAGCGGCGCAGTGCTCGCTCTGGCGCTGTTCGCGCTGAGCCACGTGGGTAACTGGGGTTGGAATTATGTCGTTCTTGCGGCTGTGCCGGGCCTGGTACTAACCCTGTTCTTTGTCTGGAAACGCGATTTGGGCATCTGCGTCATCGGTCATTTCCTGCTCGATTTTCTCGGCTTGCTTGCTGCGCATTTCAAGGTGCATCTCGTATGATGACCGAGCTGACTTATGACGCCGCGATTATCGGGGGCGGTCCCGCAGGGCTGACTGCGGCGATCTATCTCGCACGCTATCACCGCCAGGTCGTGGTTATAGATCGCGGTGGCAGCCGGGCTTCATTAATCCCGACCAGCCACAACCACGCGGGTTTTCCACACGGAGTTCACGGTGAGGACCTTCTCGTCGCGATGCGTGAGCAGGCCAGCCAATACGGGGCCGAACTGAGGAACGGGGATGTCGATTGCATCACCGCCGGGGGTCGCGGCTGGCGGCTCAGCGGCCTGGGTCTGGAACTTGCCGCCCGAACGGTCCTCTTCGCCACCGGAACGGTCAACCGCTATCCAGACATTCCGCGCGAGGTACACGATGCCGCGCTGGCGGCGGGCAAGCTGCGGTATTGCCCGGTCTGCGATGCGTTTGAGGCCACCGGAGAGCGGATTGCCGTGATCGGTGCGGAAAGCCACGGCGTGGCCGAAGCGCTGTTCCTGCGTACATATTCCGAACAAGTCACGCTTTACACACTGATCGAATGCGAACTGCATGAGAAAGACCGCGCAGATTTGGCTAAGGCCGGCGTCGAGTGGGATCCTCGCCCTGTGAAGTCCTACGATTTCTCACGCACGGCCGTAAGGTTGGGTTTTGCCGATGGCACCAGCGACGAAGTGGACACCCTCTATCCCGCGCTTGGTTCGGACCCCAATGACAAGCTGATCAAGCAACTCGGCCTGCGCACCGCGGCGGATGATTGCATCTTGACCGACAGTCATCAGCGGCTCGGGCTCAATGGGCTTTACGCTGCCGGAGACATCGTTTCAGGCCTTGACCAGATCAGCGTGGCGATGGGACAGGCGGCGGTTGCCGCGACAACGCTGCACAACGACCTGCGCGCTCGCGATGGACAGACCCCCGATGAATGACCCGCGCCCTCACCCGCTCACCGGCCTCAAGGTCGTCGAACTGGCTCGAATCCTCGCTGGACCGTGGGCCGGACAGATCCTTGCCGATCTCGGCGCCGAAGTCATCAAGGTCGAAAGCTCGGCGGGCGACGACACGCGGCAATGGGGGCCGCCCTTCATCGAATATGCCGACGGCACGCGCGACGCCGCCTATTTCCATGCCGCCAACCGCGGCAAGCGCTCGGTGGTGATCGATTTCGCCACGCCTGAAGGTCAGGCCAAAGTGCGGGAACTGATCGCAGATGCCGACGTGGTGATCGAGAATTTCAAGGTCGGCACGCTGGGCAAGTACGGGCTCGACTACGCCAGTCTCTCGGCGCTCAATCCGCGGCTGGTCTATTGCTCGATCACCGGGTTCGGGCAGGACGGACCTTATGCCAGCCGCCCGGGCTACGATTTCATCGTGCAGGGAATGAGCGGCGTGATGGACCTGACCGGCGAGCCTGACGGTGCGCCACAGAAGATCGGCGTGGCCTTCGCCGACATAATGACCGGGCTCTATAGCGTGATTGCGATCCAGGCAGCTCTTGCGGCGCGCGAGAAGACAGGCCGGGGCGATCACATCGACATGGCGCTGTTCGATGTCATGACCGGCGTTCTGGCCAACCAGGCGCAGAACTATCTGGTAACGGGGCAAAGCCCTAAAAGGCTCGGCAACGCGCACCCGAACATCACGCCGTACGCCGTATTTCCGGCCAGCGATGGCTGGTTCATCCTCGCGGTCGGGAATGACGGACAGTTTGTGCGGTTCTGTCAGGCGATGGAGCTGCGTGCTCTTGCCGAAGACCCACGCTTTACCAACAATGCCTTGCGGCTGGAACATCGCGGCGTACTTGAGGCCCTGATTGCCGAGGCAACCCGCCTGCGCAGCCGAAGCGAACTGCTTGCGCTGTGCGAAGCCGCCGGGGTTCCAGCCGGGCCGATCAACACCGTGGCCGACGCCTTCTCCGATCCGCAAATTGTTGCGCGAGCTATGCAGCAGGCGTTTCTCACCCCCAGCGGGCAAGCCATTGCAGGCGTGCGTTCGCCCATTCGTTTCACCGCCATGTCGCTCAATCTCGGCGCTGCCGCACCGAAGCTGGGCGGTGAAGATTAGTGGGGCAGGTCGGGCGGGGGGCTGTCTGCGCCTTCCTTGTTGTCGCCGCGGGCTGACGGGCGGCTCAAGTTGGCCTTGCGCATGAATATCACCAGCGGCGCGGCCGCCAGGCTTAGCCAGACCATCATGTAGAAGTCGTCGATATAGGCGATCATCGCTGCCTGCTGGTTGACCATGCCGTCGATGAAGGCGAGACCCGCCTCCCCCACCGTCTGGAAGCGATCGACCGTCGAGACGTCGATCACATCGGTAAACGACGCCGTCACGTGGCTGGCGAGATCGGCGTGGGCGACTTGCAGGTTTCGGGCAAGCGCCACGGTCACCACCGAAATACCCACCGACGACCCGATCGATCGAGCCAGGTTCAGCAAGCTCGAGCCGTCGGTACGCAGCATGGGCGGCAGCGTCGCAAAAGCGCTGGCGTTGAGCGGGATGAAGATCAGCCCCATCCCGATCCCCTGGATGAAGCCCGAGACCGCAATGTGGTAGTAATCGGTTTGCAGCGACCACGAGGCCATCTCGTAAAGTGAGAGCGCCGCGATAAGAAATCCGCAGAAGATCAGTTTGCGGGGATCGAAGCCCCTGCGCAGGACCCAGCCTGAGAACTGCATGGTGATCAGCGTGCCCACACCGCGCGGCATCAGAGTCATCCCCGTATCGATCACCCCATAGCCGAATAGCCGCTGAAGCATCGGTGGCAGCAAGGCCATCGTCGCGAACATGACCACGCCGATGACGAAGCTGAAACCCAGCCCGAAAACGTAGTTGGGATCCCCGAACAGATGGCGATTGAACAACGGTTCCTTGGCGCTGACGAAATGGATGACCGCGATCCATGCCGCCGATACGGTAAGGAAGCTGTAGACCCACGCCTCGGCAGACTGGAACCAGTCGATATGTCCCCCGCGGTCGAGCAGCAGCTGCAGCGAGGTGAGTGCGACCGCCACCAGGGCAAACCCGACGCCATCGAACTTGCGCCGCACAATGCCGCGCGATGGCAGCGTGGCGATCATGATGGCCAGTGAAATGATGCCAAGTGGCACATTTACATAGAACACCGCGCGCCAGTTCCAGTTCTCGGTCAGGTATCCGCCCAGGATCGGCCCGAGGATTGGTCCGGCCATGATCCCCATTCCCCAAACAGCCATCATCTGCGACTGGCGAGATGGCTTGTTGGTATCGATCATCGCGGCCTGGCTAAGCGGACTGATGAACGCACCGGTCGCGCCCTGCAGCGCGCGGAACAGGACCATTTCAGTGACGTTCTGGGCCATGCCGCAGAGCATCGAGGACAGCACGAAGCCGGCCACAGACATGATGAACAGACGCCGCGAACCGATCCGGTCCGCCAGCCAGCCGGTGATCGGCATCGCGATTGCGACAGCGACGATGTAGCTGGTCAGCACCCAGCTGATCTCGTCTGCGGTGGCGCCAAGCGACGCCTGCATGTGCGGAATCGCAACATTTGCGATCGTGGTGTCGAGAATCTGGAGCAGCGACGCGAGCATGACCCCGATCGCTACAATCATCGGATTTTCGACCGGCAACAGCGCGACATCGTCCGTCGCCGCGAGCATCGCCCGCACCGATCCGTATTGCTTCTTGTCAGCAGCAGGTGCCGCGGCGCTCGCCATTATGTGCGCCTCAGCGCTTGCGTCCGTCGGTGAAGACCGTGACCTTGACCGACAGACCCGAAATGAGCTGGCGCGGGCTCGGCTCGTCGAGCACGATGCGCACCGGCACGCGCTGGGTGACCTTCACCCAGTTACCGGTGGCATTCTGCGCTGGCAGGACCGAAAATTCGCTACCGGTACCGGCTCCGATCGATACCACATGTGCTTTCAGCTTGAGCCCGGGATAGGCATCGAACTTGATTTCGGCCGGCTGGCCGGGGCGCATGTCGGCAAGGTCGGTTTCCTTGAAGTTCGCTTCGATATAGGCCGAACCGTCTGCCACGATCGTGATAACCGGCAAGCCGCTGATCAGCTGCTGGCCGATCTGCAGCCGACTGGCCTGGCTGACCTGTCCGGATACCGGCGCGCGCACTTCGGTGCGGGACAGGTTCAGCTCCACGGTCTGGCGCTGTGCGCGGGCCGCCGCTACCTGCGGGAAAACCCCCGGAACCTGCGCCCCGGTTGCAAGCTTTGCCTGGGCTTCGCGGCTCTTGGACTGGGCCAGTCGCAATGCGTCCTCGCCCAGGGCAACTTGGTGCTGGGCCGCTTCGTAGGCCGCCTTGGTGGTGAAGCCGCGCTTCCACAGCGCCTCTTGCCGCGACAGATTCGATCGGGCGAAGGCAATCTGTTCCTGCGCGGCCGAAACGTCGGCGCCTGAAAGCGCGCTTGAATTGGCCAAAGCGGTCTGGCTTGCTTGTGCCGTGGCAATTGCAGCATCGGCCTGGGCCAGCTGGAGCTGGTAGGGCTCCGCGTCGATCCGGAACAGCAGATCGCCGGCTTTGACGTGCTGGTTCTCGTTCACCATGACGCCGGTGATCTTCCCGCCCACTTCCGAGCTGACCGAGACCTTGTCGAGATGCACGTAGGCGTTGTCGGTCGACACCTCCCCTTGCAGGCTGCGCCAGTAAATTACGCCGCCGACAATGAGCGCAAGCGGAAGCGATAGCATGAGTGCCAGCCGCCCCCAATTGCGCCCAGCCTTCGGTACCTGGGCTTCGGCGCCGGGCACGTTGACAGGATCGGCCAGCACGTCGGCAGCCTGCTGGTCAAATTTGGGATCACTTTCAGCCATTGGACACTGCCTTGCTTGACGCGCGTTGCGCCAGATTGGTGCGCAGCCTGCCGAGCGTGGCCAAAACCGCGGCTCGTTCTTCGCTGCTGATGCCTTCAAACGCTTCAGCCTCAAGTTGTTCCCCAAGCGGCTGCAATTGTGCGATCAGGTCCGCAGCCTTGGCGGTCAGGAACAAGCGCCATGACCGGCGGTCGGCCGGATCGGGGCGACGTTCGACGAGATCGGCTTCCTGCAGCCGGTCGACCATCCGGCATACCGTTATCGGTTCTACGTCCAGCAGTTCGGCAAGGCCGCCCTGATTGACACCTTCGTGCCGGTTCAGTGTGACCAAGACCTGCCACTGCGGGCGGGTTACGCCAATTGCACGCGCGCGCGTATCAAACGCGCGCCGCGCCATTCGGGAAATATCGGCGAACAAGGCGAAGGGGCTCTCTTTCATAGCCGTACATTTAATAAGCATAGTTATAAATTGCAAGGTGGAACGGGATTGTTTTCACCATCGGCCGCGACAATGAATTACACTTTGCCACGTGACAGCGGCGTGCACCGCGCGCAGTGTTCCGCCCAGAAACAACAGGAGCAGGCATGGCTGACAGCGCACGCGCCGTGAACCGCTTTGGCTTGGGCGCCGCCCTTGGCGAAACCATTCCCACCGATACGAAAGGCTGGTTGAAGGCACAGATCGACACCTTCGACCCGCGCCCCCCGGCAATCGCATCAGCACTTCCTTCGTCCAAACTCATCGAGATGCTGAGAGACAGCCGCGAGGAGCGCAAGGAGATCAAGGCAGAGGCAAAGCAGTCAGGCGTCGACCCCAAGCAGATGCGTCAGGAGGCGAAGGCGGCCGGGATGCCAGCACCCTATGCCGATCTGCGGGGCGCCTATGTCGATGCCGTAGGCGCACGCACCAATGTGGCCTTGGCCACGCAGACGCCCTTTGCCGAGCGGCTGGTACATTTCTGGTCCAACCATTTCGCCGTCTCGGTCGACAAGATTGTCACCGTCGGACTGGCGGGAGCGTTTGAGTTCGAAGCGATCCGTCCGCATGTGATGGGCAAGTTCAGCGATCTCTTGAGCGCCGTTGAGCGGCACCCCGCGATGCTGCTTTACCTTGACCAGGCGCAATCGGTCGGGCCGAACAGCCCGCTTGGGGCCCGCGCTGCGCAGCGGGGCAAGGAACGCGGGCTCAACGAAAACCTCGCGCGGGAGATCATGGAACTGCACACGCTCGGTGTGCGCAGCGGATACAGCCAGGCGGACGTGACCGAATTCGCTCGCGCACTTACCGGCTGGACCGTCGGCGGTCTTGCGAAGCAGCCGATCCTGCAGGGTCCGGGCCCGAAATTCTGGTTCGCCGCACCAATCCACGAAGGCGGTGCGCGCACGATCATGGGCAAGAAGTACGCCCAGTCGGGCGAAGGCCAGGCGCAAGCGGTGCTGAGCGACCTTGCCGTCCACCCGGCCACCGCACGTCACATCGCAACCAAGCTTGCCCGGCACTTCGCCGCCGACGATCCACCCCCGGCACTGGTCGCACGGCTCGAACAAGTGTTCCTGCAGTCTCAGGGCGACCTGCCCACGGTTTATCGGGCGCTGATCGATTCTCCTGAAACGTGGGACGGAGCGCCCAAGTTCCGCACACCGTGGGAGTGGACGATCGCGGCGCTGCGCGCCACAGGGGTCAAGGCTGTCCCTGCCAAAAGCGCGGTCGGCGGCTTCCAGCAGCTTGGCCAGCCAATTTGGAAACCCGGATCCCCGGCAGGTTACGACGACATCGCGGCCAGTTGGGCGGGGCCGGATGCGCTTTACCGAAGGGTCGAAATGGCTCAGCGCATAGCGGAACGCACTGCGCCCAGCGTCGATGCGCGCAAACTGGCTCCGGCGCTATTCCCGGGCAGCCTTTCGGAGACGACGTCCACCGCGCTGAGCCGCGCCGAAAGCGGCCCACAAGCCCTCGCCTTGCTGCTCGCCTCACCCGAAATGATGCGGAGATGACCATGCTCCTTCACCGCCGCCAGATCCTTGCCGCGGGCGCCGCCTCGCTGCTAATGCCGCGCATCGCCTTCGCCAGGGCTGCAACCGAGCGCCGGCTGGTTTTCGTGATCCAGCGTGGCGCGGCCGACGGGCTTGCCACCCTCGCCCCGACAGGCGATCCCGCTTACGCAGGTCTTCGGGGCGATCTTGCAGCCGACCTTGTGGACCGGCCCAAACTGGGCGGAATGTTCGCACTCCACCCGGCGCTGACCCAGCTTGGCGCGATGTACGAGGCACAGCAGGCGCTGTTTGCCCATGCCGTAGCCTCGCCCTATCGCGACAGATCCCATTTCGACGGCCAGAACGTCCTCGAGACCGGCGGCGCGCAACCCTATGATCGGCAGGACGGCTGGATGAACCGGCTGCTTTCGCTGCTGCCGGCGGGCTCGTCCAAGGGACTCGCAATCTCGGCCACGATCCCCACGGCCCTGCGCGGACCGGTCGAGGTATCTAGCTATGCTCCTTCAGCCTTGCCTGATGCCAATGCGGACATGCTGCAGCGCGTCTCGTCACTCTACGCCAAGGATCCTCAATTGCACGGATTGTGGGAAGATGCGCTGCAAACAAAGGCCATGGCAAGCGGCTTCGATGCCGGCGGCGCGAAGGGCGCAGCAGCCACCGGTGCGCTTATTGCCAAGCTTATGGCGGGCGATCAGGGCGCAAGGGTGGTAATGGTCGAAACCACGGGCTGGGATACCCATTCAGGCCAGCGCGCGCGACTGAACGCCCAGCTCACCGGGCTCGACGCGCTGCTCGCTTCGATCAAAACCAGCCTCGGGCCAAGCTGGAACGATACACTGGTCGTCGTTGCCACCGAATTCGGGCGGACAGCTGCAGCGAACGGGACGGGTGGAACCGATCACGGCACAGCCTCGCTCGCAATGCTTGCCGGCGGGACAGTGAGCGGCGGACGGATCATTAGCGACTGGCCCGGGCTTAACAGCGCAAACCTATACGAAAACCGCGACCTGAAGCCTACCATTAGCCTTGACGCGGTGATTGGCGGCGCGGTTGCCGCACATTTCGCCCTCGATCCCGCGCTGGCCGTGCCAAGGCTTTTCCCTGGGAGCAGCCAAGGCGAAATTTCCGGCCTGATCCGGGGATAGCTGCACGCTTCCAGCTTGCACCACGCCGCACGCTGGAGTGAACAGGGCGGATGCTCGCGCGCCTGCCCCGTTCCACCGCCATCTTTGTCGTGCTGTTGTTCCTGGGCGCCTGCGCCTGGTGCCTTTCCACTCCATCAGGAAAGGTGTCGAAGGCCGCGAAGGGCCACTATACCGACATGATGCTGTTTCGCGATATCGTCGCGCAAGTGGATGCCGGTAAAGACTATTATACGGCCGCGGCGGAGACCCAGCGCGCGCATCGCTACCCCACCCGCCCATTCGTTACCATCAGGGAGCCGACGCTCTATGTAGCGGCTTCGGAGTTCGGATGGGCGGCACTCAACCGTCTGGAAATGATCCTGGCGGGAATGGTCATCGTAATCTGGCTATTGGCCTTGCCGCCACCGGTGATGTGGGCGGAAAGGCTGATAGCCACGGGATGCGTCGCGGTGGCTTGCCTTGCCCCGATCGCTACCAGCCTGACCCCGATGAGCGAGACCTGGTGTGGCTTGCTACTCGCGCTGGCCCTGGGCCTGATGTTGTGGACCAGATCGCGCTGGTGGATGCCCGTGATCGTCATCACCGCCGCACTTGCCCTTCGCGAGTTGGCCTTGCCTTTCGCGCTTCTGGCCGCGGCATTCGCGCTTTGGGATCGGCGCTGGCATGAACTGGCTGCTTGGGGCGGTGTCCTCGCAGTATTTGCCGCAGGCTTGGCATGGCACGCGGCGAATGTGGCTGCGGTTCAGCTGCCAACCGATCTGCATTCGCCCGGCTGGGCAGGCGTGCTTGGTCTGCGTGGTGTCCTGCTTGCGCTAAGCAATACGACTATCCTGCACCGCTTGCCGTCAGGTTATGCACAACTGATCGCTTTGCTACCCGCGCTCGGGTGGCTCTCGCTCAGCGGGCGCCGCGGTGCCTTTGCAGCGCTGCTCCTATTCGGCTACGCGCTGATGATCGCGCTGTTTTCGCGCAGTGACAATTTCTACTGGGGCTTCACGATGGTGCCGGCATGGTTTGCCGGGCTGGCGCTTGTTCCCCGGGCGCTCGGCCAGCTGACCGGAGCGATCACTCGCCCGAGATCGTCCCCGCTTCATTAGCCACCACCTTCAGCACCGCAGTCCAAGCCGCCACATTCTGTTCCAGCTGCGCCGCATCGATCTTGTCCAGGGTATCGTCCGGCGTGTGATGCAAGTCGAAATAGCGGGTGCCATCCTGGCCAAGGTCGATCACCGCCAGCTTTTGCGCCTCGATAATCGGCTCGACGTCGGTACCGCCGCCAGCCTTACGGTCCCCGACCACAATTCCCATCGGCGCCAGTGCGGCAGCGACGCGGTCGCGCAGCGGCTTGTTGGCCGCTGAGAAATTGAAGTCCACCCGCCATACGCGGTCGGCTCCGAAATCGCTTTCCATCGCCAGCGCGTGCGGCTCGACCGCGTGGGCCTTGGCATAGGCAAACCCGCCAAAGCCGCCCAGCTCCTCACTGCCAGCCCACAAGACCCGGATGGTCCGAAGCGGCTGGCCGCCTTGCTGCGCACGCAAAGCCGCAGCGGTTACGATGGCGCATCCGGCGCCATCGTCGATCGCTCCGGTGCCAAGATCCCAGCTATCGAGATGGCAGGCAACCAATACAGGTGGCAGCGAAGGGTCGCGCCCAGGCAGATCGCCAATCACATTGCCCGAAGGCATGTTCGCCTGAGGACGACCTTCGAGCACCAACTGGATGGTCATCGGCTTGCCCCTCCCGGCAATACGCGCGATTAGATCGGCGTCAGGGCCCGAGACCGCGCCGGCGGGAATGGCCTTGCTGCCGGCCGGAAAGTTCGTGCCGCCGGTATGCGGATCGCGATTATGGTCGGTCCCCGCGGAACGGATTACGGTCGCAACCGCGCCCTTGCTCGCCGCTACCGCGGGCCCTTGCCGCCGGGCGTTGCCATAAGGGCCGTAGCCTGATCCATCCTGGTTCGGGAGCATCTGGTTGTCGACAAATGCGACCTTGCCGGTGAGCGACCCCGCCGGTGCGGCCTTCAGTGCATCAAGCGAGGCGAAATAGACTAATTCTGCCGTGAGACCGCCCTTGGGAGTCGGCACCGAATTGCCCAGCGCGGTGATATGCAGCTGATGCGGATAGGGCCCGGTAAGCTGCGCGGTCTCTGCGCCGCGGATGAAGCCCACGATTGGAAATGGCTCGATACGCACGTTCTTGAAGCCCAGCGCATTGAGACGCTGCACCGCCCAGTCCCGCGCCGCGGCCTCACGAGGGGACCCGTCAAGCCGCTGTCCGATCTCGGTCGTCAGGTCGGCTACGATGTCCCACGCTGTGCCGCTGCCCTCCGGGGGGGCGGCAAAAGCGGGAGCAGCAGTAAGGCAAAAGGCGAGCGCGGCAAGCGATGTGATTGGCTTCATGGCGTGGCACTCTATCCACGGCCCTGCCAATGGCAATCGCCGACCCATGCATTTCGTCGATTTGCCTATGCTATCGACGGGGCGGCAGCTGAACTGCACCCATGAACAGATCGCGCCGCTCCATATTACGTCCCCCAAGGCTAAAATGCGCCGCCGGCCCGCCATGTGGTGAACGCAAATCGGCAATTAACGCTCACCCCGCGCCAGGGAGAACAGCACCCTGCTTGCCCCCCGCCCCGCACCCAGCTAGAGGGCGCGCAAATCTCTCCATTTCTATCCCCAGAGGACCACCATGGCCGCGCAATACGCCTTCGTGATGAAGGACATGACCAAGACGTTTCCCGGCGCGCAGAAGCCGGGGCTGGCGAACATCAACCTGCAGTTCTACCAGGGTGCCAAGATCGGCATCGTCGGCCCCAACGGTGCGGGTAAGTCCACCCTGATCAAGATCATGGCCGGGATCGACAAGGACTTCACCGGCGAAGCCTGGCCTGGCGAGAACATCACCGTCGGCTACCTTGAGCAGGAGCCCGAGCTCGATAACTCGAAGACCGTGCTCGAAAACGTCAAGGACGGCGCGCGTGCGACCGCCGACATGGTCGAACGCTTCAACGCGATCGGCATGGAAATGGCCGAGGACGGCGCGGACTTCGACGCGCTCGGCGCAGAGATGGCCGAATTGCAGGACAAGATAGACGCGGTCGACGGCTGGACGCTCGACAACCAGCTGGAGGTCGCGATGGAAGCACTGCGCTGCCCGCCGGGCGACTGGCCGGTCGCAAACCTCTCAGGCGGCGAAAAGCGCCGCATCGCGCTGACCAGGCTGCTCATCCAAAAGCCCAGTATCCTGCTGCTCGACGAACCCACCAACCACCTCGACGCGGAAAGCGTCGAGTGGCTGGAAAATCACCTCAAGGACTATGCCGGCGCGGTGCTGATGATCACCCACGACCGCTACTTCCTCGATAACGTGGTCGGCTGGATCCTTGAGCTCGATCGCGGAAAGTACTTCCCCTACGAGGGCAACTATTCGACTTATCTTGAGACCAAGGCCAAGCGCATGGCCCAGGAAGAGCGCGAGGAAACCGGCAAGCAAAAGGCGCTGGCCCGCGAACTCGAATGGATTCGCCAGACCCCGGCCGCCCGCCAGACCAAGAGCAAGGCCCGCGTGCGCAAGTTCGAGGAACTGCAGAACGCGCAGGACAACCGTCCGATCGGCAAGGCCCAGATCGTCATCCAGGTGCCCGAACGGCTCGGCGGCAAGGTGATCGAAGCCAAGAACCTGACCAAGGCCTATGGCGACAAGCTGCTGTTCGAGGACCTCTCGTTCATGCTGCCTCCGGGCGGAATCGTCGGCATCATCGGCCCGAACGGCGCGGGTAAGTCGACGCTGTTCCGGATCATCACCGGGCAGGAACAGCCTGACAGCGGCACGATCGAGATCGGTTCGACCGTTCATCTCGGTTACGTCGACCAGAGCCGCGACGACCTCAACCCCGCCAATAACGTGTGGGAAGAGATCAGCGGCGGTCACGATTACATGACCGTCAACAAGCAGGAAACCAGCACCCGTGCCTATGTCGGCGCCTTCAACTTCAAGGGCGCGGACCAGCAGAAGAACGTCGGCAAGCTTTCAGGCGGTGAACGCAACCGCGTGCACATGGCGAAGATGCTCAAGCAGGGCGGCAACGTGCTGCTGCTCGACGAACCGACCAACGACCTCGATGTCGAAACGCTAGGCGCGCTCGAAGACGCGATCGAAAACTTCGCCGGCTGTGCGGTGGTTATCAGCCACGACCGCTTCTTCCTTGATCGCCTGGCGACCCACATCCTCGCCTTCGAAGGCAATAGCCATGTCGAATGGTTCGAAGGCAACTTCGCAGCCTATGAAGAAGACAAGCGGCGGCGGCTGGGTGATGCTGCGGATCGTCCGACCCGGTTGGCTTACAAGAAGCTCACCCGCTGATTTCGGCCTCTATTGCTGAACGCAAAGCTTACTAAAGTGTTCACGCTGGCGACAGCGCGAATCGGATAGTCGATGCTCCATGGTCGCCGGCGAAGGTCCGGCGCATTGGATGGAGTGACGGCTATGGCCGCAATCAAGAACAGGAAGGCGCGCCGTCTTGCCGGACTCGCGCTTTTAGCATCGGTCGTGGTGCTTCCGGGCGCAGCCTTGGCTGATCCCGAAAACGGAGGCCGCGGCGGGTTCCACGCGCGCAGCGAGGAAGGCGGCCGTCAGGAACGCCAGCAGAACCAGGGCAACCCGGGCTGGCGCGGTCAGCAGGAACAGCGGCAGGAGCAGGTCCGACAAGCTCCCGCGCCGCAGGCGGCTCCGCAGGCCCAAGCCCAGTGGCAGCAACGTGCCGACCGCGGAAGTCGTGGTGGTTGGGGTGGCGGCAATGCCGCTCCGCAGGCTGTCCCTGTACCCCAGCCCGCGCAGCAAAGCTGGAATGGCGGCAACCGTCAGGATTGGCAAAGCCGCGCTCGTCAGCAAGCGGAACGCCAGCAGGCGGAACGTCAACAGGCAGAACGCGCGCCGGCATGGCGCGGAACGCAGGCGCAGCAGCGCAACTGGAACGATGGTGATCGCCGCGATGGCGACCGCCGCGATCGCAACTGGAGCCGTGACCGCAATAGCAGCGGCTACGTCCAGGGCGGCCAGTACTACGGGCACAGCGGCAGCTATGACCGGGATCGCCGCGATCGTGATGGCGACCGCGATCATCGGTGGGATCGGCAGTGGCGCAACAACACCAGCTACAATTGGTACAGCTACCGCGCGAGCCACCCGTCATACTTCCGCCTGGGCAGCTACTATGCCCCTTACCGGAACTACAGCTATCGCCGGCTGAACATCGGGTTCTACCTCGACCAGCTGTTCTTCAGCCAGAACTACTGGATCGACAATCCGGGCTACTACCGTCTGCCTGACGTCTATGGCCCCTATCGCTGGGTCCGCTATTACGACGACGCGCTTCTGGTAGACATCTACTCGGGCGAAGTCGTTGACGTGATCTACGACTTCTTCTGGTAAGTCAGGAAACCTAAGAGACTGGCCGCGTGCATCCCGGTGCACGCGGCCTTTCTTGTCTGCGTTCAGCGTATCCAGGGGATCATGTGGCGCAAGGTGCCGTCATGATCGACAAATTGGTGCTTGAGCGCGCCGAGAACGTGGAGCGCGATCAACGCAACCATCAGGTTGCCGAGCAAGCCGTGCATATTTTCAAACATTTCGTGCGAGCCCTGCT
>JBJTMA010000026.1:0-13950 GCA_046063295.1 Novosphingobium sp.
CGAGCCGACCAACGCCGAGGAGATCGAATTCCAGCGTGCGCTCAAGGCCTTCATCAAGGCCAAGCCGGGTTACCTCACAATGTCGGTCGCACACATCAAGGGCGTGTCGGAAGAGACCACCACCGGGGTCCACCGCCTGTACCAGATCGCCAAGGACGGCAAGCTGCCGTTCCCTGCGATCAACGTGAACGACAGCGTGACCAAGTCGAAGTTTGACAACCTTTACGGCTGCAAGGAATCGCTGGTCGACGCGATCCGCCGCGCCACCGACGTTATGCTGGCCGGCAAGGTCGCCTGCGTCGCCGGCTTCGGCGATGTCGGCAAGGGCTCGGCCGCTTCGCTTCGCCAGGGCGGCGCCCGCGTCATGGTCACTGAAATCGACCCGATCTGTGCGCTGCAGGCGGCGATGGAAGGCTATGAAGTCGTGACGATGGAAGAAGCCGTGCAGCGCTGCGATATCTTCGTTACGGCCACCGGCAACGAAGACGTGATCACGGCTGAGCACATGAAGGCGATGAAGCCGATGAGCATCGTCTGCAACATCGGCCACTTCGACAGCGAGATCCAGATCGCCGCGCTCGACAACTACAAGTGGACCGAAGTGAAGCCGGGCACCGACCTGGTCGAATTCCCCGACGGCAAGCAGATCATCGTGCTGGCCAAGGGGCGCCTGGTCAATCTGGGCTGCGCCACCGGCCACCCGAGCTTCGTGATGAGCAGCAGCTTCACCAACCAGACGCTGGCCCAGATCGAGCTGTGGACCAAGTCGAGCGAGTACAAGAACGAGGTTTACGTCCTGCCCAAGCACCTCGACGAAAAAGTCGCGGCGCTGCACCTCGAAAAGCTTGGCGTGAAGCTCAGCAAGCTTTCCAAGAAACAGGCCGACTACATCGGCGTGCCCGAGCATGGGCCGTTCAAGCCGGATCACTATCGCTACTAAGCCAATCGCCGCGCCCTTCGCCGGGGCGGTGACTTGCTGCCTTGCCATTCAGCCCCCTCGCGCATAGCGAGGGGGCGATGACGCTTACCCCCAACGCACTGGTTTTGCTCGGGCTGCTGCTTGCGGCCTGGACGATGGCGGCGTTGTGGACTGTGATTTCGGCCCGAGCACGGGTGCGCAAGGCTGAAGCCGGCCAGCGCCACGCGCGGCGTCTGGCACGCATGGTCGATGAAAGCCCGGCTTTGCCGCTGCTGGTCCGCGTGGATGGCAAGATCGAAGCTCCGCAACGGCTTGCCAACTGGCTGGGACTGGAGAAAGTCCCTCAGTTCCTTACCGAACTCGATGGGGGCCGCATCGATGGCGGCGGCGGCGGGCTGACCAAGGAACAGCTCGATGAACTGACCGAAGCGGTGCGCGTCACCCAGCGCACTGCCAAGCCGTTCCGCATGGTCATCACTCCGCGTGGGTCGAAGCGCAGCCTGGCGCTGCGCGGGCATCTGGCCGATCCGCAGGTTTCGCCTGGCGGCGCGGCGCTGGTCTGGCTGTTCGATTTCTCCGACAGCGAAAGCGAGCTGGTCCAGCTGCGTGATGAGGCGGCGCGCGCTCAGGGCGATTTTCATGCTCTCGTCGGTCTCATTGAAGCTGCGCCGATGCCAATGTGGTTCCGTGGGCCCGAAGGCGACCTGCAGCTTGTGAACCATGCCTACGTCACGGCGGTCGGCGGGGAAGATGCGCGGCAGGTGGTGGCTGACGGGGTCGAGCTGATCGAGAGTTTCGAAGGGCTGACCGCACCGCAGGTAGCGTTGCAAGCGGCGGCCAAGCAGCTTCCGATCGAGCGCATGGTTTCCGCCACGATCGGCGGCCAGCGACGCGCCTTGCGGGTCTCCGACTTGCCGCTCGGCGGGGAAGGGATTGCCGGCTATGCGGTCGATGTCGAAGAGATGGAAGAACTCGGCCGCTCGCTTCGCGCCTTCCGCGATGCCCAACGCGCCATGCTCGATCAGCTGGCGGCCGGGGTTGCCCAGTTCGATGGCAAGCGGCAGCTCGTCTTCGCAAATCCGCCCTTCCAGCGGATCTTCGCGCTGACGCCCAAGGTCATGCTGGACCAACCGCCGTTCGAGCGTTTGCTCGATCTTGCGCGCGACTCCGGACGGGTACCCGAAGCGCGAGATTTCCCGGCCTGGCGCCGTGAGCGGGCGGGCTGGTTTACCGCTGGAAGCGTGCAGGAAGAGGCCTGGGTGCTCGCCGACGGTACGCACCTGCGGGTGGTCGCGCAGCCGGCGCCCGATGGCGGCCTGATCCTGATCGCAGAGGACCGGACCGAGCAGCTGCGGCTTTCCGCTGTCCGCGACACCCTGCTGCGCACTCGCACCGCGACATTCGACAGCCTGTTCGAATCGGTTGCGGTCTTCGCGCCAGACGGCAAGCTGCAATTGTGGAACCGTCGTTTCGCGGCTGACTGGGGCCTGGAAGACAACTTCCTGGACGAGCACCCGCGGATCGAATCGCTGCTGGAAAAGATCGCCCGCCGCCTGCTGAAGCCGATCAAGGCTAAACAGGTCGGTGACGCGGTGCGGGCCGCCACGCTGGACCGCAAGCAGACCGGCGGTCGCGCGGTGCTGGCCGATGGACGCACGCTGGAATTCGCCGGGGTGCCGCTGCCCGACGGCAATGGGCTGCTCACCGTGCTCGACGTGACCGACTCCGAAAAGGCGGCCGAAGCGCTCAAACAGCGCGCTGCGGCGCTTGAGGAAGCCGATGCGATGAAGACGCGCTTCCTCGCCAACATGAGTTACGAATTCCGCACGCCACTGACGTCGATCGGCGGGTTCGCGGAGTTGCTGGAGGCCGGGCTGGGCGGCGAACTGTCGGATGCGGGCAAGGAGTATATCGCCGCGATCCGCCAGTCGGTGGACCGGCTTGGCGAGCAGATCGAATCGGTGCTCGACCTTTCGCAGAGCGAGGCCGGGATGCTGCCTTTGGCCGAAGAGGAAATCGACCTGCTGCCCTTCGTGACCGGTCTGGCCGAAGATCGGGCCGCCCGGATTTCCGCAGCCGGACTGACACTCGATTTGCGCGGCGATCGCAGCGCGGGTCGAATTGCCGGAGATCGTCGCCGACTTGGCCGCGCGATCGGACACCTGATCGACAACGCAATCGCCGCGACGCCGAGCGGTGGCCGCGTGCTGGTCGAACTGGGCGGGCACAAAGGCAAAGCGCGGATTGTCATTTCCGATAACGGAGCCGGTATGGACGCCGCAACGCTGGCCCGTGCGCTTGAAGGGATCAAGGTCAGCGCTGACGGCAAGCATGTGGAGCGGCGGCAGGGGATCGGGCTCCAGTTGGCGCGACGCCTGATCGAAGCGCATGGCGGCAGCCTCGAACTGATGTCGGAACCGGGGCAGGGCACTGCGGCGATCGTCGAACTGCCGTGAACGTGTTCCTGCATGACCTTGCCGCAACTTCGACGTTCGGCGCGCGTATCGCGGAGCAGCTCCGTCCGGGGGACGTGGTCGCGCTGACTGGCGGACTGGGTGCGGGCAAGACCACGCTCGCCCGCGCGATAATCGAGGCGCTTGGGCAGCGGGGCGAGGTTCCTTCGCCGACTTTCACAATCCTTGAAACGTACGATGCGCCGCCGCTTCGGCTGCCGTTGGTCCACGCCGACTTCTACCGCCTCAAAGACCCCGGCGAGGTCGAAGAGCTGGGGCTTGACGATTACCGCGAAGGCGGCGCGCTCATCGCCGAGTGGCCTGAAAATGCCGGGGGTTTCGCGCACGAACCCGGCTGCCTTTCGATCCGGCTTGAACCTGCGGAAACCGGGCGGATTGCCATTGTCGAGCCGGGGGCGGATTGGCTAGGGCGTCTGCCATGACGCGTGACCTGCCTGTCGGCATCGAATCTTTCCTGGAACAGGCCGGATGGGGCGGTGCGGACATTTCGCCTCTGCCCGGAGATGCATCCTTTCGCCGCTATTTCCGCATCGGCCGGAACGGCAAGAGCGCCATGTTGATGGACGCACCACCCCCCAACGAAGATCCCGAACCGTTCCTGCGCGCCGCGAAGTGGCTCGACGCCAACGGTATGCGCGCGCCGCACATCTATGCCGAAGACGCGGCGCGGGGCCTGGTCCTCCTTGAGGACTTCGGTGAGGTGCGGATGCGCGATTATCTGGACCAGTGGCCCGGCGACGAGCGTGCTGTCTATATTGCTGCGGTCGATGCGCTGGTTGAGCTGCACCGGCTGCCGTCTGGCCCGTTCCTCGATTATTCGATGGCCGAATACAAGCGCGAGGCGCGGCTGTTCACCGAATGGTACTGCCCGGCGCAGGGCCTAACCGTCGACGAGCCCGGCTATGTTCGCGCCTGGGAACAGGTCCTGGCCGATGTCCTGATCCGGCAGCGTGCGGCGGTGTGCGTGCTACGTGATTATCACGCCGAAAACATCATGTTGCTGGGCAGTCTTGAGAAACAGGGTTTGCTCGATTTCCAGGACGCGCTTGCGGGACACAAGGCCTATGACCTTGTGTCACTGCTCCAGGACGCACGCCGTGACGTATCGCCGCAGCTCGAGGCCGAGATGTTCGATCACTACGTCCGCCAGACCGGTGAAGGATCGGAGTTCCTCGGCGATTACGCGCGGCTTGGCGCGCAGCGCAATGCCAAGATCGTCGGCATTTTCGTGCGGTTGTGGAAGCGCGACGGAAAGCCGCGCTACCTCGACCTGATCCCGCGCGTGTGGAGCCTTCTCGAGCGCGACCTGACACATCCTGCGCTCGCTCCTGTTGCGGAGTGGTTTGCGTCCAATATCCCGCAGCATCTGCGCGAAATGGGCGGGGGCACTTGGCAGCCGTGAGCGGGATTCCGGTCCCCCAGACCGCGATGATCATGGCCGCGGGCAAGGGCACGCGGATGATGCCGCTGACCGCAACAAGGCCCAAACCGCTGGTTGAAGTTGCCCAGACCACGCTGCTCGATCACGTGCTTGACCTGCTGCGCGACGCCGGTGTTGGCCGGATCGTGGTCAACGTCCACTACTTTCCCGAACAGATCGAGGCGCACCTTGCGGCGAATGCCGGTGATTTCGATGTTGCGATTTCGGATGAGCGCGACCTGCTGCGCGATACCGGTGGCGGGCTGGTCAAGGCGCTGCCGCTAATCGACGCCGATCCGTTCTTTTGCATCAACGCTGATAATTGGTTCGCCGATACGGAAGAGCATGCACTGGTGCGCATGGCGCATGCGTGGGATGCCGAGCGGATGGATGTCCTCATGCTGGTCGTCCCGTTCGAGCGGGCAGTCAACACACAAGGGAAGGGCGATTTCGATCTCGACGCCGAGGGCAGGTTATCGCGCGATGGTCAAAAGCGCGCGCGGCCTTTTGTCTGGACCGGGATCCAGTTGCTGGCCAGGCATGTCGTTTGCGATCCGCCCGGCGACGTATTCTCGACCAATGTGTTCTGGGACCGCGCGATTGCCGCCGGACGCTGCTTCGGTCTGGTCCACACCGGGGATTGGTTCGATGTGGGTTACCCCGAGGCGATCGGCATGACCGAAGCCCGGATCGGGCGTGGCTGAGGCCGCGCGCCTTCAGGTTTACTCGATCGCGGCACACCGCGGCTTTGCCGATGCGTTGGTTGCGGGGCTGATCCCGCGCTATGCCGACCGCGATCTCGGTCTGGCCCGGCTTACCCTGCTCCTTCCGAGCAGTCGCGCGATCCGCACTGTGACCGAAGCCTTCGTGCGGCTTTCAGGAACCGGCATGCTGCTGCCGCGCATGGCTGCGGTTGGCGATCTCGATCTCGACGAGACACTCGGCCTGCTGCTCGATCCGCTCGGCGCGGGCAGCGAAGTGCCGCCCGCAGCCGATCCTACCCGGCGCTGGCTGCGCCTTGCCGAACTCCTTCGCGAGACAATGGGGGAACGCGCACCCAAGCCCGCGGGCCTTCTCCAACTCGCCTATGAAACCGGGCGTACGATGGACCGCCTGGCGATCGAGGGCATCGGCTTCGAAGACCTGATTGAGGAACGGATCGCGGGAATCGTGGGCGAACAGTCGCGCCACTGGATCGATTCGACCCGCGATTTCGCGACCGTGCTGGCCCGCTGGCAGGCGGAACTTGCCGAGCGCGGTGAAGTCGATGCGCCCGTGCGCCGCAATCTCCTGTTCGGTCATGCCGCGCAGCGGTGGAGCGCTGATCCGCCACCAGGGCCGGTGATCGCGGCCGGGGTCACCAGCGCTTCGCCCGCCTTGGCGAAACTGCTCAGGGTGATTGCTGGGCTGCCCAATTCTGCGGTGATCCTGCCCGATCTCGATCTTTCGCTGGGGGGCGATGTCTGGGATGCGCTCGGCTCGGCGGGTATTCCGGCTGCCGACGGCGAGCCGCCGATTGCCCCGGATGATGCGGTCACCCACCCGCAGTATCATCTCAAATTACTCCTCAACCGCATGGGCGTGAACCGCGCAGAGGTCGATCCGTGGCACCGCGCCGGGCTTGCCGCGGCGCCGCCCGAGCGCAGCAGGGCAATTTCGAACCTGTTCCTGCCGCCCAGCGCAAGTGCCAGCTGGGTCGATCTTCCGGCAAGCGAACGCCGACTATCGGGTGTCCGCCTGATGCACAGCGCGCATCCGGGCGAAGAGGCGCAGGCCGTGGCGGTCCTGCTGCGCGAAGCACTGGAAGTGCCCGAACGGCGCGCCGCTTTGGTCACGCCTGATCGTAACCTCGCCGCCCGCGTGGTCGCGCATCTGAAGCGGTGGAACATCGTTGCCGACGATTCCGCCGGCGTTCCATTGCCGCAGACCGCGCCGGGGCGGGTCTTGCTGCTTCTGGCCGAGGTTATGGCGACCCAGGCGGCGCCGGTGCCGTTGCTTGGCCTCCTCGCGCACCCTTTGGTCGGTGCTGGCGATGGGCGCCCCGATTGGCTTGATCACGTGCGCTCGCTCGACCTGGCATTGCGCGGTCCGCGCCGGGTGCCCGGGCTTGACGCGATTGCGGAGGCGTTAGCCGGCCAGACGGCGGCGGTTCGCGAATGGTGGGATGGGGTCGGGGCGGTACTCTCGCCCTTGCTCACGTGGAAAGGGCAGCAATCTTTGGGCGGAGCGCTGCAGATGCTCGCCGCAGCCGCCGAGGCCTTGGCGGGCACCCGGCTGTGGAGCGGGGCTGCGGGCCGCGAGCTTTCGGCCTGGCTTGAAGACTTGCGCGGCGCGGCGGGCGAGATCGGAACATTGGTCGCGCCGGCAGATCTGCCAGCAGTGCTGCGCGGGGCGATGGACCGGGTTGCCGTGCGCCCAGCCTGGGGCGGGCATCCGCGCCTGGCCATCTACGGCTTGCTGGAAGCGCGGATGAGCCGGGCCGACCTCGTCATTTGCGCCGGCCTGACCGAAGCAACCTGGCCGGCCAGCCCGGCACCCGAGCCCTTGTTGCCGCCTGCCGTGCTGCGCGCGCTCGGCGTGCCTGGCGCCGATCACCGCATCGGGCTTTCCGCGCATGACCTTGCCGGCCAGCTCGGCGCGCCCGAGGTTGTGCTGAGCTGGGCCGCGCGGGACGAGGGCGGTCCGGTGATCCCCAGCCGCTTTGTTCTGCGGGTTGAGGCGTTGCTGGGCGAACTGGCGAAGGACCACCGCGAAGTACAGGCGATCGAGCTGGCGCGGCGGATTGATCTGGCCAGCGCGGCGCCTGCCTATCCGCGCCCCGAGCCTAGGCCGAGCGCGGCCCAGCGTGACGTGCCCTTGGCAGTCACCGCGATCGACCGGCTCCGCAGCGACCCGTATCAATTCTATGCCTCGGCAATCCTGCGACTGCGCATGCTCGACGCGCTGGACGCTGAGCCGACCGCGGCGTGGAAGGGTCAGGTCGTACACAAGGTGCTCGAGCGCTGGCACCGCAGCGGAGGGCGCGCCGGCGAACTGCTTTTGATAGCCGCGGAGGAACTCAACCAGATGCGCGCGCATCCGCTGGTCCGTTCGCTGTGGTGGCCGCGCTTGCAGAAGGGTCTGGAATGGATCGACGGTGCGGTCGAACGCCATAAGGCCGATGGGCGACACGTGCTGGTGAGCGAACTGGACGGTGCAATGGATTGGCACGGGATCAAGGTCCACGGCCGGGTCGATCGGATTGATCAGGAAGCCGACGGCAGTTTGGCCGTGGTCGATTACAAGACCGGTGGGCCGCCAAGCGGGGCTATGGTGGAAAAGGGCTTTGCGCTGCAACTCGGCACGCTGGGCCTGATTGCCGCTCAGGGTGGGTTCAAAGGCGTGACCGGAGAGCCGCAGCGTTTCGAATATTGGTCGCTGGCCAAGAGCAAGACCAGCGAGACCGGTTTCGGCTATTGCAGTGAACCGGTGAAGGACGGGCGCAAGCAGACCGGCCTGCCGCGCGACGAGTTCCTCGATCAGAGCGCGTGGTTCTTGACCGACGCGATCGAGCGCTGGATCAAGGGGGATGAGGCGTTCGTCGCCCGGCTCAATCCGGACATCGGTGGCTACAATGACTACGACCAGTTGATGCGGCTCGACGAATGGCAGGCGCGCGGCGATGCTGACAGCGGGGGCAGGGCATGAGCAGCGGAAGCCGGCTTTTCCCGCTGACCCAGGAACAGCATCCGGCGGTTGATCCGAAGGAAGTGGTGTGGCTTTCCGCGTCGGCCGGCACGGGCAAGACCCAGGTTCTATCGGCGCGCGTGCTCCGCCTGCTTTTGCAGGACGGGGTGAGCCCTTCGCAGATCCTCTGCCTTACCTTTACGAAGGCCGGTGCTGCCGAGATGGCCGAGCGGATCAACGGCGTGCTGGCGCGCTGGGTACGCGCGAAGCCTGAAGCTCTCGCGGCGGACCTCAAGGCGATCGGTGCGGATTTTACCCCGGCAGCACAGGCCAGGGCACGCCGCCTCTTTACCGAAGTGCTCGATTGTGCCGGCGGTGGCCTCAGGATCGATACGATCCACGCTTTTTCGCAGTGGCTCCTCGCCGCCTTTCCGCTCGAGGCCGGGCTCACTCCCGGCGCCAAGGCGATGGAGGACCGCGAACGCGACCTTCTGCTGCGCGAGGTGTTGGCAGACCTGCTGCTTCAGGCCGAGGCACAAGACGACGTCGCTACGCTGCGTGCAATCGAAGACCTGTCGGTGCGGCTCGGACCCGACGCGGTTGAAGCCTGGCTGCTGCGTTGCGCCAAAGCGCTCGATGCGCTGCGCGGATGGCAGGTACCGATGCTGCCGCGGGTCAAGCAGCTGATCGGCCTGCCCAGTGATGCCAGTTCCGATAATCTGACTGCATTGTGCTCGAATGAAAAGTTCGACGTGGATGCGCTCGGGCTGTGCCTCTCGGCTTATCGTCAGTGGACCGCAAAGACCGGGCAGGATGGCGCCGCGGTGATTGCGGACTGGCTGGCAGCATCACCAGCCCAGCGCTTCGAAGCCTTGCCGGCGCTGCACAAGATCCTGTTCAACAAGGACGACACAGTCAGCAATTTGCGCTCGCTCCCGAAATTCGAAGAGCATTTCGAGCAAGCCGCTGCCGCAGTGCTGGCGTCCAGCCTTGCAGTGCGAGAGTTCCAGACACTGCTCAACCTCGCGGAATGGCTCGCCCCCGCGCTTGAACTGGGGCGCAAGTTCGCGCTTCTCTGGGACGCCGCAAAGGCCCGCGCTGGCCTCATCGACTTTGACGACCAGATCCGCCTTGCCGCGGGGCTGCTCGGGCGCAGCGAACTGGCTGAATGGATTCGTTACAAGCTTGACCGGCGCTTCGATCACATCCTGGTCGACGAAGCACAGGATACAAATGCCGCGCAGTGGGAAATCATCGAAGCGCTGACCGGCGATTTCTTTTCCGGACTGGGTCAGCACGGCGACAAATTGCGCACGCTGTTCGTGGTCGGTGATTACAAGCAGGCGATTTTCCGCTTCCAGGGAACCAGCCCAGAGAACTTCGCGCACGCGAAAGCGCGGGTAAGGCGCGAGATGGCGCGGCTCGCCGAGGGGGCGGCCGCCTTGCGCGGCGAGCAGCGGGTGCGCGATCTGCGCGATCTAGGCCTCGGGCAAAGCTTCAGGACCTCGCGTCAGGTTCTTGAATTCGTCGACCTGGCAATTGCCGATATCGGCACGGTTTCGTTGGGCCTGACCGAACAGGAAGAGGTGATCCACAAGGGCGAGGACCGGCCTGGCCAAGTGGTGCTGTGGCAAGTGGTCGGCGCCTCGCAAGAGCTGGATGACGAGGCCGCAGTCGATTCTGCTGACGAGGGGGGCGAGACATGGCTCGCTCCGACCGACCGGCAACTCGCTGACAAGATCGCGCGGCAAGTGGCGGTCTGGCTGCGTGAGGGGTTTCCGCTGGTCAAGGGCGAAACGCCGGGAACGGCGCGCCGCGCGACGGCGGGCGACGTCATGGTGCTGGTGCGCAAACGCAAGGCGCTCGCCGGGCTCATCGTGGCGCGGCTTCATGCGGCGGGGGTACCCGTGGCCGGGGTCGATCGGCTCAGGCTCGCCGCGCCTCTGGGGGTGCGTGACCTGATGGCGGCGCTGCGTTTTGCCGCGCAGCCGCTCGACGATCTCAATCTTGCCTGCCTGCTGACCTCCCCTCTGATCGGTTGGAGCCAGGAGGATCTGCTTGAATTCGGCTATCGGCCCAAGGGCCTGCGGCTGTGGCGGCACCTGCTTGACCAGCGCGACAGTGGCCCGATTGCGGCGGCGTTGGCATTGCTTCTCGACCTGTTGCGCCAGGCCGATTTCGAGCCACCGCAGGCCTTGCTCCACTGGGTCCTGACCGGGCCGTGGCAAGGGCGTCGCAAGCTTGCCGCGCGGCTCGGTAGCGAGGTCAACGATCCGCTCGACGAACTGCTCAACGCGGCCGGGGCATTTGCCGCAACCGAAGCGCCGAGCCTGCACATGTTCCTGCGCTGGTTCGATGCCGGCGACGGCGAATTGAAGCGCGAAGCAGGCAAGTCGGCCGACGAGGTCCGCGTGATGACAGTGCACGGTAGCAAGGGACTGCAGGCGCCGATCGTGATCCTTGCCGATGCCGCAGACAATCCCAATGGTCCGGGGCGAGGACGCGGGCTGACGTTGCCCGATCCTACTGCCACGCCAGGCGAGGCCGTGCGGCTGCTGCCGGTCCCGCCGCTCCCCCGCAGCGAAATGGCTGGCCCATTGGCTGAGGCCGATGCCGCCACAAGGATTGCCGAAATGCAGGAGCATTGGCGGCTGCTTTACGTAGCGATGACCCGCGCCGAGGAAGCGCTGTTCATCGCTGGATCGCTCAGCCCGCGCGAAAAGGAGCCTGCGCCTGACAGCTGGTATGCGCGGCTCCTTGGGCTGTTCACCGCGGATGAGCCTGAGCAGGATTTTATCTGGGGCAGGCGCTGGGTCCATGGCAACGCGCCCGCAATCCTGCCGCCGGGCGCAAGTGCCGTGCCTGGCGAACTGGCGCTGCTGCCGCCCTGGCTGGAGCGTCCGGTTGCTGCCGAGCCGCGCCCGCCGCGTCCGCTCGCGCCTTCCTCGCTCGGGCAGGATCTCTCGGCTGATCCGCCCTTCACAGGTACCGGCGATTCGGCGGCGGCCAGGCGTGGTGTGCTCATGCACCGGCTGCTTGAACGCCTGCCAGACGTTTCCTTAGCCGACCGCCGCGCGGCAGCCCTGGCCTGGCTGGGACGCTCAGGCAGCGAGTTCACCGCCCCCGCGCGCGAGGAAATGGTCGCATCCGCGCTGGCTGTGCTGGCGCACAAGGACTGGGCGGAAATTTTCGCGCCGGGTTCGCTCGCCGAAGTGCCGATTGCCGCGACCGTCAATGGGCATGTTATCGCGGGGACGATCGATCGGCTGCTGATTGGCGATGCGCTGATCCGGGTGGTAGATTTCAAGTCAGCACGGCAGGTGCCTGCCAATCTCGATGCTGTGCCGGTGGCGATTTTGCGGCAAATGGCCGCCTACGCTTCCGCGCTCCAGGTGACATATCCCGGTCGAAAGATTGAAGCTGCGCTGCTTTATACGCAGGCACCGGTGCTGATCGAACTCCCGGCCGAACTACTGGCTGCGCACAAGCCCGGGTTGGACCTGACGCAGTAAAGCTATTTGTCCCCAACCGTTGCCTTCGCGGCGCTCATGCCTAGATTGGTTGCAACACTTTCAGGAGATTCCCAATGGCCACCAAAGCCGTCACCGATGCCAGCTTCGCCGCCGATGTGCTCCAGTCCGACAAGCCCGTTCTGGTCGATTTCTGGGCCGAATGGTGCGGGCCGTGCAAGATGATCGGGCCGAGCCTCGAGGAAATCAGCGATGAGCTGTCCGACAAGCTCAACATCGTCAAGGTCGACATCATGGAGAACACCGACGTCTCGGCGCAGTTCGGCGTTCAGTCGATCCCGCTGATGGTGCTGTTCAAGGACGGCAAGCCGGTTGCCCAGAAGCTGGGCGCCGCGCCCAAGAGCCAGCTCAAGGCCTGGCTCGAAAGCGAACTCTAAAGATCGTTCAGGCGTCTGGCCAGATCGTCCCACAGGGCCGGGCTGGCCGCGCCGATCAGTCCGGGAAGGTGGGCCTCATCGACCCGGTATGGACGTCTATCTGGGCGGGCTGCCATTCCGCCCGCTTCGTTGACGAACAGCACCCCCGCGGCGTGATCCCACGCCAGAGTGCGTTCGAAGATCGAGCAATCGTTCACCCCCAGCACCAGCCGCGGATACTGCTCGGCAGCGCAGCGGGGGATATCGACAACCCGATAATGCGGGGCGATGTGCTCCTTGACCGCGGCGCGCTTGGCCGGGTCCATGAATACCAGGCTGATCGCTGCAATCGGCGGGTTTTCCCCCGTCACCCGCGCGGTCGTGCGGTCCTCGCCGACCCATGCGCCACCGCCCCGATAAGCATGGCTGAGACGATCCGATAACGGATCGTAGATCCAGCCGGCGATCGTCTCGCCTTTTTCAGCAAGCGCAACCATTACTCCAAACGGCGGCTTGCCGGCCGCGAAGTTATTGGTTCCATCAAGCGGGTCAACGATCCAGCACAAGCTGTCGCCCAGCCGGTCCAACAGCGCCGGATCAGCATGTGCCGCCTCTTCGCCTACAATCGCCGCTTCAGGCAAGATGCGGGCAAGTCCCTCGGCGAGTATGAGCTCGGCTTCTTTGTCAGCAATCGTGACCACATCGTCGGCCGCCTTGGCATCGATCTGGTCGGCGCTGAGCGACTGGTACCGCGGCAGGATGGCACGTGCCGCGGCGTCCTGCATCAGCGTGGCGACTCGTGCGGTCAGCGCCTTGCTCAAGACCGGTAGTCCGCGTTGATCGAGATGTAGCCGTGGGTCAGGTCGCAGGTCCACACGGTCGCGCGGCCATCGCCGAGCCCGAGATCGACCTGGATCGATATGTCCTGCCCCTTGAGGTGTGCGGCGACGGGTGCCTCATCGTAATCCGCCAGCGGCAGGCCTTCGCGTGCTGCCCAGGTGCCGCCGAAGCCGATCGACAGCTTGTCGCGGTCAGCCGGTTCGCCGGCCTTGCCGACCGCCATGACGACGCGACCCCAGTTGGCGTCCTCGCCGGCAATCGCAGTTTTGACGAGCGGCGAGTTGGCGATCGCGAGCCCGATCCGCCGCGCGCTCGCGTCGCTCTCGGCCCCGCTGACCATGACCTCGATGAATTTCTGCGCTCCCTCGCCGTCGCGCACAACCAGGTGAGCAAGCTGGCGGCAGACATCCTCCAGCGCGGCGGCGAAGGCATCGGCGCCGGGGCAGCCGGAACAGTTGATCTGCTGGTTGCCCGCCTTGCCGGTGGCGAAGGCCAGCACGGTGTCGCTGGTCGAGGTGTCGCCGTCGACGGTGATGCAGGAGAAAGTCCGGGCATTGGCTGCGGAGAGTAGTTCCTGCAGGAGTGCCTCTCGGCCTCCAATCGCCGTACGTTCTCGTGCATCACGGTGGACGGCGATACCTCCACCAGCGACACCGTGCTTGCCTTCGCCACCGGCAAGGCGGGCAACCAGACGATCACCTGTTCGGGCTGCCCCGGTGCCGATGCCTTTGCCGCCGCGCTGGAG
>JBJTMA010000003.1:0-8059 GCA_046063295.1 Novosphingobium sp.
TCACGGGTGATGAAGCCTAAGCCTTTCATCCCGTTGAAGAACTTGACCTTGCCAGTGGCGCGCTCGCCAGTCAGCTGGCGCTGCGGCGCTTCGCGCTTTTCGACCGCGATCACGTCGCCGACGGTCTCAAGGTCTCGGCAAGCGACCTCGAAACCGTCGGCGATGTGATCGCGGTCGAAAAGCGCGACGCTGCCCCGCAGCGCAAGCTGACCGGCGAACGCGCCACCGGTACGGTCAAGTTCTTCAACGGGATGAAGGGCTTCGGCTTCATCACCCGTGACGACGGCCAGCCCGACGCCTTCGTGCACATCAGCGCGGTTGAGCGTTCGGGCATGTCCGGGCTCAACGAAGGCGACCGGCTTGAGTTCGACATCGAGGTTGATCGACGAGGCAAGTACTCGGCCGTCAACCTGCAGCCGCGTCAGGACTGACGAGCTTTACGCCTTGCCGCCGGTACCCACCGGGCAAGGCAATCACAAAGACACGGCAATGGCGGTTTCCCTCACCTTCGGGTAAGGGGAGCCGCCATTCGTCGTTCCAGCTACACCTCGTTCCCAAAGGACCCTTGCAATGTCGATCACGCCTCTCATGCCAGTCTATCCCCGCTGCGGCTTTCGCCCGGTGCGCGGCGATCACTGCCATCTGATCGGCGAGGACGGGCGCCGCTACCTCGACTTTGCCGCCGGGATTGCGGTCAATATCCTGGGGCATTCGCACAAGGGCCTGATCGAGGCGATCCAGCGCCAGGCCGAGACGCTGATGCACGTCTCCAACCTCTATGGCAGCCCGCAGGGAGAACATCTTGCGCAGCGGCTGGTTGACCTGACCTTCGCCGATACGGTGTTCTTCACCAACTCGGGCGCCGAGGCGGTGGAGTGCGCGATCAAGACCGCGCGCGCCTATCACCAGCATGTCGGCAACGAGCACAAGTATGAGCTGATCACTTTCAACAACGCCTTCCACGGCCGGACGATGGCGACGATCAGCGCGTCGAGCCAGGAGAAGATGCACAAGGGCTTCATGCCGCTGCTGCCGGGCTTCAAGTACGTGCCGTTCGATGATCTCGAAGCTGCCAAGACCGCTGTCGGACCGAACACAGCGGGCTTCATGGTCGAACCGGTTCAAGGCGAGGGCGGCATCCGTCCTGCCTCGGAGGCGTTTATGAAGGGGTTGCGCATGCTCGCGGACGAGCATGACCTGATGCTCGTTCTTGATGAAGTTCAATGCGGGGTCGCGCGCAGCGGGACCATGTATGCCTACGAGCAGTACGGGATAGAACCCGACATTCTTGCCACCGCCAAGGGCATCGGCGGCGGCTTTCCGCTCGGCGCTTGCCTGGCCACCGAAAAGGCGGCCCGGGGCATGGTGATCGGGGCGCACGGTTCCACCTATGGCGGCAACCCGCTCGCGATGGCGGCGGGCGAAGCGGTGCTCGACGCGGTGGCCAACGACGAATTCCTGGCCGATGTCCGCGCGAAGTCGGATCGCCTGCGCAGCCGCCTCGAACAGTTCATTGGCAACTATCCCGAACTGTTCGAACTGGTCCGCGGCAAGGGGCTGATGCTCGGCATCAAGATGAAGTTTGAAGCCCGGGGCTTCGTGGGCCACTTGCGTGACAATCACCAGCTGCTGACCGTGGCGGCAGGCGACAACACGCTTCGCCTTGTTCCACCGCTGGTGATCGATGACAGCCATATCGACGAATTCTTCGATAAGCTTTCTGCCGGCGCGGCGAGCTTCCAGCCCCCCGAGCCAGCCCAGTGACCCGGCATTTTCTCGACCTGGCCGATGCCGGGGCCGACGCGATCGCGGCCATGCTGAGTGACGCAGTTGCGCGCAAAGGGCTGCGCACCGGATGGCCCAAGGGTCTACCCGACGACGATGCACCGCTGCGCGGCCGGGTGCTGGCGATGGTTTTCGAGAAGAATTCCACCCGCACCCGGGTATCGTTCGACATGGCAATGCGTCAGCTCGGCGGTTCGGCATTGGTGCTCGATGCCGGCACCACACAGCTTGGGCGCGGTGAGACAATCGCCGATACTGCCCGCGTCTTGAGCCGGATGGTCGATGCCATCATGATCCGTACAGACGATCATTCGAAGCTCGAAGAATTGGCGCATTTCGCAAGTGTGCCGGTCATCAATGGCCTCACCGACCAATCGCACCCTTGCCAGATCATGGCTGACATGCAGACCGTCATCGAACATGGCAAGCCGTTGCCTGGCCTCGAAGTGGCATGGCTTGGCGACGGCAACAATGTGCTCAACTCGTTTGTCGAGGCGGCGGGTCTGATGAAATTCAACGTCCGCATCGCTGTGCCGCAGGGTTACGAGAGCGACGGTGGATATATTGCGCGAGCGGAAGCGCGTGGGGTCAAGGTGTCACTGATGCGCGATCCGCGTGAGGCGGTTCGCGGCGCTGACGTTGTTGTGACGGACACCTGGGTTTCGATGGGGCAAGAGCATGCTCACAACAAGCTTGCTGCCATGGCCCCGTTCCAGGTTAACCCGGCGCTGATGGCTGAGGCCAAGGATGCCGCAGTGTTCCTCCATTGCCTTCCCGCTCATCGAGGCGAAGAAGTGACCGACGCTGTGATCGACGGAGCGCAATCGGTGGTTTGGGATGAAGCTGAAAACCGCATCCACGCGCAAAAGAGCGTCTTGCGTTGGGTCTTCGGCCAGCTGTGAGCGACGCCGACGGGATATCTTCGGCTGGGACTGGATGCGACCAGGTCCTGAGCTTCACCATCGCGTCGCGCCACGCGCGAGGACGGGTTGTGCGGCTCGGACCGGTACTGGAAACGATTCTTGCCGCGCATGCCTATCCGCCCGCGATAACGCATCTTTTGGCCGAAGCACTGGTGGTAACCGCGCTGATCGGGTCATTGCTCAAACACGGTGAGGGACAACTCACCATGCAGGCGCAGACCGAAGGCGGGATCATCGAACTCCTGGCTTGCGATTATCGTTCAGGCGAGCTGCGCGGCTATATTCGTCATGATCCCGAACGATTGGCGCAGCTTGGCGCCAACCCTTCCTTGTACGCCCTTTTTGGTAAGGGGTACCTTGCGATCACGTTCGACATGGCAATCACCGGTCAGCGTTACCAAGGCATCGTGCCTTTGGAAGGGAACACCTTGGCCGAGGCATGCGAGAGTTATTTTGCGCAGTCAGAGCAAGTGCCGACCCTGATCCGGGTGGGCGTCCGTAGCAGCGCATCGGGCTGCGTCGCGGGCGGTTTGCTGGTGCAGCATCTAGCCGAAGGCGAAGAGGGCCGCGAGCGGCTCCACGTGCGGATGGATCACCCCGAATGGGAGCATGTCGCGGCGCTGGCGGGCTCGATCCGCCATGACGAGCTGGTGGATACGGACCTGTCGCTGGAATCGCTCGTCTGGCGCCTGTTTCACGAAGAAGATGAAGTGCGTGTCCAGCAAGGGTCACCGCTGGTTCGCGGCTGCAGGTGTACCCTCCAGCATTACGCCGACATTATCGCGCGCTTTCCCGAGGAAGAACGGGTGGAAATGCGTGATGATCGAGGGTTGATCGTGGTCGATTGCGCGTTTTGCTCGAAGACCTTCGAGCTGACCGCTTAACACGCTATTCATCGATAAAAATGCACAGTTGGTCGCAGTATGGCGCTGTGTTACAAGTCTCTGCGGCAATCGGCTGCGAGGGACGCTTGTCGCGCGACCAGGGGCTTTAATTCGATGGCTAGTTCGAGAGTGCGACTTTCATTCGTCGCCAGCACTTTGCTCGCAGTCGCTGCGCCTGCATTCGGCGGCGGTCCGTCGCTCGCGATGCTCGATCAGCTAGACGCGGGCAAGTGGGAGCTGCATGCACGTGATGGCCAGCCGCAGCAGGTCTGCATTGCGAGCGGGCGGCGGCTCATCCAGCTTCGCCATCCAGAAGCTCAATGCAACACTTTCGTAATCGAGGATTCCCCTTCGCAAGTAGTGGTGCAGTACACCTGCCCGGGGCGCGGATACGGGCGCACCGAAATACGACGCGAAACCAACAGACTGATCCAGTTGCAGAGCCAGGGGGTCGTCGATGGCTATCCGTTCGAAGTGTCGGGCGAAGCGCGCAGGATAGGCTCCTGTGCGCCGCGTTAGGGCCATTGCCACGCCGCCACGCAGCGGCTAGCCCCAGGGCATGATAGCAGGCGGCACCGAACAATCTCGCAAGGCGGTCGTATTGCTATCGGGTGGCCTCGATTCAATGGTCTGCGCAGGGCTTGCTCGGGAAGCAGGCTATGCCGTGCAAGCCTTGACCATCGACTACAATCAGCGGCACCGGCGCGAGATTGATGCTGCCCGTAGCATAGCATCCCACATTGGCGCTGAGAGGCACGTGGTCTTGCCACTCGATTTGCGGCAATTCGGTGGATCAGCGCTAACCGCTGACATCGCTGTGCCCAAAAACGGGCTCAGCGCGGACATTCCGGTGACATATGTACCTGCCCGCAATCTGGTGTTCCTGTCACTCACGCTCGCATGGGCCGAAGCGCTCGGTGCTCGCGATATCTTTATCGGGGTGAATGCACTCGACTATTCGGGATATCCCGATTGCCGCCCGGAATTCATTTCTGCGTTCGCCGATCTAGCCGATCTTGCGACTAAGGCTGGCGATGGAGGCGAACATTTCACCATCCACGCGCCGCTTCAGTATCTAGGCAAGGCTGAGATTGCACTGGAAGCGAACCGCTTGGGGCTGGATCCGGTCATGAGCTGGTCATGTTACGATCCGCAGGATGATGGAAGCGCTTGCGGACTGTGTGACAGTTGTCGCTTGCGGCGGGACGGTTTTGCAAAGGCCGGGCTTGAAGACCCGGTCAGATATGCTGCTGGATGAGAGGATTGGGAATGGGTGAGCCGGAAGCAAACGAAGTGACCGATCAGCGCGCTACCGGCTACAGTTGGTACGTTTTGGCTGTCCTCGTGGTGGTCTACATCCTCAATTTCATCGACCGCCAGATTCTCAGTATCCTTGCAGTCGATATCAAGAAGGACCTGCACCTTGACGATAGCCAGCTGGGCTTCCTTGGCGGTGCGGCTTTCGCTGTGTTCTATGCGCTGTTCGGTGTGCCGCTTGGCCGTTTGGCTGACAACTGGCGTCGTGTGCGGCTGCTGACGATCGGGCTTACGTTGTGGTCCGCGATGACTGCCCTGTCCGGTTTGGCGCGCAACTTCGCATCGCTTTCGCTTGCGCGGACTGGCGTGGGCGTTGGTGAAGCTACTGCAAGTCCGACCGCCTATTCGCTGATTTCGGACTACTTTCCCGCGCGCCAGCGAGCGACAGCACTGGCGATCTATTCCTCGGGACTTTACCTGGGCGGCGGTGTTTCGCTTCTCATCGGTGCATCGATCGCCAAATATTGGAACACCGCTTATCCGCAGGGCGGTCCATTCGGATTCGTCGGCTGGCAAGCCGCATTCCTCGCCGTGGGTATTCCGGGCTTGCTCGTCGCGCTTTGGGTTGCAACCCTGCGCGAACCGCCGCGTACGGGTACAGGCGACGCGCCGCTGAGGCGTTTTTTCACTGACCTTTCGACATTGGTCCCGCCTTTCACCCTGATCCATGCGAGCAGACGGGGTGTGACAGCACTTCTTGCCAACCTCGCTGCCGCAGCTGCGATGATTGTGCTTGCCATGGTGATGATCCGCGCGACCGGTAACGTGCCGCAATGGTCTGCCGTATGTTTCGGCTATTACGCGGTCTTCTCCTGGGCATCGTCCCTGCGGCGTACCGATCCCGCGACATACCGGCTGATCTGGGGTACTCCGGCGTTCATCTGCACCGCGCTCGGTTACGGGCTGGTTTCGCTGGCTGCCTACGCTTTGTCGTTCTGGGCCGCGCCATATGCCGAGACCATCCTTAAGCTCCCCAAGCAGGATTTGGCCTTCGTACTCGGTGCGAACGGAGCGCTTGCCGGATTTCTGGGCGTGATAATCGGCGGACGAGTTGCCGACGCGCTACGCCAGCGCAACCCTGCGGGGCGAGTCCTGGTGATTATTTTCGGCGTGCTTGCGCCGATCGTTCCCATCTGGATCGGCTTCACTACGCCCGATCCGATCGTTTTCTATACGATGAATTTCCTCGCCGGAATGTGTGGCGCGGCTGCGCTTGGCGCAGCCGCGGCTACCACGCAGGACCTTGTCCTGCCGCACATGCGGGGAACCGCCACGGCAGCGTTCTTCCTTGCCACGACGTTAGTCGGGTTGAGCTTCGGTCCGTATATGGTCGGCGAAATTTCGAAGGAAACCGGCGACCTGCGCACCGGAATCCTGTCGCTCATCGGGGTTGCCCCGCTAGCGCTCGGCCTGCTGATCTTTGCCTATCGTTCGGTTCCGGCCGCACAAGCAACGGTTGCCGAGCGAGCGAAAACGGCAAGGGCCTAACCGCGTTTCAATACGGCGCAGGCAATACGCGCACCGCTGTTTCCGCTCGGGTCAGTCTTGCTGTCGTCGGGTTGCGCGTGGATAACCAGTGCAGTTCCGTCGCCATCGAAAATCGCCGTCTCGCCTGCGGCTCGGTCGTCGTTCAAGCGGGCCGAGGCAGCACCTGCGCCGTGGCTGTCGATCGATAGATTGGGCAGATCGCCCAGATGACTGCCTTGCGGATTGGCTGTGCCGTGCTGCATCCCGTGGGGATTGAGGTGGCTGCCAGCCGAAGCGAAGTCAGGTCCAGAGCAACTGCCAACCGCATGCAAATGCATTCCGTGCATTCCGGCGGGAAGACCGAAAGCGGCGACGTTGACGGTCAGTTCGGTTCCGGCGGCGAGTAGAACGACAGTTCCCGCTGGTGCGCCGTTCGGCAGGTAAAGAGTTCCGCTGCCCAGCTTGGCTGTGGGGACCTGTCCGACCGAAGTGCAGGCGCAAAGACCTAGGGCAAGAATACTGATAGCCGCTGTCGGGCGCATGGGCGGTTCTCCTTCGAACGGTGCCTACCACATTATGCAACGAAAAGGGGGCCGGATTTCTCCGGCCCCCCGATCGTGTTTGGCGTGTGAGCCGTGAGGCTTACATGCCCGAACCTGGGCCATAGGTGATTTCCACCCGGCGGTTCTGGAGTTCGCGCACGCCGTCGGCGGTCGGCACGCGGTTGTTGCTTTCGCCGAAGCCCTGGCTCGAGATCGCCGAGCCCGGGACGCCGTGGCTGGTGAGGTAAGCCGTGACCGAGGCGTTGCGGCGTTCCGACAGACCCTGGTTGTACTGGGTCGAACCCGAACGGTCGGTGTAGCCCGCGAGCATGATCGGCACGTTGGCGCAGTTGCCATACGCGGTGACCGGGCTGTCGAGGATCGTTGCGGCTTCCGGCGTGATGTCCGACTTGTCCCAATCGAAGAACACGATGTACGGGCCCTTCTCGCAAACCGGGGCGGGGACCGGAACCGGCACGGGGACCGGAGCAGGCACGGGGACCGGAACCGGAACCGGAACCGGCACGGGGGCCGGAGCCGGCGAACCGAAGTTGTAGCCCAGCGTCAGCATCAGCGAGTGCGAGCGGAAACGGCTTTCCACCGGCAGGCGGTTGCCGCTGCCGACCAGGTTCACGTTGTCCTGGTTGTAGAGGCGATACTTGAGACCCAGGTCGACATGGTCGGTGATCGGATAGCGGATGCCGGCCAGAGCCTGCCACGCGAAGCCCGAATCCGAATCGTTGATGTCGAAGGCAGTGCCCGTGGCATCGGCCAGGACCTTGACCCGGCCCACGCCGGCGCCGCCGCCGACAAAGCCCTGCAGGCCATCGTCGGGACCGAAGTCCAGGAGGCCGTTGACCATGAAGCTCAGCGCGCTGACGTTGCCGGTCAGCGTGTTGCTCGCACGGGCAAAGGTGGTCTGCGAATTGACGTTGAACCCGTCAGCACCGGCACGGCGATAGCTGGCTTCGGCTTCAAGGCGGAAACCGCCGAAGTCATAACCGATCACACCGCCCACATCGTAGCCGGTCTTGGTGTTGAGCGTGCCGAAACCCGGGCTCACCAGGTTCTGCATGTCCTCAACCAAAGTGCCGCCGGCATCGCCTTCAATGTACCACGAATCATCGCGGGCCAGTGCGGG
>JBJTMA010000188.1:0-3489 GCA_046063295.1 Novosphingobium sp.
GTATGACCGCGCGCGGAACCGATCCCCACGCCATCGACGGCAAATTCCCGAAGCCGCAAGATCATTTCGACGTGGTCGTGGTCGGCGCAGGGCGCAGCGGCACCAAGGCAGCGCTCGAAGCGGCACACGGCGGCGCGAGGGTCCTCATGGTCGACGAGAACCCGCTGCAGGGCGCGCAGGTCGGAAACGACGTGCCCTGGTTCTTCGGCGGCCGCGCGACCGCCGCGATCCAGAACAGCGAGCGGATGCTGGAAACGGTCTTCGCCAACATGCCCTGGCTCGAACCGGCGTTCGATGCCGGGATCGAGGTCCAGCTCGGCACCGGCGCCTGGGGGGTCTATCGCAACGGGCCGCTGGTCGGCAGCCTGTCAGGGCAACTCGTCGGCCTCGCCAATGCCGAAAAGTCTTGGCTGGTCGGCTTCGATCGGCTGGTTCTGGCGACCGGCGCGCGTGACTTGCCGATGGCCTTCCCCGGCTGGAACCAGCCAGGGGTGATGGGGGCCAAGGCGCTGAAGATGCTGCTCGAACGCTACGATGCTTTTGCCGGGCGGCGGATCGTGGTCATCGGTTCGCACGATCTTGCGCTCGAAACCGCGCTACTTGCCAAGGCCAAGGGACTGGAAGTCGCCGCGGTACTCGAAGTTCGCGACGCGCCGCAGGGCGACGCGAGCTCAGTAGCGGCCGCTCAAATCCCGATCCATTGCGGGACCTGGCCGGTCGAAGCCCGCGGGGGCCTCGACGGGGTCGAAGCGCTGGTGCTGTCCGATGGGTCGACCATCGAATGCGACAGCGTGGTCATGGCAATCGGGCTCGTCCCGATGATCGAGCTTCACGATGCCGCCAACGCCGCGCGGCGGTTCGATCCGCACCGTGGTGGCTGGGTTCCGGACAGTGACGGCGCGATTGAAGCCGTCGGGCTTTGCTCAGGCATACCGGATACCGGCTTCGACCATGCCGCCTACCGGTTCGATTGGCTCAATGCGCTTGGTGGAGCCTGCGGCGGAGACACGATCATCTGCCAGTGCGAGGAAATGACCCTGGCCGACCTCACCGGAATCCAGCCGCCGCACTATCTCGCGCGCCCCGCGGCCCTGCAGAAGCGCTCGCTCAAGACGCTGCTGGCCGATGGCCCGCCCAATCAGGACCAGGTCAAGCGTCTGACCCGAATGGGTATGGGCCAATGCCAGGGTCGCCGCTGCCGTGACCAGGTGGCGATGATCCTTGCGGTTGAGGCGGGGACCGAACTCGCCGCACTGCCGCTCGCCACGCACCGCGCGCCGGTCCGGCCGCTGCCGCTCAAAGTCATCGCCGACTGGGAAGAGGGTGATGAGATGCGTGCTGGCTGGGACGTGTGGATGGGCATCCCGACGCAGTGGGTGCCTTACGCGGATATTGGTACGCCCTTTGAAGAAGAGAACCGGCGCGTGCTGGGCGGGAACATGAGCCTGTGAGCGCGCAGAAGGTCGTCGTGGTCGGGGCGGGTGCCTCGGGCCTCTCCGCCGCCTGGTGGCTCGCGCGCAGCGGCGCGGACGTTACCGTGCTCGAAAAGGGGATCGTCGGCTGGGAGGCTTCGGGCCGCAACGGCGGGGGGTGCTCGCATTATCAGAGCCCGCTGTTCAAGGAAGAGCAGCGCCTGTGGCCGCAGATGGACGAGTTGCTCGGCTATCCCACCGAGTTCAGCCCCGAACGCATCGTCATGGCGGTCACCCCGCGCCAGCTTGAGCAGTACACGTACATCGCGGGCATGAACAACCGGCTGGGTCACCGGGTCGACCTGCTCGATGCGCAGCAGGTGCGCGCGGCGGTGCCGCTCGCCGGTGACAATTGCCTCGGCGGGATCCACTATCGGTTCGGCGGGCACGCCAATCCGCACCGCACCGTGCAAGCCTATGCCTGGGCGATCCAGGATCTCGGCGGACGCATAGTCCAGCATGCGCCTGCTACCGGCTTCGAGAGTGCTGGCGGTAAAGTAACTGCGGTCAAGACACCGAACGCGATCTACGAATGCGATGCTGTGGTGATCGCCGCCGGGCCGCAGACCGCCAGGCTTGCCGCGGAGCTCGGAATCGAACTGCCGCTCGCCGCCGCGCGCGCCGAGATGATCGTCACCGAACCCGCGCCGATGATGAAGCTGGGCGGGGTCGACGGTAACGGGCTGTACGGCCGCCAGACCCTGCGCGGTAATCTGGCCTATGGCGGCGGCCCGCACGAATGGGTCGAGTTTGGCGACCTCGGCCCCGAAATCAAGCCGAGCACGCCGCTTACCCGCAACCTCGCAAGGCGGCTGGCAGAGTTGTTCCCTAACGCGGCACACCTCAACGTGATCCGTTCGTGGGCCGGGGTGATCGAGATGACCCCCGATGGCCGCCCGGTGATCGACCGGCGCGAGAATGTGACGGTCTGCACAATGTCGGGGGTCGGCTTCGGCCTGTCGCCCGCCTCGGGCCACGCGATCAGCGACCTCGTGCTCGAAGGGCGGTGCACTTTCTCCGACATCGACAAGCTCGGGCTGGGCCGGTTTGCCGGGATTGAGCCGGACTGGCGCACCACAAAGGGCTGGCTGCCACTCTGATGGGGCGTTACTCGGCCTTCGGATTGCTGCGCGGTGCGTTCAACGGCCAGTCGCACTGGCAGCCGGCGTGGCGCGATGCCGAGCCGAAAGCTTCGTACGACGTAGTGATCATCGGCGGCGGCGGGCATGGTTTGGCCACCGCCTACTACCTCGCACGGGTCCACGGGATCACCAATGTCGCGGTGCTCGAACGCAGCTGGATCGGCGGCGGCAACACCGGGCGCAACACCACGCTGGTCCGTTCGAACTATCGACTCAAGCCGCTCCACGATTTCTTCGAACTGGGCATGGAGCTGTGGCGGCACCTGTCGGACGATCTCAACTACAACGTAATGTTCTCGCCCCGCGGCTCACTGATGCTGGGGCACAGCGATGCCGACATGGTCAAGCTGGCCGAACGCGGCGATGCGATGCGGGTCAGCGGTATCGATTCCGAATTGCTGACCCCCGATCAGGTGGCGAAGGTAGAGCCGCTGATCGACATGTCGCGGAGCGCGCGCTTCCCGATCGAAGGCGCACTGATCCAGCGCAGCGGCGGCACCGCGCGGCACGATGCGGTGGCCTGGGGCTATGCCCGCGCGGCGGACCGGCTTGGCGTGGACATCATCCAGAAATGCGAGGTCACGGGCTTCGTTCGCCAGGGCGATGCGGTAGTCGGAGTCGAAACCACGCGTGGGCGGATCGCTGCCGGCAAGGTGGGGATCTGCGTCGCCGGGCATTCGGGGCATGTTGCTGCGATGGCCGGGCTCAAGCTACCGATTGAAAGCCAGACGTTGCAGGCTTTGGTCACCGAGGGCGTCAAACCAATGATCCGCAGCGTGATCCAGACCCAGTCGCTGCATTGCTACATCAGCCAGTCGGACAAGGGCGGAATCGTGATGGGCGGCGATCCGGACAACTGGCCAAGCTATGCCCAG
>JBJTMA010000189.1:0-14315 GCA_046063295.1 Novosphingobium sp.
CTGTCCAGCCTGTTCGCCGCGCGCGGCGTCACCGTCGAGCGGACTTACCAGATCAACACCGGCGGCAACACCGACTTCATGAACATGCTTGACCGCCAGCGCCTCGGTTCGCAGAAGGAATCGAAGACCGAAGCCGTCCAGTCGATGCTGGCGCAGCGCCTTGAGGACGAGAACATCCACGTCGGTCCGTCGGACTATGTGCCGTGGCAGAAGGACAACAAGCTGTGCTTCCTGCGTCTTGAAGGGCTGCAGTGGGGCAACGTCCCGATGGAACTCGAACTTCGTCTCTCGGTCGAAGACAGCCCGAACTCGGCGGCCTGCGTGATGGACGCGATTCGCTGCGCCAAGGTCGCGCTCGACCGCGGTGAGGGCGGTGCGCTGATCGGTCCGTCGGCCTACTTCTGCAAGCACCCGCCGCAGCAGTTCAACGACGATCTCGCCGCCCAGATGGTCGACGAATATATCTCGGAAGCCCCGCTCGCGGCTGAATAAGCCCAAGCAAAGTTTCCTTCGGAGCGGCGCCGGGTCAAACCGGCGCCGTTTCTTTTTTTCCTGGGTGCGCTATTCGCCTCCGCGAATAGCTAGCAACACCGGCCCACGCCCTCGGCCCAACCACCCACAGGGTACCGTCAAATGGTTGGTTGGGCCGGGGGCCTGGGCTGGTGTTGCCCTTCGCGTGAGCGAAGAAAGGGACGCTGATGGACGCTGTGATCATTGCTGCCGGCTTTGGTAGCCGACTGCGCGAAATTTCCGATTCGAAGCCGATGACCCCGGTTGCCGGTGTGCCGCTGCTCGAACTTGGCGTTCGTCAGGTCAAGGCAGCTGGAGCTGAGCGGGTCATTGTCGTAACCGGTCACGAGGCCGACCGGCTCGAAGCCGCGCTACCCATGCTTAGCGAACGTGCCGGGGTCCCGGTTGAGGCCGCGCGGGTTGCGGACTGGTCGAAGCCCAACGGCTGGTCGGTGCTCGCCGGGGCGGAGCAGACCGGGGGCGATTATTTGCTCATGATGTCCGATCACGTCTTCTCCGCGCCGATCCTCAGCGGCCTTGCCCGGCAGGGCGGCGCAGACCGCGGGGTGACGCTGGCGGTTGATCGGCGCACAGACGATCCGCTGATCGATCCGGACGACGCCACCTGGGTCGAGCGCGATGGCCGAGGTTTCATCCGCGCGATCGGCAAGACGATCCAGACTTACGATGCGGTCGATTGCGGTGCGTTTCTCTGCACCCCCGAACTAGCCGAAGCAATTCGCGCCGCAATCGCCGAAGGCAAAGCGGGCAGCTTGTCCGAAGGAATGCAGCGTCTTGCCGATGCAGGCCGCGCGGCGACCTGGGAAATCGGCGGGGCCTGGTGGCTCGACGTCGACGACCCGCGCGCGCATGCTCTGGCCGAAAACCAGGCGCCGCGCTTCCTGCCTGAAATCTACGCGGCTATCCGTTGACCAATCGGCCCGCGCTCAGTTCGTAAGTCCGGTCGGCGATGGAGGTCAGCGCGCCGCGGTGAGCGATGACCAATACCGCTATCTGCGCCTTCAGGCGTTCCAGCGCCGCTGCGATCTGTGCCTCGTTTACTGGGTCGAGCGCGCTCGTCGCCTCGTCCAAGATCAGCAGCGCCGGTTTGCGGAGCAGCGCGCGCGCCAGCATCAGCCGCTGGCGCTCGCCGCCCGAAAGTCCGCGCCCGCCGTCGCCGATCCGGGTATCGAGCCCTTCCGGTAAGGCCAGGGCAAAATCCGCCGAAGCCCGGTGCAGTGCGTCGCGCAGGGCCTCATCGCTCGCCTGCGGTGCGCCCCAGACGAGATTGTCCCGCAAGGTGCCGGCGATGAGCACGGGATCTTGCTGAACGTAGGCAACCTGCCGCCGCCATGCGCGGCGCTGCGGTCCTGACAAGGGGACGCCGTCAATTGTCACCTGACCTCGGTCGGGCGATAGCAACCCCGCAATCAGGTCGGCGAGCGTGCTCTTGCCTGCCCCGGACGGCCCGGTCAGTGCGGTCATCCCGCGCGCAGGCATTTCCAGCGTTACGTCGTGAAGGACCGCCTCGCCTGCGATGAACTGCAGCCCGACCCGTTCAAGTCGCACCGCCTGTGTAAGCGAGGGCGCGGCCGTCTGATCCGGTTCCGGTTCACGGGCGGCTTCGGCCTGCACGGTCAGCCTGAGCGCGGCATCGAGCGCGGGGCGGGCGTGGAGCCAGTTGAGCCAAGCGTCCTGGACCTGCCCCAGCAGCGGCAGCGCGCGCGCGAATACTGCGACCATCGGCAGAATCGTGGCGGCCCCCAGCCCCCAGGCCCGCACCGCAAGCCAGACCAGCAGCGCCAGGGCCACCGCTCCGCCAACCTGAAGCAGGCCCTGATTGAGGGTATGTCGCCGGGCAAATTCCAGCTGGACCGAGCGCAGCGCGCGGATGCTGAGCGCACTCTGCGCCGCCGCCGCAGCTTCGCCCTCAAGGCTCTTGATCGTCCGCAACGAGGCGAGGCCCTCATCGAGACTGGCGTGAAGCGCCGCGTGGGCCTCGCCAACTTCCTCACCAAGGCGGTGGGCGGTGCGTCGCAGTCCTGCCTGAAGCACGATCAGCAGCGCGCCAGCACCCAGCGCGCCCAACGTCATCAACGGCGAAAGCAGCAGCGCGCCAAGCAGAACGCCCCCCAGTGTTACCGCACTCGCAGCCGCCAGCAGCAATTGCTGCACGCCTAGCCCGGCACGCTCGACCTCGCTCAGCAGCAGGCTTGCGCTGTGGCCGCGGCTCAGTGTCAGCAGGTGCCGCCATTCGCAGTTGAGGAGCGCGTTCCAGGCGCGCATGCGCAGCTCGTCGACCAATGCAACCTGCGCGCGCACTGCTGTGAGTGTGCGCGCCCGCATAACCAGCGCGCGGAGTGCCACCAATCCGACGAAAAGCGTCAATAGCGGTCCCAGTGCAAGCGGCACTCCGGCCCCTACAAATACCGTAGCAAGCTTGCTGCCATTCGCGTTGCCGGGCACGAGTACCGCCAGCAAGGGTACCAGCATGAGCAGCCCCAGGCCCTCGGTCAGTGCGGCTGCGATCATCAGGGCAAACAGCCCCCCCGCGCGGCGACGGCCGGCCAGGTCAAGCAAGATGTGCGTCAGCCCCACGAGAAGCGCTTCTAGCAGTTCCGGCCCGAAACGTAATTGATGAAACGCGCCGCGGTGAGCCCTCGAGTTACCGCGACTTGCAGCGGCAAAGCATCCTCGCCGATCGGGGTTTCGCTCGGCCAGTCATCCAGCGCAGCCTTCAGTCGCGGAAAGTCGAGCATTTCGGCAAGCTCGGGAAACTGCTCAAGCCGGTCAAGCTCGGCCCGAAGTTCGGTCCTGCGCGGGGCGAGTTTGGCCAGCCAGTCGGGATGGTGGCGCCCTGACCGCGGATTGGTCCGCTGCGCTTCGGGCAGCACCCCACGCGCCAATTCGCGCGCCAGCCAGCGCCGCTCGCCCTGGTGGAGGTAGATGTCGGTCGGCAGACCGAAGCAGAATTCGGCAAGCGGGCGATAGGCCGCGGGATCGCGCATCGCTACACCGTAGAGCTGCTCGAAGCCCTGCCACACGTCGCTTGCCTCCTCAAAGGCGGTGTTGAGCGCACGCGCGAGCCAGGCGCGCTGGCTGCGCGGCGCTGCCCCGCCGAGCGCGCCACCCTGCGCATCGCCGCGCTGGTTGAGCCCGTGTGCCGCCACGTAGTCGGCGCGCAGTGGCGACGCGAGCTCGCGGGTATCGCGCACACCGCGCCACGAGCGTTGCTGCCGCCATAGCGCGGGCGGCAGCAGGGGCAGCAGGCATTCGCCGACGAAACGCCGCCACAGTGGCCGTGGATCGTCGGGGCTGGCGCGCAGAGCAGCGGCCAGTTCGCCCCACCTCAGCCCGAGGAAATATTCCAGCGTTCCCCATTCACCTGCGTTGCTGAAAGTCTCGTTGCCCCACTGCGGTATCAGCAACACGTCGCAGCCCGCTTGCTTCGCGGCACGCCAGGGCTCGTGATAAGGGCTGTAATTGGCCAAGTTGATCGGCGCGACCCCGGTCAGGTGGAACATCTCGGCCATGCGGTGATCGAAGGCCAGCCCATGGTTGTCGACGTAGTGCGGGCGCACGCGCGGATACATCTTCGCGAACTGGTCGACATATGGTCGTTCATCGCCATAGGTACCGCGCGGCACGCGGCCGTCCCAGTCCGCCTGCGGTACGAAGGTAAAGGCGGGAAGCTCTTGCCTGTCGGGCAGATGATTCAGCGCCTGGACGGTAACAAGCGACGAATCGAGCCCGCCCGACAACATCACGCCGGGCCGCTCGAACCCGTCGAGCGCCGCGGCGACCGCTTCGTCCAGCAGCACGCGCGCCTGTTCGACGTAATCCTCGCGTCGCGGCAAGCGAATCCGCGGCAGCGTAAGCGGATCGTAATAGCGGCTGGTGCGCGCTGGCCCGCCGTTAAATTCAACCACACTGCCCAGCGGAACCTTGGCGGTGCCCTCGTACCAGCCGGAACGATCGCTTGCGTAGTTGAACCAGGCATTGTCGGCGAGCTTGAGCGGATCGAGCCGCGGCGCGACCCCCGCCGCCAGCAGCACCCGGGGCACGCTGGCGGCGATCACCCGGCCAGTTTCGTGATGGAAGTGCAGCGGCGGCGCGCGGAGCGGACTGCGCGCCAGACGCAGGCTGCGCTGCGCGTGGTCGATCACCACCACGGCGTATTCGCCGATTATACGGAGGTCTGGAGAAGCGGGATACCTGCGCAGGATTGCGGCGTAGAGCCGCGCGAGATCGAGCATGGTGGGGCGCTGCGGCCAGGAAATGCCCGCCTCAAGCGCGAGTGCGCGCGCATTGGAGATATGGCCTGCGAACAGGACGGAGAGACCGTCAAATTCCGCAGGAGACCAGCCGCGAACGCGGCGCGGGTCATTGTGAGGCTGAAGCTGCGCGCATGTCCATCCGTCACGCGAGCAGAATCCAGCGACACAGCTGGTACCGGCGGAAAGAGAACGGCTTAAAACCGGATCCGGCTCTGCGCCAAATCCGGTTTCATGCCAGACTACTGCAAACACGATTCGTCGCTAGCTCGCTGCAGGGCTGGCGACGCTCGAAAAATCAGGAGTGGTTGGGGCCTTCGTTGACGCCCGAGGGCGAGCCCGCAACGTCGGCAATCTTGCCAAGTGCGACCAGCTCAGGCTTGGTCCAGGTCTTTTCAGCTGCAACAGTCTTGCTGGTCTTCATTTCAATCTACTCCGAAGATTGCATGTCGAACGCCGCAAACATCCTGCCTGCGCGATCTCGATCACCAATATTGTTAAACCAACTCCGCAACATAGGCAACCAGCTAAGCCCCGAAGGGAAAGTTTACCTGAATCGTACAACTCGCGAAGAAGCCAAAGGTTCGCAGTTGCACAATATTTTTGTCCGTGGGTGCAATCTGGGTGGCTGTTAACCACCCGTGTCAAGCAAACGAAGCCATGGTCCGGGGAGATCGCCCAGCACGATTCGTCCCTCGACTTCGACCCATGCGTGCAAGTCGTCAGCCCCGCCGCGCTGTGCGGGGGGACGAACTGCAAGAACCAACCGGTGCGGTATGTTCGACCACCGCAACAACCAGCTGAGCGCCATGGCGCGCGGCAGGCATTTGGCTGCCAGCGGCAAGCGCAACGCGGCACGTTCGACCTGTGCAGCCAGCCTGCGTACCTGGGCTGCATCGACGGCGCTTCCGCCTTCCATCCGCTGCCCAAGTCCGCGCCGCCACAGCCGGAATGGGGCGAAGGTTATCAGCGCACGCGCCCAGAGAAGCAGGGCCATGGCGCGCAACGTCCGCAGCCGCGCCGCCCAAGGTTCAATTGCTGGCAACAAGCCCGGCTTCGCTCAGCGCCGCAACGAACCGGTCAAGGTCAGGCGCGATGTCGTCTTCGCCCATGTCGTACGCGCGCGCCAGCTCCGCCAGCAGCTCGCTGCGGCTGGAGTGCCGGTCGAGCAGCTCCCAAATCGTGCGGCCGGTCCCGGTAAGCGAGAAGAAGGTTCCGCTGTCGAGGCTCATCACGACGATTTCCTCGTCGATTGCAGTTTCGCTGAACTGGTCGCGCCGTTTGCTGATCTTGGTCATTCGAGGGTCCCTGCAGCGTCGATTTGCGCAAGCACGAAATCGACGGTCGCGGCAAGAGTGTTGTCCGTCATTGGCCGGGTCAACCGTGCCATTGCGACAGCAGCGGCGATCTGCGCACGATTCTGAAAGGTCTCCGCCCGTCTTGGCCCGCGTGCGGTTGCGTATAGCCGTTGTACGTCGTGATCGTCGTCGAGCGCCAGCAAGCGCTGAGCGCCATCGATCGGCTCCCATGCCAGGGTATCCCCTGTGGCGAGCATCGTCAGGCTGGCCAAGGGCAGCGGGTCACTCGAAGCACCGCGCGGGGCGGCGGCATAGCTCTTGCCGGTACCGGCGCCGACTGGTTGCTCTGCGATCAGTCCGGTGAGCGCCAGAGCATGCGAGGTAAGCTTGAGCCGCTTGTGGCCCGGCAGAGCGATCACACTGCGGCCATTCGACAGGTCAAGCAGCAAGGTATCGTCGCAAAACAGGCGCAGCCCGCGGCTCGCCAGCGCGCTGACCAGCGTCGATTTGCCCGCGCCGCTTGGCCCGGTGAACGCATGGACCTTGCCGTCGATCTCGATGGCGGAGGCGTGCAGCGGGTAAAGCCCGTTAAGGCAGGCGACAGCGGCGTATACGCTGCCGTTGAGCCACAGGAATTCCTCGTCCGGATCGGCATCTTTCGCCGGTCGCTCGATCGTGATGCCCTGCCCGGGGACGTAGTGATAGGCGTACCCGCTGGCACAGCGCAGCAGGTATTCGCCTCCGGCAAAGCGTTCGAAGCCGGGCGGCACTTCAACTCCGCCCAGCTCGCGCGATACCGATCCGCGCATCACCCTTGTTTCACGGGCCATCAGCTGCATCGTTTCGGCAGGGGATCGATTGGCTTGCATCGCGGCGGCTGTGCCGTGCCCCGTGGATCAGGTCAATCGCGGCCGCAGACTTCGCTCCTCCGCGAAAAACGCGAGATGCAGTGTGGAAAACAGCCGGTGCGCGCCTTGTTCCCCCCAGATGTGGTAGGTAAGCGCCCATAAACGGAGCCGCCCCACCCGCCATGGCCAAGCCGCTGATCTCGCCATCGATTCTGTCCGCAGACTTCGCCCGTCTGGGTGAAGAGGTCCGCGCGATCGATGCTGCCGGGGCCGACTGGATCCACGTCGATGTCATGGACGGCCATTTCGTTCCGAATTTGACGATCGGGCCGGGGGTGGTGAAGGCGCTGCGTCCCCACACCGCCAAGCCATTCGACGTCCATCTGATGATCGAGCCGGTAGATCCCTTCCTTGAAGCCTTCGCCGCGGCGGGGGCGGACATAATTACCTTCCATCCCGAAGCAGGACCGCATCCGCATCGCACTGTCCAGGCGATCAAGGCTCTGGGCAAGAAGGCGGGCATCTCGCTCAACCCTGCGACCCCGGCAAAAATGCTCGATTATCTGATCGACGATATCGATCTTGTGCTGGTGATGAGCGTCAACCCCGGCTTTGGCGGGCAGAGCTTCATCTACAACCAGCTGAGGAAGATCGAGGCGGTGCGCAAGATGATCGACAAGAGCGGCCGGCCGATTCATCTCGAAGTCGATGGCGGGGTGGATCACGCCACGGCGGCGCAATGTGTGGCTGCGGGGGCCGACGTGCTGGTGGCCGGAACCGCGAGCTTCAAGGGCGGGCCCGGGCAATACGCAGCCAACATCGCGGCGCTCAAGGAGGCGGGATGAGCGATGACCGACACGGCGCTCCAGCATCGCAGCGACAACAGCGAGTCCCGCGTGGCGATCCCGCTGGCGGCCGGCGATGAGGGCGGTCTGGTGTCTGAAATGACCGATCCCGCAACCGCTCCCGGCGAACTGGTCGAGCCGGGCCGGGCGCTCGCGCTGGCCGATTTCGCTCCGCCTTCGCTGGGCGCGGGCGAGCGGCTGATCCGGCTGGCCTATCGCTTTGGAGTTTCGGGTTCGACGCTGACGGCACCGTTCCGCAAGCCCCCTAAACTCAAGCTGCTGGCCACCGTCGCCAACCCGCTCCCCGGCAGCCGCGTGGCCGGGACCGCCCTGCGCGCGGGGCATTTCCTGGTTCACGGGGTGAAGTCGCCGATCGCGCAGATTGACTTTGCCGGAGCGGCCCGCCTTGCCCCTCCACTTGAACGCGCGGTGCATTCGTTTGCCTGGCTGGCCGATCTCGAAGCCTGCGCCCCGCGCGAGGCGGTCGCTCCCGTGGCAGAGCGCGTGCTGGGCGCCTGGCTTGCGGCCAATCCCAAATATCCTTCACGCCCCGGCAAGGGACCGGCGTGGACCGTTGGCAATGCCGGAACGCGCGAGCTTAACTGGCTGGTTCATGCCCCGCTGATCCTGTCGAGCGGCAACAAGGTATTGCGCGGCAAAGTCCTTGCTGCGCTTGGTGATACCGCGCGGTGGCTCGACAAGAACGTCGGCCGCTCCGAGGACCGTCTGGCCGAAGTTGCCGGCTGGTGCGGGATCGTGGCCGCGGGTCTGCTGCTTCCCGATGGCAAGCCCCGCCGCCTGTTCGGAGAGGCCGGGCTGATCAAGGCGCTGGGCGAACTAGTCGGAGACGATGGCGGGGTGCTATCGCGCAGTCCGCTCGCGCAGATGGAAGCGATTGCGCTACTGGTCAGGCTGCGGGCCTGCTATCATGCGGTGCGGCGCGATCCCCCGCAGGCGCTCGAGACGATCATGGGGCTGCTCGTGCCGCCGCTGCTGGCACTGACTCATGGCGATGGATCGCTGGGGTCCTGGCAGGGCGCGTGGGCCGTCGACGGAGACGAAGTCGCGGCCCTGATCCATGCCAGCGGAGTGCGCACCCGTCCTCTGCGCGACGTACGCCAATGGGGCTACCAACGGGTGGTCGCGCAAAAAGGCATCCTGCAATTCGATGCAGCGCCTCCGCCACTCGCCAAGCACACGCGGGCCGGCTGCGCCTCGACCCTGGCGTTCGAATTCAGCCACGACGGGCAGCGGCTTGTCGTCAACTGCGGCGGTGCGGCCTGCGCGGGCGGATTGATCCCGGTGCGGCTCGAGCAGGGCCTGCGGGCCACAGCAGCGCATTCGACACTGGTGATCGATGACGCCAATTCGACCGCAATCCTGATCAATGGCAAGATCGGCAATGGCGTAAGCGAGGTCGATCTCGACCGGCGCACCCTGCACGGTGAAAAGCAGGGCGGGGCAACCAGGCTTGAGGCCAGCCACAATGGCTACGTCGGCCGCTATGGCCTCACCCACCGCCGGATCCTGATCCTGCGCGACGACGGAACCGAGCTGCGCGGAGAGGACCTGCTCGTCCCCGCCAAGGGCAAAGGCAAAAGCGGCAAGGTCGGTTACGCGATCCGCTTTCATCTCGGTCCGGGGGTGGAGGTGGGATTGTCCGAAGACGGGCAAGGTGCGGGGATTGCGCTGCCCGACGGTTCGTACTGGCAGTTCCGCCTCGGCGGCGGCGATGCGTCGGGTGGACAGGTGACGATCGAGGAAAGCATCTGGGCCGACGGGCAAGGCCGCCCCCAGCCGATCCAGCAGCTGGTAGTCCAGGGCCTCGTCTCGCGCGGGGGCGGCTCGTTCGCCTGGCTGCTGAAGAAGATGGGATAGAATTGACGTGAATGACGTAACGATCCGCCGGGCGCTCTTATCGGTGTCCGACAAGACCGGCCTTGCCGAACTGGGCCAGGCGCTGGCCAAGCTGGGGGTAGAACTGGTTTCGACCGGCGGGACCGCCAATGCGCTGCGCGATGCGGGGCTGACCGTGAAGGACATCTCGGATCTCACCGGCTTTCCCGAGATGATGGACGGGCGGGTCAAGACGCTCCATCCCAAGGTTCACGGCGGGCTGCTCGCGGTGCGTGACAATCCCGAGCATGCGGCGGCGATGGAGAGCCATGAAATTGGCGCGATCGACCTCGTCGTGGTCAACCTCTACCCCTTCGTTCAAACTGTAATGAAGGGCGCGGACCGCGACGAAATCATCGAAAACATCGACATTGGCGGCCCCAGCATGGTCCGCTCTGCGGCAAAGAATCACGCCTATGTCACGATCCTCACCGACCCGGCGGACTACGATGCGTTCCTCGCCGAACTGGACGCGAATGGCGGGGCAACGACCTATGATTTCCGCCGGCTGATGGCAGCGCGCGCCTATTCGGCCACTGCGGCCTATGATGCGATGATCAGCCAGTGGTTCGCCTTTGCCGACCAGCAGCAGTTCTTCCCCGAAATGCTTGCCGTTAACGGCAAGCGTGTGGCCGAATTGCGCTATGGCGAAAACCCGCACCAGCGCGCGGCGCTTTATGTGCCGGTGGGACCCCACGGGCGCGGTATCGCCCAGGCTGAACAGGTCCAGGGCAAGGAGCTGAGCTACAACAATTACGCTGATGCCGATGCCGCACTCGAACTGGTCAGCGAATTCCGGGGGCTGGATCCTGCGGTCGTGATCGTCAAGCACGCGAACCCGTGCGGTGTTGCCCAAGGTGCTTCGCTGCTCGATGCCTGGACCGGCGCACTGCAGTGCGACGACGTCTCGGCCTTCGGCGGCATCGTCGCGGTCAACCAGACGCTTGATGCAGCCACCGCCGAGGCGATCGCGGCGATCTTCACCGAAGTGGTGGTTGCTCCCGATGCCGACGATGACGCCAAGGCGGTCTTCGCGCGCAAGAAGAACCTGCGGCTGCTGTTGACCGGGGAACTTCCCGACCCGCGCCGTGGCGGCCTGCTGATCAAGCCGATCACCGGGGGTCTCCTGGCGCAAAGCCGTGACAATGGGGCGATTGCGGCAGCCGATCTCAAAGTTGTGACCAAACGCGAGCCGACGGCGCAGGAACTCAAGGATTGCCTGTTTGCCTGGACCGTGGCGCGGCATGTGAAATCGAACGCGATCGTTTATGCCAAGGATGGGATTACCGCCGGGATTGGCGCAGGCCAGATGAACCGGCGCGATTCTTCGCGCATCGCGGCGATGAAAGCAGCTGAAGCGGCCGAGAAGTTCGGCTGGGCACAAAGCCGCGCGGTCGGTTCGGCGGTGGCATCCGATGCTTTCTTCCCCTTCGCCGATGGCTTGTTGGCGGCGGCTGAAGCCGGCGCGACGGCGGTGATCCAGCCAGGCGGATCGATTCGCGATGACGAGGTCATAGCAGCTGCGGACGAGGCCGGACTTGCGATGGTCTTCACCGGAATGCGCCATTTCCGGCACTGATGCGGTCGCGCTTCTTTCGGCTCACCGCAGCGCCCAATCGCTTCGTCGCTATGACGTGAAGCTGCACGCGGCATTCACTGGACGGTAACTTTCGATTGTGCAGGAGGGCGGTCAAGCGATTAACCCCTGTTACGAGACACTCCCGATGGGCCTGTTCAAACCCGACCTTTACCGCGCTCTTGGCATCGGCTTCGTGCTGGGCTGCGCCGCGCTGTTCGCGGTCATGGGTTCACCCTTCAGCCACAAGAGCCTTGCTGAGCAGGTCATTCCTTCGGCGACCGCGGCCACCGCAGCGCCGAATCTGCCTGACCAGACGCTGGTTCCCTCGGCGCAGGACCAAACCCGCTAGGATTTGCGGGAAGCGACCGGCGCGACTATATTGCGCGCATGGCCAGCCACGCACACCATCACCATCACCATGACGAACCGACCGGTGAAAGCCTGGTCGAAGCCGCGCAGCACGCGCTTGAGGATGCGGGTGAGCAGTGGACCGGGATGCGCGCCGAAGTGTTCGGTGCGCTTGCCGCGCAGGATCGCCCGGTTTCGGCCTATGACATCGCCGAGTTCGTTTCGAAGGATCGCGGCAAGCGGGTCGCGGCCAATTCGGTTTACCGGATACTCGACCTGTTCGTCGCCTCGAATCTCGCCCGCCGGGTTGAGAGCGCCAACGCCTATATCGCGAATCCGCACCCGGGTTGCCGCCATGACTGCATCTTCCTGATCTGCGACGGCTGCGGCAAGACCGTGCATATAGATGACGATAAGTTGACCGGTGCTCTGGTCGAAGCAGCCAAGGCGGCCGGATTTGCCGATATCCGCCCGGTCGTCGAGCTCAGGGGGTTCTGCGCGGACTGCAGTGCGGAAGGTTAGAGACTTTTCCCCATCACCGCGCCGGGGACCGCGATTCCTTCGCCTGACATACGGTCAACCCGTTCGATCACGTGATAGCCGCAGGCGGTGTAAAGCGGCTCTCCCGCCGCAGTTGCCATCAGCTCCAGTCGTTTGAACCCGGCAGCAGCGGCAGCTTCCTCGCACAGGTTCAGGATCATCCGGCCGATACCGCGGCGGACATGTGCGGGATCGGTGTACATCGCCCTGATCCGCGCCGGTTCCTGTGCCGGATCGAGCAGGCGGTCGTCGCGCAATTCCGCCGAGTGATTCCCGCCATAGAGCGTTGCGCGCTTGCTCCACCCGCCGCAGCCGACCAGTTCATCACCATCCAGAATCGCGAAATAGGTGCCGTCGGCGATCAGCTGGGTGTCGAGGCCCATGCTGAGCCGGCTTGCGGCGATCTGCTCGGCGTTGAGAAACGGCCGTTGCAGCTGCGCGATCGCACGCTCCATCAGAGCGGCGATGCGAGGGGTGTCGGCGGCGGCGGCAAGACGATGGCTGAGCTCCATGGAATCGCTCATTCCCGCGCCCGTACGCCAAGTCAACTGCACAGCGCGTGCATGCGCTCTCCATTCGACAGGCCTGTCACAGGCGTGTAATGGCCAACCGATGAGTGCAAATCCGGACACACCGCTGCTCGATACGGTAGCGAACCCGAACGATCTCAGGCGGCTCAGCCCCGATCAGCTACGCCAGCTCGCCGACGAATTGCGAGCCGAGATGATCAGCGCGGTCGGGCAGACGGGCGGCCACCTTGGGTCGGGACTTGGCGTGGTCGAGCTGACTGTGGCGATTCATTATGTTTTCAACACGCCAGAAGACCGGCTGGTGTGGGACGTCGGCCACCAGGCCTATCCGCACAAGATCCTGACCGGGCGGCGCGATCGGATCCGTACGTTGCGTCAAGGCGGGGGCCTTTCGGGATTCACCAAGCGCAGCGAAAGCCTCTACGATCCGTTCGGCACCGCGCACTCGTCGACCTCGATTTCGGCCGCACTTGGCTTCGCCATCGCAAACAAGCTGGCAGGGAAACCGGGCAAGGGCATTGCGGTGATCGGCGACGGCGCGATGAGCGCAGGTATGGCCTATGAAGCCATGAACAATGCGCAGGGCGCGGGCAACCGGCTGGTCGTGATCCTCAATGACAACGACATGTCGATCGCACCGCCGGTTGGGGGGCTTTCGGCATACCTGGCGCGGCTGGTATCCTCGCGCCCGTTCCTGCGGGTCCGTGAGATTGCCAAGCGCCTGTCGCGCAAGCTGCCCGAGCCGCTGCACCGCGCCGCTAAGAAGACTGACGAATTCGCCCGCGGCATGGCGATGGGCGGCACCCTGTTCGAGGAACTGGGCTTTTATTACGTCGGCCCGGTCGACGGGCATAACATCGAGCAGCTGATCCCGATCCTCGAGAACGTTCGCGATGCCGCCGAAGGGCCGTGCCTGGTCCATGTCGTGACGCAAAAGGGCAAGGGCTATGCTCCCGCAGAGGCCAGCGCCGACAAGTATCACGGGGTGCAGAAGTTCGACGTGATCACCGGTCAGCAGGCCAAGGCGCCGGCCACCGCCCCGGCCTATCAGAACGTCTTCGGCGAGACGCTGGCGAAGCTCGCCGAGACCGACGCGCGCATCTGCGCTATCACTGCGGCAATGCCTTCGGGTACCGGGGTCGACAAGTTCGCCCAGGCGCACCCCGATCGCAGTTTCGATGTCGGCATTGCCGAACAGCACGCGGTGACCTTTGCCGCGGGCCTGGCCGCGCAGGGCATGCGTCCGTTCTGCGCGATATATTCGACCTTCCTCCAGCGCGCCTACGATCAGGTGGTCCATGACGTCGCGATCCAGAACCTGCCGGTCCGCTTCGCGATCGATCGCGCGGGGCTGGTTGGCGCGGACGGGGCGACTCACGCCGGGTCGTTCGACGTGACCTATCTGGCGACGCTACCCAATCTGGTGGTGATGGCCGCGGCGGACGAGGCCGAGCTGGTCCACATGACGCATACGGCGATCCATCATGACTCAGGCCCGATCGCCTTCCGCTATCCGCGCGGCAACGGGGTTGGTGTCGAACTGCCGACCGTTCCGCAGCGGCTGGAGATAGGCAAGGGGCGCGTGGTGCGCCATGGCTCCAAGGTAGCGATCCTCTCGCTCGGCACGCGGCTCGCCGAAGCACTCAA
>JBJTMA010000190.1:0-20361 GCA_046063295.1 Novosphingobium sp.
CCTGCTCGAGGAGGCCTGCGGGCGCAAGGCCGAGATCGAGATGCTGCCGATGCAGCCGGGTGATGTCCCCGCGACCTATGCCGATATCTCGGCGATCTCACGCGATCTTGGCTATGCGCCGACTACCTCGATCGAAGTTGGTGTTCCGGCTTTCGTCGACTGGTACCGCAGCTATCACACTGTTTAGCCGCGGCGTACGATTTCCAGCGTGATCACTGCCCCTTCAGGGGGGAAATCCCGGGTCAGCTTGCCGCCGATCTGGCGCATCGCCGCTTCGGTCATGCGCTGTCCGAACCCGCTGCTGGGTACATCCTTGGCCTGGATTGCGTCGGGCGCGGGGCCGCCCACTTCGCGCCATTCGATCTGCAACGGTTCGCCGCCATGCCCGCCGCGCCAGGCGATGCGCACCCGGCCGCCCGGAACCGAAAGCGCGCCGTACTTGGCGGCATTGGTCGCAAGCTCGTGAAAGACCAGCGCGAAGGGTGAGACCATGTATGGCGGAACGATCTCCTGGGGTCCGTGCAGGGTAATCGCCGGCTTGTCGCTGCCCTGGTAAGGCTGGCAAAGACTGTTCAGAAGCTCGGTAAGCTCTACCTCGCCGGTTGCGTCGCCAGTCGCGACATTATGCGCCCGGCTTAATGCGTGGACGCGCTGGGTGATATCGCTCAGCACTTCGGAGGTTGTCCCGGGCTTGCGCGCCGACAGGCCGATCAGCGACAGCACCACGCCAAACAGGTTGCGCACCCGGTGCGCCAGCTCTCGCGCCAGCAGCTCGTTGCGGGCATTGAGATCGCGCAGCTGTTCGGTCTGTGCCGCGGCGATTTCCGCGCGGGCGCGGGCACGTTCGCCGTAATAGCCGGTCCACAGCAAGGCGAGCAGCACCAACCACATCGCCAGAAGCAGCGGCACGACCCGCGATGCGGCATGCGCTGCGGCGTTGAACGCCGCATCGCGGCTGACCCGTTGCACCTGGCTGAGCGCAGCGATGTGTTCGCGGATCTTGTCCATCGCCGCCTTGCCTTGCCCCGACCGCACTAGATCGACCGCGCTGTCGATATCGCCGGCCCGTGCCGATGCAATCGAACTGCGCATCAGATCGAGCCGCGTCCGGATCAGTCCGTCCAGCGGGGCGAGATGCAGATCGATCGCCGGGTCGGTGCTTTGCATGAAGCGCAGCTTGACCGTGGAGAGCTGCCCCGGAAGATCATGGACCGCGCGGTCGTATGGCCCGAGATATGCCGGGTCGAGCGTGAGCAGGTAACCGCGCTGGCCGGTTTCGGCATCGACCAGTGACTGCCGCAGGTTCTCCAGCGCCAGTTGTGCGTCGGATTCGGCGAGGGCGGAATCGCGGGCCATTTGCTGGGCCATGCTCGATTGCACAAGCAGCAGGCCGATCGCGACCAGCAGCGCGGTCATCGCGGCGAGCAGCCAGGCGCGCGGGATCGCGAGCGCGCGCTGCACCAGCGGGCTGGCCAGATTGCGCAAATTGCTGATCTGATCGCTTAATTTCATCGCCGCTCCCTAGCACGCGCGGTGCCGGGTGCCACCGGAATGTGACGAGGAAAGTCAGGGGCAAGTCACGGGCAGGGCAGGGGCAAGACGTGGACAAGCATGGCGGGCCCGCTTGCGGCTGCGCAGCGCATGCGCAATCAACGATGGCATGGCGATTCTTTCCGACAAATGGATCCGTACCCAGGCCCTGGAGCACGGGATGATCGAACCTTTCGTCGAGGCGCAGCGGCGCGACGGGTGCATTTCGTACGGCCTGTCGTCCTACGGTTACGATGCGCGGGTCGCGCCCGAATTCAAGATCTTCACCAATGTCGACAGTGCGGTGGTCGATCCCAAGAACTTCGACGGCAAGAGCCTGGTCGACCGCGAAACCGACGTTTGCATCATCCCGCCCAATTCGTTCGCGCTGGCGCGAACGGTCGAATATTTCCGCGTGCCGCGCGATGTCCTGGTGATCTGCTTGGGCAAGAGCACTTATGCGCGCTGCGGGATCATCGTGAACGTCACTCCGCTCGAACCCGGCTGGGAAGGTCACGTCACGCTCGAATTTTCGAACACCACCCCGCTCCCGGCGAAGATCTATGCGAACGAAGGGGCGTGCCAGTTCCTGTTCCTGCAGGGCAATGAACCGTGCGAAACGAGCTATGCCGACCGCGCGGGCAAATACATGGGACAGCGCGGGGTGACCCTGCCGCGGCTTTAGCGGCAAGGCCGAGGGAACCTATCGCCGGGTAATACGCTTTGATCATGCGGGAGCGGATCGGAGTGTTTGCCATGTCGACAATCGCTGCAATCATCGGACGAGTCCTGCTGGCCGTCATTTTCGTGGTATCGGGAATAGGCAAATTCATGGACGTCGCGGGGACCGAGGCGATGATGACCGGCGTCGGCCTGCCAAGCGGCCTGGCGATCCCGGCCGGGGCGTTTGAAATCCTTGCCGGACTGGCGCTCTCGCTGGGGCTGGCGACGCGGCTGGTTTCGCTCGCGCTGTTCGTATTTGTCGGGCTGGCCACTCTGTTCTTCCACCATCAGTTCAGCGATCCGATGCAGATGATCCAGGCGCTCAAGAACCTGGCGATCATGGGCGGGATGCTGCTGGTGTTCGCCTACAGCCAGATGTGGTGGTCATGGGATACGATGCGGCGCGAGCGCGAAAGCCTGCATGCGGTCCGCCATGTCGAGCGCGAGCGCGACGAGACCGCGCTCGAGGCCGAACGGCGCATTCACGAAGCCGAGCTTCGCGCCGCACGCGCGGAAGGCCGCGCCGAGGCGGTGCAAGGCACCGTTCCCGTTGACGCGGGGCGCCGCATGGTCGATGTCGATGGCGACGGAGTTGCTGACGTGCCCAAGCGGCGCTGGTGGCAGTAAAGCTCCGCACGGAGGATCATGACCGCACCCGCGAAGGCAGACCGCACTTACGACATCGTTGTCTACGGCGCGACCGGATACACCGGCCGCCTTGTTGCCGAATATCTCGCCCATCATCATTCGGGCAGCGGCCTCAAATGGGCGATGGCCGGACGGTCGGCCAGCAAGCTTGCCGAAGTGCGCGATCTGATCGGCGCGCCCGCGGGGACCCCGCTGGTCGAAGCCAATTCGGACGACCCCGCCAGCATGAAGGCGCTCGCCGAAAGCACCCGCGTGGTTCTGACCACTGTCGGCCCTTATCAGCTTTATGGCGAGCCGCTGGTAAAGGCCTGCGCCGAAGCAGGCACCGACTATGCCGATCTGTGCGGCGAACCCGCGTGGATGCGCGAGATGATCGACAAGTACGATGCCCAGGCCAAGGCGAGCGGCGCGCGGATTTCGTTCTCCTCGGGCTTCGATTCGATCCCGTTCGATCTGGGCGTGCTGATGTTGCAGAAGGAAGCGGCCGCGCGCTTCGGCAAGCCCGCGCCGCGGGTCAAGGGCCGGGTCCGCTCGATGGCCGGGACCTTCAGCGGCGGCACCGCGGCGAGCCTTACCGAGACGATGAAGGCCGTTGCCAAGAACCCCAAGCTGATCCCGATCCTGCAAAGCCCTTTCGGCCTGACCCCCGGTTTTGAAGGGCCAAGCCAGCCGATGGGCCTGGTTCCCGAATATGAGGAAAGCGAGGGCAAGTGGGCCGCGCCGTTCATCATGGCGACGATCAACACCAAGAATGTCCATCGCACGAACCTGCTGCTCGGCCATCCCTATGGCACCGACTTCCGCTACGACGAGATGATGCTGACCAGCGCGGGTGAGCTGGGCAAGAAAGCCGCGCATGCCGTGGGCGAGATGCTCAAGAACCCGTTCGGTGCCAAGCCGCCCAAGCCTGGTGAAGGGCCCACCCCTGAAGAGCGCGAAAACGGCCATTACGACGTGCTGTTCATCGGCGAATACGAAGACGGCAAGACGATCCGCTACGGGGTCAAGGGGCGGTACGATCCGGGCTATGGTTCGACCAGCCGGATGCTGGCTGAAACCGGGATCGCGCTGCTTGACTGCGAAGCGCCGGGCGGGGTCGCAACCCCGGGCGCGCTGCTGGGCGAGGCGCTGGTCGAACGCCTGCGTGACCACGCCGAAATCAGCTTCGCGGCCGAGGATTGAGCCCGCCCAAGCCGCGCGGGGAGTGGGCGGAAGGCTGGCGGATCGTCGCGGCTGCCGGGATCGGCAACGCAACCGGCATTTCGCTGCTTTTCTATACCTATACCCTGTTCGTGCTGCCGATGGCGCACGACCTTCAGCTGACCCGCGCGCAGGGCGGGCAGATCCAGTCCGCGCTGGTCGCCGCCGCAGTCGGCGCGCCGGTGCTGGGCCGGCTGTGTGACAGGGTAAGTTTCCATAAGCTCTTCCTCGGTTGCACGCTGGCCATGGCGGCGGTCGAGTTCGCAGTCTGGCAATGGGCTGGCGGCTTCGTTGCAATGTTCTTCGGCACGCTTGCGCTCGGCTTCATCGGCGGGGGCAGCTCGACCGTCGTGATCACCCGTCCGATCAATGCCCATTTCCGCAAGCATCGCGGGCTCGCGCTGGGCCTGGTCGGTACGGGTATTTCGGTTACCACCATCATTGCCTCGCCGCTGATGCAGCGCGTGATTGCGGACTACGGCTGGCGCAGCGGTTTCCTCACGCTCGGACTGGTCGCGCTGCTGGTCGGCTTGCCGGCCGCGCTGCTGCTGATGCCGCGCTGGGCTTCGGTCCCGCCGCAGCGGCAAGCGCATACCGGCGCCGATCGCAGCCATTTCCGCATGCGCGACTTCTGGCTGCTCGTCGGCGCCAATGTTTGCGTCGCGATGGCCACGTCGATCGCGATTGGCCAGCTCTCGCCGATGCTGCAGGAGCGCGGGCTAACCGCTGCCGACGCCGCCTGGGGCGTCTCTGTCTTCGCGTTTGGCCAGTTCGTCGGCAAGCTCGGCGGCGGGTGGCTGCTCGACCGGTTCGAACCGCATGTCGTGGCGGCCGCTCTCAACGTGCTGCCCACGCTGGGTTTCGTGATCCTCCTCACCCAGCATGGCACCTTTGCGCCGCTCATGTTCGCCGCCGGACTGATCGGTGTGCTGCAGGGCGCGGACATCGACGTGTTCGCCTATTTCATCGCGCATCGCTTCGGTATGGCGCGATACGGCGCGGTGTTCGGGGCGATGCACGGGATGAGCTGGATCGGCATCGCCAGCGCGCTGGTCTTCGCGGGGTGGAGCTTCGATCACTTCCACGGATTCTGGGCAGCGCAGCTCGTGGCGATCGGTCTCCTCCTGCTTACCGCACTGATGATTTCGCAGGTGCGGGTGGTACGTGGCGATCTCGCCAACGAGCCCGCGGAGGCCTAAACCAGGGCTATGACGGCGCCTGTGACCACGATCTTCGAATACATGTCCGGGCTCGCGCGGGAACTGGGCGCGATCAACCTGGGCCAGGGCTTTCCCGAGCTTGCCGAGCCGCCCGAACTGATCGCCGCGGCGCAGCGCGCGCTGGCCGGGCGATCGAACCAGTATCCGCCGATGCGCGGGCTGCCTGAACTGCGCAGTGCCATCGCCGGCTATTATGCCCGCACGCAGGGGCTTGAGCTGGGCGCCGACAACGTGATCGTCACCTCGGGCGGGACCGAGGCACTGGCCGCCAGCCTGTTCGCGCTGACCCGTCCCGGGGACGAGGTGGTGCTGGTCCAGCCGCTCTACGATGCCTACTTGCCGCTGGTCGAATGGGCCGGGGGTACAGGAAAGGTGGTCAGCCTGGCCCCGCCCGACTGGTCGCTATCGATCGATGCGCTGGCTGCGGCTATCGGGCCGAAAACACGCGTGATCGTCCTCAACACGCCCAACAACCCGGTCGGTACCATGCTCGATCGCGGCACACTCGAAACGATTGGCGCGCTGGCGCAGGCGCACGACCTGTGGGTGCTGTGCGACGAGGTTTGGGAGGCAATGGTGTTCGACGGAACGCCGCACATTTCGCCGCTCGCCATTCCCTCGCTGGCCCATCGGTCGGTCAAGGTCGGTTCGGCGGGGAAGATCTTTTCGATGACCGGATGGAAGGTCGGCTGGGCGGTCGCCGCGCCGCCGCTCGCTGCGCGGATTGCCGCCAAGCACCAGTTCCTAACCTTTACCACCCCGCCCGCGCTGCAGTGGGCCGCCGCGGAGGGGCTGGCCTTGCCGGACGATTGGTTCGATGCACAGCGCGCCCGCTACGCCGCGCTCAAGGCAAGACTGGTGGACGGGCTGGAGGGCGCAGGCTTTGCCGTGCTTCCGGCGAGCGGGACGTGGTTCGTTACCATCGATCTAGCCGCATCGGGCCTGCCCGCGGACGACGTCTTGGTTGCCGAGCGTCTGGTGCGCGAAGCTGGGGTTGCCTCGATCCCGGTTTCCGCTTTCTACGCGGAGGCGCCCGAGCGCGGATACCTGCGGCTCTGTTTTACCAAGGAAGCAGCGGTGCTGGATGAGGCAGTGCGGCGCCTTGCCGCGTTCCGCGCCGCCCCCGGCTGAGATCGAATCGCTTGCATTGCCGCGCTATGCGCTGAATCATCGCAGCTGCAACACAGCTGACCGGGGGGTGCAGCATCATCATGGCCAATACGTTCCAGCGGTTCTTCGCGCGGGTTCCTGCATCGGTGTGGATCATGCTGCTCGTGATCGTGACGTGGATCTTCTACACCGGGATCCGCACCGGCGGGTTTAACCTGCCGATCGAGCGCCTGCCCTGGTCGATCCTGGTTCCGGGCATGGCCGCGTTCTGCTTTGCCCATTCGGTGGTGATGCTGGGCTGGCGGCGCGCGCTGGTGCTGATCGCGCTGTGCACGGTGCTGTCGTTTACCTCCGAATTCATCGGGCAGAAAACCGGAACGATCTTCGGCCCCTATTATTATACCAATCTGCTTGGCCCCAAGATCCTGGGCCGCATCCCGGTGCTGATTCCGTTCGCCTGGTACATGATGTTCTACCCGAGCTATGTCGTCACCAACCTGCTCGCCGAAGGTAAGCCCGTCGGCGAGGAAGCGGGAACCGCCTGGATCCTGTGGGTTTCGGCGCTGAGTGCGCTGGTGATGACCTCATGGGACCTGACGATGGACCCGATCATGAGCTTCCATCCGTGCCAGACCGGCCGCATAGACTGCCTGCCGGTCGCGCTGGACGAGCGGCTGATCGGGCACCCCGCCTGGGTCTGGGTCAAGGGCGGCGAGCATTTCGGCGTGCCGCTGCTCAACTATCGCGGCTGGATGCTTACCGCCTTTGCAGTGTTCCTCGCTTACCGGCTCATCGAACGCCGCATGAAGCACGATCCGATGCCGGGCGGACATACCAAGGTGATGGCTTTCCTGCCGGTTCTGGCCTTCGGCACCATGGCGTTCATCGATACCTGGCTGGGCAATCCCAAGGTCGGGGACATCCACCTTATCTCTCCTTTCGCGATGGGCATTCCCTTCCTGTTTGCGGCCTTCATCCTCTTTGCGCGCAACACGGACCTGCCGCTGTCGCCGCTGCATCCGCGGCGCAATTAAGTAGACTTGCGGGGGGAATTGCCCTCTCGTCGGGCAACTATTCAGATCGAAGCGGGGGCAACACCGTTGGCAAAGACCAGAGTGACCATTCTTGGCGGGGGACTTTCCGGTCTTGTCACGGCCTTCAACCTTACCGCGCCCGAACAGCAGGGCCGCTATGAGGTAACGGTCTACCAGACCGGCTGGCGGCTGGGCGGGAAATGCGCGACGGGGCGCGATCAGGAACAGTGCAATCGGATCGAAGAACACGGGCTCCACGTCTTCATGGGGCAATACGACAACGCCTTCGCCATGGTTCAGGCGCTTTACGCCGAAGCGCAGAACCCGCCTTTCCCGACCTGGGAGCAGGGCTACACCAAGACCCCGGCGATGAGCCTAATGGAGGAGGTGAACGGGGAGTGGATTCCCTGGGTGTTCGAACTTCCGGTCTTCCCCGGCACCCCCGGGATCACGCCCCCGCCCAGTTTTCTTGAACGCGTGGTCCAGGCGGTCGAGTGGATCATCCACGAATTCGAAGGCAGGCACGCAGCAGCGATCGCGGGACATTCCAATGCGCCATGGTGGCGCCGGGTGCTCGACCGCATCCTTGCCTGGTTTGGCCATGAGGTCCAACTGGTGGGGCTTGACCTGCTCCGCGCGGCCGTCGCGCTGATCAACCGTCTCGATCCCGATCCGTCGCTGCACAAGCGCGCTGATCACGAGACCCTGGCCGACCTGCTCCATCAGGCGCGGACCTGGATCGGCATGCGGATCGGCGCGGCGCTATCGGGCAACAACGATTTGCGGCGGCTGTGGATCCTGTTCGACCTTGGCCTGGCAAGCCTGATCGGGGGCCTGCGCGACGGACTGCTGCTCGATCCCGCGGCCAATCTCGAAGCGGTCAACCGGCTCGACTACCGCGCCTGGCTCAAGGCGCACGGGGCGCAGGAGCAGACGATCGATTCGGCGCCGGTCCGCGCGCTTTACGATCTGATCTTCGCCTATCCCGAAGGCAATTGGCAGACCTACGGCAATGTCGAGGCGGGAACGCTGTTCCTCAGCCTGATGAACACCGCGACTTACCAGGGTTCGATCATCTGGAAGTTCAATACCGCCACCGGCGACCTGATCGTCCAGCCGCTTTACGAAGTGCTCAAGGCGCGCGGGGTGAACTTCCAGTTCTTCAGCCGGGTCGATGCACTGATCCCCGATAGTGCGGGCGCGCAGATTGCCGCCGTGCAGATCGGCCGGCAGGTGAGGCTCGCCGGTCCGGATTACGATCCGCTGATCATCCTTCCGAGCGGGCAGCGGGTCTGGCCCAACCATCCCAAGTACGAACTGCTTGCCGATGGCGCGGCGCTCAAGGCCAGCGGGGCCAACCTCGAATCGAAATGGACCACCTGGCCCGATGCGCTGCCGCCGTTGCAGCTTCAGGCGGGGCAGGATTACGATTTGCTGGTGCTGGCGATTCCGCCGGCAGCACACCCCGATATCTGCTCGCAGTTGATCACCCAGAAGGCCAAATGGGCGGACATGGCTGGCAAGGTGCAGACCGTCGCCACGCAGAGCCTGCAGACCTGGACGGCACAGGATGAACCCGGGCTTGGCTGGGACGATCCGGCCATGGTCGGCGGCTTCGACAAATCCAATCTCAATTCGTGGGCCGACATTTCCGAAGTGCTCAAGACCGAGAGCTGGCCGAGTTCGGTGGTGGGCGAACAGATCGCCTGCGGGCCGATGCCCTGCCCGCCTTATCCCCCGCCGGCCAGCGAAAGCGGTTATCCGGCACAGCAACAGGCGCTCGGCGATGCGGCGGCGCAGACCTATCTGGATAGCGATGCGCAGACCTTCTGGTCCAAGCGCTTCGGACGGAATGGGCCGGAGAAAGGCACCGTGGTCAGCACATACAGCCGGATCAACATCGATCCGGGCGAACGCTACACGCTGTCGGTAACCGATTCGACGCGGGCGCGGATGCGGACCTGCGATTCGACCTATGCCAACCTGTTCCTCACCGGGGACTGGATCCAGAACGGGCAGAACCTCGGTTCGTTCGAGGCGACGACGGTATCGGGCAAATTGTGCAGCCGGGCGATTTCCGGCTTCCCTGCCACGATCCTGCGCTGCGCCGATCCGGCTGCGCTCAGCGAAGGAGGCCCCAGCATGGCCGGAACACAGCTGCCCAGGTTCGTCGAGCATCCCGGGGTGGCCAACTACCCCGGGCCGATCACGCTCAACAATACGCGGATGTGGGCCTTCCTGCTCAAGGCCGACCGCGACAAGATGACCGCCTGGTGCCAGACGATATTCGACGCGCCCAGCGGCGGTTCGGTCAAGGTCCTGCCGCTGTCATCCTACATGATGATGACCGTGGTCGGGATCGGCACCGGCCGCTTTGTCGACGCGCCCGAAATGGGCTGGTCGGCCGAGCGCGAGCTGACCTTCTGGATCCCGGCGGTGCGGGTGGACGAACAGGCAGGCAAGGTGACCGCCATCGCGCTCGATCTGGCCATGCCGTACCTTGTGCTCGACAATCCGGTGGCGATCGCCGCGGGGCGCGAGATCTTCGGCTATTTCAAGCAGAGCGGGCAGATCGCGCTGCCGGGCGATCCGGGACACGACCAGAGTCTGACGGTCGACCTGTTCGCGACCAAAACCTTCGGCGTGAACAGCGAAGAGCAATACCAGCGCCTGCTCACCCTCACTCCGACGCCGGCCCAGCCCAGCCCGCTCGACAAGGCGGCGCAGACTTTCGGGGGAGGAGCCAAGGCGCTGTGGCAATTCATGGCCGCCGAAGATCGTGACTGGCACATGAGCCTGGGTCTCACCGAGGACCTTCTTGGCGACTTGCTCGAGGAAAAGGTGCCGCAGCTGTTCCTCAAGCAATTCCGCGATGTAGCCGACGGGACGCGGGCCTGCTACCAGGCGATCACCGAAGCCATGGGCCAGGTGACGCGCTTTGACTCTGCGCCGCATTTGACCGAATATGCAATGGAACTGGCCGCGCTCGACTCGTCGCCGGTGGCTGCCGACTTCGGCATCGCCCCCAACCAGACGTTGCTCGGCGCCGCTTTCGAATACGACATGACGATCCAGCCCGGCCGGGTGCTGTGGCAAGCCTAGGAGCCAGGGCCGCTTGAGCCAGATATTCGTCTCCTACAACCGCGAGGACCAGGCCGTGGCGAAGCAATTCGCCGACGGCTTCACCCGCGCGGGGATGAGCGTGTGGTGGGATACCGCGCTGCGCTCGGGCGAGGCTTATGACGAGGTAACCGAAGGCGCGCTGCGCGGGGCCAAGGCCGTAGTGGTACTGTGGAGCCCTCGCTCGGTGGTGTCGCGCTGGGTCCGCGCCGAAGCGACGCTGGCCGATCGCAACAAGACCCTGGTTCCCGCGATGATCGAGCCGTGCGAGCGGCCGATCATGTTCGAACTGACCCAGACCGCCGAACTTTCGCACTGGCGCGGCGATGACGCCGACCCGGTCTGGCGCGCGTTCGTCGGCGATGTCCGCCGGTTCGTCGAAGCCGGCACTGCCGAGGCGGCACTGCCGCTGCCCACGCTGCTTTCGCCCGAGGCCCCGCCGCCCCCGATCAAGCCCACGCCGATCCCGCGCGGCAAACACGGCGATGCCCCGTCGCTGGCGGTGCTGCCCTTCGCCAACCGCTCCGGCGCTCCCGAGGACGAGGTGTTCGCGGTCGGCATGGTTGAGGATATCATCGATGCCTTGTCGCAGGCCGATGGCCTTAGGGTGATCGCGAGTTCGGCGACCGCGCGCTATCGCACCGGCGCACTGCCCGACCTGCACGCGATGGCTCACGATCTTGGCGTGCGCTATGTAATGGAAGGCAACGTCCGCCGCGCGGGGAACCTGATCAGGGTGACCGCGCAGCTGGTTGAAGCGGCCAGCGGCGCGATCCTGTGGACCCAGAAATTCGAACGCCCCCTGTCCGAACTGGCCGACCTGCAGGAAGACCTGGTGTTTGAGGTCGCCGCGCACCTCCACACGCAGGTCACCCGGGTCGAGATGGCCCGCGTGCTCAAGAAGCCCAGCGACCTCACCGCGTGGGAATGCGTCAACCGGGCGAGTGCAGCCTACCGGATCATAAGCGGCGAAACCTTGCTGCAGGCCTTGACCGAAGCGCAGCGCGCAGTGGAAATCGCCCCCGATTACGGGATCGCCCATGCGATGCTCGCCGATGCCAGCGCCACGATCTACATGTGGCTCCAGCCCGACAGCGCGGAGGAGATCAAGCGGATCCGCTCGGTCGTCGATACCGCGCTGATGCTGGAGCCAGACAATGCGCTGGTGTTGGCGCATGTGTCCGAAGCCTACAACTACATCGGCAGCCCGCGCGAGGCGCGGATCACCGCCGAGCGCGCGCGCCAGATCAGTCCGAGCTGCGGTCTTGCGCACTATTCCTCTGCGGTCGCCGAAGTGCTGCTCAACAACATCGAGGATGCCGAGCAGCACTTCGAGACCGAGCTCAAGGTTGCGCCGGGTTCGCACCTGCTGTTCGCTTCCTACATCTGGCGCGGCAGCGGGCAGCTGCGCCGCAAGGCGTGGGATCGGGCGCTGGAATTCTATGAGGTGGGCTGGCGGCTCAATCCGCTCAATCCGTCGATCTGCATCGGCCAGCTGATTGCGCTGACCTGCCTCGGCCGGCACGAGGAAGCGCGCGAACGTACGGTCAAACTGCGCGAGCTCGATCCGGTGACTCCGCTCGAAACCTGGCAGAGGTGCATGGTCCGCTGGTTCGTCAACTGCCCGCACGAGCCCGAAATGACCGAAATCCTGACGAGCTGCTGGAACAGCGTCGACGTTACCGCCTGAGCGCCGCGCGCGCTTCCCGCGGGCTCTGTCCATAGGTTTCACCGTGCCAGCGCGTGAAGGCGGCGGTTGAACCGTAGCCGAGCATGTCGGCAATATCGGTAATCCTCAGCCGCGGGTTGGACAGGTACTCGGCCGTTAGCTGCTGGCGCGTGCGGCTGAGGATTTGGCTGAAATGCTGTCCTTCGCGGTCGAGCCGGCGCTGCAGCGTCCGCACGCTCAGCCCCATGGCAACTGCGCAGCCCTGGATTGTTGCCTGACCCGAAGGGAGCAGCAGACGGATGGCTGCTTCGCTGTCTTCAGCAGCGCTGCGCCCGATCGGCCCGGGCATCGCCTCAAGCAGTCGCCGGGCGTGGCCTGCCATCTGGTCGTCGGCAAGCCGGCTGGGCCGATCGAGGTCGCTTGCCGCAATGATCAGCGCGTTGAATGCGGAATCGAATTCGGGACGACAGCGGAACACGCGGAGGTAATCACCAAGATCGCTGCGCGGTGGCGGCTGGTGGGTAAAGCAAACCCCCCGCGGGCTCCACGCTTCGCCCATCACCGCGCTGCACATCCGCATCAGCACGCCAAGGATGAGGTCGGTCGATTGCCACAATGACGCTTCGCCGGTCACGTTCGCATCCTCGCGCACGATGACATCATCGCCGATGCTCTCGATGCTGAGCGACAGGGTGGAATTGATCCGCGCGCGAAACTCGCCGAGCGCCTGCAAGGCATGACGCAGGCTGGGCTGGTGAGCGATGACAAGGCTTGCCGCGCCCAGATTGGCCATGGTCCGGCCCTCGGCCATCCGCAGGCCGAAGGTGCAGCAGCCGGTGACCTGCGCGCTGCGTTCGAGCAGCCGGTTGGCGGCGCGCGCCGGGATATGCCGCTCTGGGTCGTTAAGCTGCGCCGCGGTCAGGCCCTGTTCGCGCAGCAGGCGCCGGGGATCGGCGCCGAAGCTGCGCATCGTGTCGAGATAGCCGGTCAGCGCGGCGACCCGCACCAGTTCGCTCACAGCCCATTCCTTCAAGTTGGCATCGATTGGCAACATTCTGGCACGAAATGTAAATAAGACAAGGTGCGCAGGGCCTATCTCACTAGAGGAAGAGAGGAGCCTCAAGCGTGGCCGAAGCAGTCCGATTTCATCAAACCGGCGGGCCGGAAGTGCTCAAGCTCGAGCAGGTCGAAGTTGGCGATCCGGGTCCGGGCGAAGTTCGCCTGCGCCACGCCGCTGCCGGCTGCAACTTCGCCGACACCTATTTCCGCTCGGGCTATTACCCGGTGCAGCCACCATGTGGCATCGGGGTTGAAGGGGCCGGGACGATCACCGCCGTCGGCGAGGGCGTGAGCAGCGTCAAAGTGGGTGACCGCGTGAGCTACAACGGCGGTCCGCTTGGCGCCTACAGCACCGAACGCGTGATGCCGGCCGCGCCGCTGTTCAAGCTGCCCGATGCGGTGCCGCTCGAAGTGGCGGCCGCCTCGACCATGCGCGGGCTTTCGGCGACCTACTGGATGATGCGGACCGACCCGCGGCTCAAGGCGGGCGATACCGTACTTCTGCACGCGGCAGCGGGCGGGGTCGGACTGCTCGCGGTGCAGGTCGCCAAGCTGCTCGGCCTGCGGGTCATCGGCACCGTGTCGAGCGAGGAAAAGGCGGAGAAGGCCAAAAGCCTCGGCTGCGACGAGATCATCGTCTACCGCCGCGAGGATGTCGCCGCCCGGGTCAAGGAATTGACCGGGGGCGAAGGCGTCCAGACGGTGTTCGATTCGGTCGGCGCCGATACCTTCGAAGGCTCGCTGAAGTCGCTGCGCCGCCGCGGCGTGCTGGTCGGCTGCGGTACCGCTTCGGGCCCGTTCCCGCCGATCGACGCCTTCCAGACCATGCTGCAGGGTTCGGTCTATTTCATCCGGCCCGCCTTCGCCGATTTCTACGCCGATCCGGCCGAGCGCGCCGAGCTTTCGGACTGGTTCTTCGGCCATGTCGCGGCTGGTCGAATCAAGGTCGAGATCGGTGCGCGCTACGCGCTGGCCGATGCGGTACAGGCGCACCGCGACCTCGAGGCCGGCAAGACCATCGGTTCGACCATCTTCGAGATCGGGGAGTAGCACGCGATGAAGATCGAGAAGCTCACCCAGCATATCGGCGCCGAGCTCAGCGGGGTCAGCCTTGCCGAAGCCGCGGTCAACGATGACCTGTTCAGCGAGATCCGCGCCGCGCTGCTCGCGCACAAGGTGCTGTTCCTGCGCGATCAGGACATCAGCCGCGCCGAACATGTCGCCTTTGCCGAGCGCTTCGGGGCGCTCGAGGATCATCCCGTGGCGGGAAGCGATCCCGAAAATCCGGGCCTGGTGCGGATCTACAAAGACGAGAACTCGCCGCCCGACCACTACGAGAATTCGTGGCACGCCGACACCACCTGGCGCGAGGCCCCGCAGATGGGCGCGGTGCTGCGTTGCATCGCGTGTCCGCCGGTCGGCGGTGACACGATGTGGGCGAACATGGCCAAGGCCTATGCCGATCTTCCCGAACACATCAAGCAGACCATCGACGGGCTAAAGGCGCGCCATTCGATCGAGGCCACCTTCGGTGCGCGCATGCCCGAAGAGAAGCGCCATGCCTTGAAGGCCCAGTATCCGGACGCCGAGCATCCGGTGGTCCGCACCCATCCCGAAACCGGCGAGAAGGTGCTCTACGTCTGCGGTTTCACCACCCATTTCACCAATTTCCACACCAGTGCCAACGTCCGCTTCGGGCAGGACTTCGCGCCCGGCGGGGCGAACCTCTTGAGTTATCTGATCGGCCGCGCCGCGATCCCCGAATATCAGGTGCGCTGGCGCTGGCAGCCGAACTCGATGGCGATCTGGGACAACCGCGCGACCCAGCACTACGCGGTGATGGATTACGACCCCTGCGTCCGCAAAATGGAGCGGGCCGGGATCATTGGCGATAAACCCTTTTAAGCAAACGATAAACGAGGAGACGTATCATGCAGTTCTTCGACGACAGCCTGCTTCCCGAAACCCAGGATCCGCTGGTCATCCAGGTCGCGCCCTACGCGCCGAGCTTCCTGCCGCGCGATTCGGACGATATCCCCGTGAGCTTCGCCGAACAGGTCCAGAAGGCGGTCGATTGCTACAATGCCGGGGCTACCGTGCTGCACCTTCACGTTCGCGAACCCGATGGGACCGGCTCGAAGAACCTTGACCGGTTCAACGAGATGATCGACCGGTTGCGCACCGCGGTGCCGGGAATGATCATCCAGGTCGGCGGGTCGATCAGCTTTGCGCCCAAGGACGAGGGCCAGGCCGCGCTGTGGCTGTCGGACGATACTCGCCACATGCTCGCCGAGCTCAATCCGCGCCCCGACCAGGTCACGCTCGCGGTCAACACCAACCAGATGAACGTGATGGAGCTTATCAGCGAGGACGACTGCCGCGGCACCTCGATGGGTGAGACGAACTACGCCGAGGCCTATACCGAGATGTATTACGAGGCCGGGCCGAAGTTCATGAAGGAGCACATGAAGCGGCTCACCGCGAGCGGCATCCAGACTCACTTTATGGTGACCTGCGCGCGCGACCTTGAAACGATCGAGCGGCTGGTCCGGACCGGGCACTACATGGGCCCGATGGTGTGCAACTGGGTGGCGATCGGCGGCGGTGCCGACGGCCCCAACCCGCGCAACCTGATGGAATTCGTCAACCGGCTGCCACAGAACGCCGTCTTCACCGTCGAAGGCCTGATGCGCAACGTCTACCCGCTCTGCGCGATGGGCATCGCGATGGGCTTCCATGTCCGCGTCGGGCAGGAAGACAATATGTGGGGCCGCAAGGGCGAACGCGCCACCTCGTGCCACCAGATCGAGAAGATGGTTCGCTTTTCGGAAGAGCTCTACCGCCCGATCGCCACCGCCGAGGAAGCGCGCCGGATCTACAAGATCGGCACTTTCTATTCCTCGATCGACGAGACGCTACGCGAGAACGGCTGGCTACCGAACCGTAACACCAACAACTTCGGGGTCGCCAACGTGCGTTCGGCGCCGTTGATCCCCGCTTGAGGTGGAGGGGCGCGGGAGGCGGCCAGGTTGAGGGGCCGGCCGTCTCCCGTTGCGCTTGAAGAGAGGATCCCTGAATGAGCGATACCCCGATCAGCGATGCGGCGCGCGCCAGCGGCGGCTGGAACCCGGCGTGGGATGAGGCCGCCACGCTCGATGCCGAATGGCTCGAGAAATTCCTCGACATGGGCACGCTGCCGATGCGCCGCGGCGTGCTCGACCCCAAGACCTACGAGCTGATCGCGATCGCGGTCGACGCCAGCTGCACGCACCTCTACGCGCCGGGCACCCGTCGCCACATCGCCAAGGCGCTCGACGTCGGCGCAACGCCAGAAGAGATCATGGCGGTGCTGCAGTGCGTCGCGGTGCTCGGCGTGCATTCGGTCGCGCACGGGGTACCGTTCCTGGTCGAAGAGATGAAAGCGCGGGGCCTCGGCTGAATGGCCATCGCCGCGCCCATCGACGACACCCCCGGCCCGGCCCGCGCCACCGCCTATGGCTGGGCGGTTTTCGCGCTCAGTTTCGGACTGCTGATGTCCGACTACATGGCGCGGCAGGTGCTCAATGCGGTCAATCCGCTGCTCAAGGTCGAATGGAGCCTGAGCGATGCCGAGCTCGCCTCGCTGTCCAGCGTGGTCTCGCTCGCGGTCGGCCTGCTGACCCTGCCCCTGTCGCTTGCCGCAGACCGCTTCGGGCGTGTGCGCAGCCTGACGGCAATGGCCCTGCTGTGGAGTTTCGCCACGCTGGGCGGGGCGATGGCGCAGAGCTATGGCCAGATGCTCGGCGCGCGCCTGCTCGTCGGGGTGGGCGAAGCTGCCTATGGCTCGGTCGGGATTGCGCTGGTGTTGTCGGTTTTCCCGGTGACCATGCGCGCCACCCTGTCCAGCGCATTCCTTGCGGGGACGATCATCGGCCAGGTCGCGGGCGTGGCGATCGGCGGAACCGTCGCCGCAAGCCACGGCTGGCGTGCCTCGTTCGAAGCGATCGGATTGTTCGGCCTGGTGCTTGCGCTTGCTTACCCGCTGGTGGTGCGCGAGGCGCGGATCGGCCTGATCCCGCCGCGCGAAAAGCTCGACCTCGCCCGGCTGGCGCGCCAGCTGCTCGGCCGCAGGGAGCTCCAGCTGACCTATCTTGGCAGCGGCATCCAGTGCTTCTGCACCGGCACCATGGCGGTATTCCTGCCCAGCCTGTTCAACCGCTATTACGGCATGGCGGTGGGCAAGGCTGGTGCGACCACCGCGCTGTACTTGCTGATCTGCGCCGCCGGGATGATCGGCTGCGGCATTGCCGGTGACCGGCTCGCCCGCCGCGACCCGAACAAGCTACCGCTCCTCGCCGCAAGTTACGCCCTTGCTTCGGCGTTGCTGTTCGCGCTGACTTTCATGATCGCGCCCGGCAATGCGCAGCTTGTCCTTCTGGGCGGCGCGCTGCTGATCATGGCCGGGGTTCCGGGGATTGCCGGGGCGATTGTCGCCAACCAGACCCCCCGGCCTATCCACGGCACAGCAATGGCAACGCTTGCCCTTGGCAACAACCTGGTCGGCCTGGCGCCTGGCCCGCTGATCATCGGCTGGCTCGCCGACCGGATGACGCTGATCACCGCGCTCAAGTTCCTGCCGGTCCCGGCGCTGCTCTCGGCGCTGGCCTTCCTGGCGGTGCGCCGGGCGCTGGCCACGAACGAGATATCAGCGCCGACGGAGCGCGCAGTCTGACAAGTACCGCCAGGGAAAGTGGAGCGGGTGAAGGGAATCGAACCCTCGTATTCAGCTTGGGAAGCTGCTGCTCTACCATTGAGCTACACCCGCCCGGTGCCGCCGCCGGATAATCACGGGCGCGGGCGAAGGCGCGCCATTGCCAGAGGTGCGCGAAACGGTCAACCTGCGCGGGCAAGGGAGATGCAGGTTGAGCGATAATCCGATCATGATTGAGGCCCGCGGCGAGATCGAAGTTGTCTCGCTCAATCGGCCTGAAAAGCTGAACACCATGAACGAGCCGCTGATCGCGGCACTGCTCGCATATTTCACCGGGCTGCGCGACCGGCCGCAGGTGCGCGTGGTGATCCTGCGCGGTGAGGGGCGCGCGTTTTGCGCCGGGCTTGATCTCACCGGCTGGCCGCGCGATCCGGAGGCAGGTCCGGTGCACCAGGTGTGGCTGACCCAGCGGATGATCGCCGCGGTGATGCAGGCGATGCGGCGCTGCCCGCAGCCGATCATCGCCTGCGCGCAGGGGCCGGCCTGCGGCGGAGGCTTCTCGCTGCTGCTTGCCAGTGATGTGCGCTACGCCGCGCCGGACCTCAGGGCCAACGCTGCCTATATCAAGATCGGCCTCGGCGGCTGCGACATGGGCTCGAGCTATTTCCTGCCGCGGCTGGTCGGCGCCTCGGTCGCGGCTGAGTATCTGCTGACCGGGAGATTCATGAACGCTGACAAGGCGCTGGCCTGCGGGCTCGTCAGCGAGGTGGTCGCGGCAGAGGACCTGCTGGACAAGGCGCTGAGCCTTGCAGGTGAGATGCTGTTGACCGCGCCGATGGGCCTGCGACTGACCAAGGACGCGCTCAACCTGAACATCGATGCGGCAAGCATGGAGCACGCCTTCGCGCTCGAGGACCGGCAGCAGGTGATGCTCTCGGGCACCGCGGATACGGTGGCGGCACGTGAGGCCTTCTTTGAGAAGCGCCCGCCGGTGTGGGGCGATAGATAAGCGCAATGGAGGCGGACGAAGGCTATCGGGAAAGTAGAACTCCCGGCGCGTTCTGGGGCTGTTTGGTGTCGGCGCTCGTTGGAGTGCCGCTTGTCGGCTTGGTGGTGCTCGTCAGTGCGCTGGGAGATTGCGCTCCTGATATCCCCTGTAAGCACGGACTGATTTGGTCACTGTTCTGGCCAGCAGTTGCCATCGCGGCGAGCATGGGAATTGCGACACGCTGGGTCATCAACTGGCTCAAAGCAAAGCGTGATCGCTACTGAAAGTAGCAACTTCTAACCCGCCTGGCTGCGTCCGCGTTCCATCACCGCGCGGCGGCGTTCCTCGACTTCGGAGCCGCTGACCGCTGAATTGCGCGCCGAACTGGTGCGGTGCTCGGTCGCCAGGGCGTTGCCGAAGGTCTGGGCATAGCCCTCGTCGATCAGCGCCTTGTAGGCCTGGATCATGCCGGGGTCGGCGCTGGCCATTTCGGCGGCGAGTTTGAGTGCCGCAGGAACTAGCTCATCGGTAGGCACAACACGATTGACCAGTCCCCAGTGGCAAGCGGTCTGCGCATCGAGGAAGTTGCCGGTGAGCGACAATTCCTTGGCGCGGCTGATCCCGATCATGCGACTAAGCTTCTGACTGAGCCCCCAGCCGGGCATGATCCCGACTCGCGCGTGGGTATCGGCAAAGCGCGCGTTCTCCGATGCGATCAGCACGTCGCAGGCCAGCGCAAGCTCGAACCCGCCAGTGATCGCGACCCCATTGATCGCACCGATCACCGGCTTGCGGCACTGTTCGACCGCCTTGACCGGGTTGGCCGCAGGCGTCTCGGCATTGGCCGCGCCGAGGCCTTCGACGCCGAGCTCCTTAAGATCGAGTCCAGCGGTGAAAGCCCGTGTGCCCGCGCCGGTCAGTACCACCGCGCGAACGCCGTAATCGGCATCGAGCTCGGTCATCGCTTCGGCCAGCGCAGCGCGCAGCCCGCGCGACAGGGCGTTCATCGCCTCGGGCCGGTTAAGCGTGACCAGCGCCACGCCGCCGCTCCTTTCGACCAGGACCAGATCGCTCACATCTTCCTCCGTGCGCTCTGGCCGTCGTCGATGCGGATGATCGCGCCGGTCACGCATTCGCTTGCCGGGGCGACGAGGTAGAGCAGCGTCGAATCCATCTGTTCGGGCACTGGCACCCGCTGGCGGGGGAGGTGCGGCGCGGGATTGCCGCCCATGCGTTCGAACATGCCGTCGGTCATTTCGGATACGAACATGCCCGGCGCGATGGCGTTGACGTTGATCTGGTAAGGCGCCCATTCCACCGCCAAGGCCTCGGTCATGCGGGCGATCGCGGTCTTGGTCACGGCATAAAGC
>JBJTMA010000191.1:0-5899 GCA_046063295.1 Novosphingobium sp.
ACGCCCAGAACATCGTCCTGCCCCACGTCCGCAAGGACCGGCTCTATGCGCTTTGGCAGGAACTCGACGGGGCCGGGCTCGGCACGCCGAACCTCGACCTGGTCGGCGAGATCATCGCCTGCCCGGGGCTCGACTATTGCAGCCTCGCCAACGCCCGCTCGATCCCGATCGCGCAGAAGATCGGCCAGCGCCTCGCGGCCAAGCAGCAGGAGATCGGGGAGCTCAAACTCAAGATCTCGGGCTGCATCAACGCCTGCGGCCATCACCACGCCGGGCACATCGGCGTGCTCGGGGTCGACCGCAAGGGGACCGAAAATTACCAACTGCTGCTCGGCGGGTGCGAAGGCGCGGATACCTCGCTAGGCCAGATTACCGGTCCCGGCTTCGACGAGGACGGGATCGTCGACGCGGTCGAGAAGGCGACCGAACTTTATCTCGCAAACCGCTCTGAAGGCGAACGTTTCCTCGATACCTACCGCCGCATCGGAATGGCCCCGTTCAAGGAGGCAATCTATGGCTGAAGTGCAGTTGAGGTTTCGCGATGACGAGCCGGTCGCCGATCCAGGGGTCACCGTCGACGCCTTCGGCGACCAGACCAACGCAGCCGCGGTGCGGCTTGAGCCGGGCGATCTCGCGCGCGACCTGATCCCGCATCTCGACCGGCTGCGGCTGGTCGAAATCAACTTCCCCAGCTTCGGCGACGGGCGCGGCTACACTGCGGCGCGCGTGCTGCGCGAAGCCGGTTACACCGGCGAGCTGCGCGCGGTAGGCGACGTGCTGGTCGATCAGATCGCTTTCATGCGCCGTTGCGGCTTCGATGCTTTCGCCCCTGACGTGCCGCTCGATCCGGCCGATGCCGAAGCCGCCTTCGCGCGCTATGCCGACGTCTACCAGCCGACCACCGATGGCCGCGCCCCGATCTGGGCGAAACGCCATGGCTGAACCCGCCCGCCGCATCGACGTGCTGCGCACTGGCCCGCGCTTCACCGCGGCCGATGCCGATGCACTCAATGCGCGGTTTGCGGGCGCGCCGACGATCGCCATGCTGCGCGCGGTGCTGCGCGAAGGCCTTGCCGGCGACGTCGCCGCCGTGTCCAGCTTCGGCGCGGAAAGTGCGGTGCTGCTTCACCTGATCGCCTCGATCGACCGATCGGTCCCCGTGTTGTTCCTGGACACCGGCAAGCACTTTCCTGAGACGCTGGCCTATCGCGATGCAGTGATGAAGCGGCTCGGCATGCCGAATTTGGTCAGCCTGACCCCTGATCCGGACCTGCTCGCCAAACGCGACGAAAAGGGCCTGCGTTGGTCCTACGACCCCGATGGATGCTGCGACATTCGCAAGGTCCAGCCGCTCGCGGCGGCGCTCCGCCACTTCGACGCGAGCATCACCGGGCGCAAGGGCTTCCAGAGCGGAACCCGCGCCGGATTGCAGCGTTTCGAGATCGATCGCACCGATGCCGCCGGCCGGCTCAAGATCAACCCGCTGGCGGACTGGTCGAGCGATCAGATCACCGCTTACTTCGCTGCCACCGGCCTGCCCGCACACCCGCTGGTCGAACAGGGCTACCCCTCGATCGGCTGCATGCCCTGCACCAGCAAGGTGGCCGCAGGCGAGGACCCGCGCTCCGGCCGCTGGAAGGGCTGGGACAAGACCGAATGCGGCATCCACGGCGAAGTGGTGGCGAGCGAACTGCCGCCGGGGTTCGATCCGGCCTTCTAGTCCCGGTCCGCCGGGGTCAGCTTCGCGGTATAGATCAGCCAGTCCTGGTGCCCACCCGGATTGAGCGAGCGGCGCATCATGTAACTGCCCTCGAACAGCTGCACCTTGCCCGACCTCAGTGTCGAAGTCAGTGTGACTGGGAGTTCGAGATATTCCGATCCGGCGCCGCTATCGCTTTCCCCTTCGGGACCGATCTCGGCCATGACCTTGCGGGTTTCTGCGAAGCCCGCGGCAAACTGCTTCAAGTTCTGCCCCAGGTCATTGCGGCCCCGGTCCAGTTCCCAGACATGAAAAGCGGCCGAGAAGCGGCGTTGATTGATCAGGCGAAAATACTTTTGCAGCACTGCGCGAGGCCTCTCGAGCGGCGCAGCGCGGGCCCCTGATGCGATAAGCAAGGCGCCCGTACCGATTCCGATCAGGCAGTCACGGCGAGCAATCAGCTGGGTCATGGCAATCCTCCTTGAGGCAGGCCTAGAGCCACTTGTTATCGCGGTACCACTTTGCTGTCGCCTTCAAACCCTCGCGTGTCGCGATCTCGGGCTTCCACAGGTCGGCAGGCACCTGGTCGAAGGGGCTGACCACCCAATCGGGGTGGCTCATGTAGCCGACCCGGTCAGCCGTCAGGCGCGCCTTGTTGCGGCGCACTGCGCGGTCGACCTTTGCTGCGCGTTCGAGCGAGGTACGGCTGAGATGCACAACCCATGGCCGCCGCCCCATCGCCCAACCGATCGCGCGGGCGAGTTCGTAGTGACTCCAGCCCGCTTTGCGCCCATCATCCGGTTCGAACACACGGTGCGATACATCTTCGCCGCCGGCGACAAGCGCAAGCAGCAACCGCGCCAGGTCGTCGACATGGATGATCGACGCACGGCCTTCACGCGGGGGGACGGGCAGCACGCCCCAGCGGGCAAGACGGAACATCTCGAAGTAATCGACATCGCGCGGACCGTAGATTCCGGGTGGCCGGACGATCGTCCAGTCGAGCCCGCTGGCCTTGACCAGCTTTTCCGCACGGGCCTTGCTTGCTCCATAGGCGGATAGCTCGGGCTCGCGCGCCGAGAGCGATGAGACCTGGATGAAGCGCTGCACCCCGGCCGCCAGCGCGGCTTCGATCACGCTCATCGTGCCGAGCACGTTACCGCGTTCGAATTCCGCCGGATCGTTGACCACCCCGGCAACATGGATCACCGCCTCGGCCCCTGCGGCCAACGCAGCAAGCGCCGCCTTGTCGTCAAGGTCGCCACGCACCCATTCAACGCCGCGTCGCGCCGGCTGCTCGCGGCGGGCAAGCGCGCGCACCTCGATCCCCGCCGCTGCCGCGCGGTCGAGCAGCGCCTGCCCGACGAAGCCGGTCGCGCCTGTCACTGCGAGCATCAGAGCAGTTCCATCTGATCGCGGTGAACCACCGCCGAACGCGGGGCATAGCCCAGCAAAGCCGCGTGTTCGCTATTCTTGCGGCCGAGCAGTTTCAGGCAGTCCGCGGCATCGTATTCGGCAAGACCGTGGGCCACAACGCCATCGGGGCCGGTGATCGCGACCGCATCGCCGCGCTTGAAATCACCTTCCAGGCTGGTGATCCCGGCGGCAAGCAGGCTTGCCCCCCGGCCCAGCGCGGCACAAGCCCCGGCATCGACGGTAAGCGTGCCGCGCAGGCGCAGCCGCCCGCCAAGCCAAGCCTTGCGCGCTCCGGCCTTGCGCAGGGGCAGGAACAGTGTGCCCACCTCCTTATTACAGATCCGCGCAAGCGGGGCTTCGACCAGGCCTGAGCCGATTGCCAGCGCGATCCCTGCACGCTCCGCGATCTCGGCGGCCTGGAGCTTGCTCGTCATGCCTCCCGAACCCATGCCCGAAGAGCTACCTCCGCTCGCCATGGCATGCACTTCTGCGGTCACCCCTCGCACTTCGGGAAGCAACTTCGCGCCCGGTTCAGCGGGGTTGCGATCGTAAAGTCCGTCGACATCGGAGAGTAACAGAACGGCGTTCGCCCCAGCCGCCTGCGCGACCCGTGCGGCCAGCCGGTCGTTATCGCCGAAGCGGATTTCCTGCGTGGCGACGCTGTCATTCTCATTGATCACCGGCACCGCTCCGGCATCGAGCAAGCGCGTGAGCGTGGCTGTCGCGTTGAGGTAGCGGCGACGATCCTCAAGGTCCTCAAGCGTCAGCAACAGCTGCGCGGCGACCAAACCGTGTTGCCCCAGCAATTCCGCCCAAAGCCCGGACAGCGCAATCTGGCCAACCGCTGCCGCTGCCTGCGCGTCCGCAAGGCTGCCGCGTCCGCCCTTGTCGAGGTCGAGCGTGGCAGCGCCAAGCGCGATTGAGCCCGAAGACACGACAATCACTTCCTGGCCGCGTGCCCTGGCTCCAGCCAGTTCGCGCACGAGGCCTTCAAGCCAGCCGCGCCGCACGCCGTTCTTCCCGACAAGCAGCGAAGAGCCGACCTTGACCACCAAACGCGGGCATGTGGACTTGTCTGCCAGGTCGGAGAGGCGAGCGATCTGCATTGCGGCGGGGCTTAGCGGCTCTGCCGCGGCCCGCAAACCCCTTAGATCGGCGACCAGGGCTTCTCGTCCGCTACTTCCTGTTCGCCGTCCGGCCGCTCGGTCACGGTCGCAGCGGGTAGATATCCGATTACCGCGTCGAGCAGCTTGTCCATGCCCTTCCCGCTCGCGCCGGAGATCGGAAATACCTTCTTCGCACCTGCAGCCTTGAGTTCCTTGGTGAACATCTTGACCAGTTCGGCATCGACCGTGTCGATCTTGTTGAGCGCGACCAGCCGGGGTTTTTCGTCAAGCCCGCCGCCGTATGCCTCAAGCTCCTCTTCGATGATCTCCAGCGCCTCGGCCGGATCGGTGCCGTTGACGTCGATCAAGTGGATCAGCACCCGGCAGCGTTCGATATGGCCCAGGAACCGGTCGCCGATCCCCGCGCCATCGGCGGCGCCCTCGATCAAGCCGGGGATATCGGCCAGCACGAATTCGCGGTTCTTGTGGCGCACCACGCCAAGTTGCGGAACCAGCGTGGTGAAGGCGTAATCGCCGACCTTGGCCTTGGTGTTGGTGATCTGGTTGATGAAGGTGCTCTTGCCCGCATTGGGCAGCCCGACAAGACCCGCATCGGCAAGCAACTTCAGCCGCAGCCAGACGTACATTTCCTCACCCGGAATGCCCGGCTGGTGCTGGCGCGGGGCGCGGTTGGTGCTGGTCTTGTAGCTGGCATTACCGCGCCCGCCGAGCCCGCCTTCGAGGAAGGTCACGCGCTGCCCGGCCTCGGTCAGGTCGAGCAGCACCGTCTCGCGGTCTTCATCGGAAATGACCTGCGTGCCGACCGGCACCTTGATCACCAGATCCTTGCCCGCCGCACCGTGGCGATCGCGGCCCGAACCGTGCACGCCGCGCTGCGCCTTGAAGTGCTGCGCATAGCGGAAATCGATCAGTGTGTTGAGGCCGGCCACGGCTTCAAAAATGATGTCCCCGCCCTTGCCGCCATTGCCGCCATCTGGGCCGCCATACTCCACATACTTCTCACGCCGGAACGACACCGCCCCGGGGCCGCCCTGGCCCGAGCGAATATAGATTTTGGCCTGGTCGAGAAAATGCATGGGTGGGGTCTAACTGGGTTTGCGTTGAATGTCTCGCGAGGTGTCTCGACTTCGCTCGACACGAACGGAGGTTGGGGCATCGCCCGGTGCGTTGAGAATTGCCTCAGCCCGAGCCGAGATTGGTGGCTTTCGAGAACCGGCGCGCAGCGGCCATCAGGGCCGTGAGCACCGGAAGCGCAGAAAGTCGCCGTTCGCAGGCCGGGATGGGGCAATTATCAAAGCACTGGTGGAGCCGAGGGGGATCGAACCCCTGACCTCGTCATTGCGAACGACGCGCTCTCCCATCTGAGCTACGGCCCCGTTCCAGTGCGAACGCGGCTTGCGGCATTCCGCAAGCCAGCGCGAGCGGCTCCCTGAGCGAAAGCGAACCGCCCGTGGAAGGCTTAAATTCACGCGCCCTGCGCGCTCATTTCGTCGAATTGACCGGCGTGGCAAGTACGGTTGAGCCCGGTATGGCGTCCTTGCCCCACTTGGCTTCCCAGGACGCCATTTCCAGGCGGTACTTGTCGAAGCGCTTGAAGAAATCGTCGAACACGATTTCGATGTTGGGCAGACTGCGCGCGGCGAAATTGCCCAGATCG
>JBJTMA010000192.1:0-12413 GCA_046063295.1 Novosphingobium sp.
CCTGGCGGACCTGGTTGAGGTTGACGATCCAGCTGCGGTGGACGCGCTGGAACACCCGCGGGTCGAGCCGGCGTTCGAGGTCCTTCATCGTCTCGCGCAGAATCAGCGAGTTGTCGGCGGTGTAGATGCACATGTAATCGCCCGCCGCCTCGATTCGCTCGATCGAATCGACATCGACGCGGAAGATCTGGCCGCGGTCCTTGATGTTGATCAGCTTTTCATAGCGTGCGCCGTGGTCGGGTTCGTCGGCCACGGCATCGATCGCATCAGGGGCGACTTCGGCCAGCACGGTCTTGAGTTTCTCGGCCTCTCCGGCGGCATTCTTTTCCGCAAGCCGGGTTCGCACTCGTTCCATCGTGTCGGCGAGCTTGTCTTCGTCGACCGGCTTCATCAGGTAATTGACCGCATTGGCCTCGAACGCGCGGACCGCGTGTTCCTGATAGGCCGTCACGAACACGATCAGTGGCGGTTCCAGCTCCATCACGCCCTTTACCACCGAGAAGCCGTCGAACCCGGGCATCTGGATGTCGAGGAACACGAGGTCGGGTTTCTCGGTCTTGATCTTGCGGATCGCCTCGCGTCCGTTCGAACAAGTATCGATGATCTCCACGTCGGGGAATTTCTCGAGCCGCAGGGTGAGCCCCTGGATCGCGAGCTTCTCATCGTCGACGAGGATGGTGCGGATGGTCATTCGTTCATTCCTAAACAATCAACCGGCAAGCACGGGGCGCTTGTCGGTTTCCGGTAATGCCCCCGGTTGTTCGCGGCGTTCGAAGGGTATCTCGATCAACACGGTGAAGCCGCCATCGGCAGGCTCCATGGTTTCAAACCGATGGTCCTCCCCATAGGCCTGGCCGAGCCGATCGCGGATGTTAGCCAGTCCCACCCCCGTGGATACGGGTTCGCCGCCGTCGAAAGTCACGCCGCTCAACCTGTTGCTGGCGGGACCCGATTGCAATCCCGGACCGGTGTCGGAGACGGTGATACGAAGGTTCTGGCCGACGAGCTGTGTCGAAATGGTGATTTCGGCGCCGGCTTCCTGCGGGCTGACCGCGTACTTGATGGCGTTTTCAACGAGCGGCTGGAGGAGCAGCGAGGGCAGCAGGGCGCGGCTGGTGTCGGGCTCGATATGGAAACTCGTCCGCAGGCGCTCTTCGAAGCGCATCCGTTCGATCTCGAGGTAGAGCTTCAGGGTTTCCACCTCCTGCGCCACGGTGACGCGGCCGGTCGGCTCATTGACCAGCGTATAACGCAGGAAACTCGACAAACGGCTGAGCATCGCATTGGCGGGTTCGGTCTGCTTGAGGAGTACCAGCGTCGAGATTGAATTGAGTGTATTGAACAGGAAGTGCGGGTTGAGCTGGTAGCGCAGCATGGCCAGCTGCGCGCTGGTCGCCTGGTTTTCCAGCTGGATCATCTGATCGTTCTGTTCCTCGATCTGGAGGAAGAAGTTGATCATGTAATAGAGCGCCGACCAGGCGAGAAGCAGCGTCGCGTCGAGGTAGAACAGCCCGATGACCCGCCCGAAATCAAGCCCGCCGTCCCCGTTGTAAAGCGCGTTCACCCATGCATCGATGAAGGCATAGAGCGCCACTGCCAGCGTGAGCACCAGTGCGGTGACACCCCAGGTGATGAGCGGGCGGCGGCTGATCAGCGTGCGGTAGATCACCGAGAGGATCAGGGTGATCGAAAGCCCGGTAACGGTCGAGATCAGCACCAGCACCAGGAACGAAAGCTCCTTGGCATTGGCCAGGCCCGACATCGTGCGCAGCAACAGCGCGCCGCCCCAGCCGGCCATCTGCAGCCGCCAGAACGCCTGGTTCTTGTTCGCGAAGAAGGGGATCGGGCGAAAGGGCAGGACGGCCATGGCGCCAGTCTAGCAGATTGATGCGCGATTGCGCGAGTGGATTAGGATTCGCGCGCCTTGGCCAGCGCCGCAGCCAGTTGCTCGCGACCGACTGCGCCGATCAACAGCCGCTTGCCCGCGACCCAGCTGGGCGTGCCGCTGATCTGCAACCGGCGCGCATAGTCGAGGTTCGCGGCGATCTCGGCGGTTACGCGCGGATCGGCAATGGTCTTTATGGCGAGGTCCAAGTCGAGCCCGGCAGCGCGCGCCGCCGCCGCGATGCTTGCCGCGTCGGTACGCCCCGCGGCGAACATCGCCTTGTGGAATGCCGGGTATTTGCCCTGCTGCGCAGCGGCAAGTCCCCAGCGCGCGGCGTCGGGGCTGGTCGGTGCGATGATCGGCAATTCGCGGATCACCACCTTGAGATCGGGATTGGCGGCGATCAGCGCCTCGACATCGGCAACGCTGCCGCGACAATAAGTGCAGGCGAAATCGGTGAATTCGACCAGGGTTACCGTACCGTTTGGATTGCCCAGGACGGCGCCGGGATAAGGCACCACCAGCTTGTCGGCAATTGTCGCCAGCAGCTTCTCGCTGCCCTGGCTCTTCAGCGCGTCGGCCGCTTCGATCAGGACTTCGGGATGGTTGACGATGTAGTCGTGCACGCGCGAGTCGAAATCGCCGCCGGCACCGCCGCCTTCACGACCTGCCAGAGCCCACCCGCCCAGCGCGCCGATCAGCAGCATTGCCGCGCCGGCAAGCGGCAGCGCAAATGGAAACGAGGGCTTGGGATCGCTCATGCGCGGCTTGCGCTAGCGGCGTTTCTTGCTGCTTTCAATCGCGGCGCGCGCCTGCATCGCGATATCCTGTGCACGCAGATAGTCGGGCGATCCCTTCGGCAGCGTGGCCATCGCGGTTTCGGCACTGTTGAGCGCCTGCGGATAATTCATTTCGAGCACCTGCTGCTCGGCCGAAGCCAGCCGGGCGCGGGCCATGTCGCCGCGCTGGCCGTAGATCACGCCAAGTTCGTACCAAGCGAAGGGATTTTCGCGGTCGCGCGCGACTGCCGCCCTGAGTACTCGCTCGGCCTCGGGCAGCTGAGCCGGATCCTCGGTCGCCAGCAAGGCGTGTCCGAAAGTGGTGGCGATCAGCGGCTGATTGGCGGTGAGGTCGGTCGCACGGCGCAGCGGCGCCAGGGCCTCTTGCGGGTGCCCGGCTTCCAGCAGGATCTGGCCCTTCAATTCGAGGAAATAGGGGTCGTTGGGCGAAGTGGCGAGCAGGGCATCGGCCTCGGCCATCGCTTTGTCGAGAAAGGCTTCCTTGTGCCAGGCGTAAGCGCGGGCGTAGCGCGCGGGGACGCTCTTGTCGCTTTCGGGGTACATCTGCAGCGTGCGGCCCGGCTCCTGCACATAGCCGACCAGCTTGGCTTTCACGCGCAGGAACCGTGCCTGCTGCGCGCTGTCATAGGGTTTGTTCCACGCCGGATCGGCCTGGTAAGTGTCCTGCAGCGTGGTGATGCGGTCCGCGGTCATCGGGTGGGTCGAATAGAATTCGCTGTCGGCGTTGCGGGTGAAGCCATAGCGATATTCAAGGTTCTGCAGCTTGCGGAAGAAGCCGATCGAGCCTTTCCCTGAAATCCCCGCTTTCGACAGAAAGCCGGCGCCTGCGGCATCGGCGCTCGATTCCTGCTCGCGGCTGAAGGCAAAGTATTTGCCCATCGCCGCCTGCTGCCCGGCCATGATCACGCCCATCGCGGCATCGCCCGACCCCGCCGCCGCGGCGAGCCCGCCAAGGATCATCGACAGGATCGAGATGCCGGTTGCGGCTTTGGAACCGCCGTCGTTGATCGCATGGCCCCCGGTGATGTGGCCCAGCTCGTGCGCGATTACACCCTGGACTTCCGCAGCGCTGTCCGCGGCCTCGATCAGGCCTTCGTTGACGTAGATAACCTGGCCCCCGGCAACGAAGGCGTTGATCGACGGATCGCCGACCATAACCACGTCGACATTGCGCGGGTCCATGCCCGCCGCAGCGACAAGCGGCGCGGCCAATTCATGCAGCAACGCTTCGGTTTCGGCATCGCGCAGGACCGATTGCGCCAGCGCCGCCTGGCTGGTCATCGTGAAGATCATCAGCGCCGCGACCGCGCGGGCAAACAGGCGGGATAGCTTAGGCATCGGCTGCTTCCTAAGGCGTTGTCTTGTGAACCGGCGGTGAAGCGATGCGCGTCGGGCCGGTATGCGGCTGGCATTGCGCGGCCAGAAACGCGAGAACCGGATCAAGCACGCGGCGATCGCGGCTGAACGGCGCGGCCAGCTTCATCACCGTATCGCCATGGTCCAGCCCGGGCAGCACCACCGGCCGTGTCGGAGTACCCGCCGCGGTAAGCGCTGCGGCGAGCGCGAGGCTGTTACGCGGCTTGACGGTGGTGTCCTTGTCGCCGGTGATCAGCAGCACGTGCGGGGCATCGCCGCGCGCGAAATGGATCGGCTGGGTCAGAACGGGATCGGGCGCACGGCCGAATGCGGCCCTGGTGGAGTCAGAGGTGAACGGAAAGAAGTCGTAAGGTCCCGACAGTCCGATCACGCCCTTGACGAATCCGTCTGGCACTCCGGCGCGGCCGAGCCATTGCCGCTCAAGCCCCAGCATCATGACGTTGTAGGCCCCGGCTGAATGCCCCATCAGCACCACCTGTCCCGGATCGCCACCGTATTGCGCAATATGATCGCGCGTCCAGGCGACCGCCGCCGCGCTGTCTTCAAGCATGCGCGGGAAACGGCCCTGCTCGCCCAAGCGGTATCCCGGCAGGACAACGACATAGCCTTCGCGGGCGAACGTGCGGCCGACAAAACGGTAGTCGTGCGGATTCCCGCTGTTCCAGCTGCCGCCGTGAATGAAGATGACAACTGGCCGCGCGCGAGGGGAACTTTCGGCAGGCACGATCACCTCAATCCGCTCTGCCAGATCGGGACCGTAATGCCCGTCCGCCAGTGCGATCTTGTAACCCGCATTGCCTCCAAACTGGCGGTCTCCCCAGTCGAGCAGCGCAACCGCATTGTTCGCCAATGCCCAGCGCCATCCGCCGAACAGGACCAGCGCGGTCAGCGCAAGGCCGATTCCGATCCAACCCACGATCCCGATCCGCCCCAGTTGTGCCTTCATGCGGCACTCCTACCGGTCAATACGAAAGGGCGCCACGCCTTTCGGCGCGGCGCCGCTCGCTGTAATCGTATAGGGTTCAGAGCAGCTTGCGTGCAACGCGCTCAAGCAGCGCTACGTCGTCAGCCACTTCGCCCAGCAGCACCACTTCACCGGTTGGCAGGCGGCGCGCAACGAGCAGGGTAAATTCGCTGCCGTCGGCAGCAAGGTCGGCCAGCGGGAAATGATCAAGCTGGCGCAGTTTCTTCGCGAGCGCTTCGCGCGGGGCATCGCGCAGTTCTGCGGGCTTGCCGCTTTCCTCGCGCTTGAGCCGGCGTTCTTCCGTCACCACGCCCTTGAGTCCGCCGGGGGCAGAACGCAGGTATTCGCCGAGGCCGCCGCGGGGCAGGCCAAGGCGCTGCGCGTGGCTGAGGGCGGTGGCGAATTCGGTAAGACGCGTCTTGTCGTATTCGGCCCCGAAGACCAGCTTTACGACCGGGGTCATTGGTGCGCGGTCTTGCACGGTCAGGCCCGAATCGGCGACGAGTTCGGCAAAGTCCTCCGGCGCTTCGCTGGCGGCGATCGAGAAATCGTAAGCCTTGCCGATCGCGGCATAGAGCGCGTGGCGGGTGCGATCTTCGCTGCCGCGCGCGGCTTCGGCCAGTTCGCGGGCAGAAGCAAGCCAGTCAGCCAGTTCCATCTCGTCTTCTTCGACTTCGCTCGACAGCTCGAGCACGTCGTCTTCGGCGACAGAGGCAAAGGCGGGCTCGGGGAATTGATCTTCAACCGGCAGGTCATCGGCCAGCGCGGTCAGGTCGAGCACATCGTCATCGTCGCTGCCCACCGCGTCGCTTGGGCCATCGGCCCAGTCGGTCATCGGCAGGTCGCGCGGCGGTGCGGCGATCGGCGCGGTATCAAGCGCCTGGTCGATCTCGAGCAGCAATTCGTCGGTGGTGCGCTGGTCGGCCAGCTCCTTCCAGTTGATCACCCCGTAGATGAAGTCGATGTTGTCATCATCGCTGGAGAACGGCAGCAGGATACCGCGATACAGGATCGTCTGCTCGCGCTGGTTGACGAATTCCGCTTCGAAACCGATCGGCGCCTGGTTGGCGAGGATCTGCATGTAGTGGTCGGTGATGCGGCTCAGCAGAGAACGCGCCGGCACGTCGGCCAGGGATGTAATTTCACCGTCGGTTCCGCATTCGCGGGCCAGCTTGTCGCCCAGGAACTGGATCGCAGGGTTTTCAATGCCGCCGGTGAAGTCGAGCAGCACGCTGTAGGGACCGAAGTCCGGCAGGGCATCAGGATCGAGGTCCTCGATCGCCGGGAAGTTGCGATTGTCGAGCAGGCTGGCCCAGTGGTTGTAAGCGCGCACCTGCATGCGCCGCTCGTCCTGGCCAACCGGGCTGGGCGGCGGCTCGGGCTGGGCTTCTTCGGCACCGAATTCGACTTCGGGCCAATCATCGCCGGATAGCGACGATTCCGGCGGCACCGAATCCGAAAAAAGCCCGCGATAGGTATCCATGTAGTGTCCCCGGTTTTCCTTCGATCACCGGTTTGGCGCAACATGGTAAACTTACCGTTAAGTTGCGCGAATACGTCCTTCGTCGCGCGATGGCATTGGCGCAAGCCAGCGCAGCACCGGGGTAAGCACCAGCAGGAGGACCGCAGCGCAGCGGATTGCCTCTCCAACGGAGAGCAGATCGGCAATCAGGCCAAGGACATAGGCGCCCAGTGCCATGCCGCCGAATGTGACCGACTGGTAGATCGCCATACAGCGACCCAAAATGTTTTCCGGCGAGCGGAGCTGCATCGCGACGTTGAGGCTGGTGAGCGCGGCGACCCAGCTTCCGCCGGCGACCACGCCCGAGGCCAAGGCCGCCGCCATGCCGTGCGCCGCGGCAAGGGGGAACAATGCGCCGGCAAACAGCACCGAGGCAGCGGTGACGATCGCTTCGCTGCCGAATCGCCGCCGCGCCTGTGAGATCCACAGTGCCGTCAAAATCGAGCCGAGACCGAAAGAACCGAGCAGCAGCCCGTAATCGAATTCGCTGCCACCGATCTGCTGCCGCACCACGACCGGGAGGAGCGCCAGGAATCCTACTCCGCAGAAACCGAAGGCGAAGCCGCGCGTCAGCACCCTGCGTACCGGACTGGATCCAGCGCAGAACCTGACGCCGGTGGCGATCGATTTCAGCATCGGTTCGCGGGTTCGGCCCGGCTGTTCGGGGTGCCAGCGGACGAGAACGAAGATCAGCGCGATGAAACTCAGCGCGTTGAGCGCAAAGGCTGCGGCCGGGCTGGTCAAGGCAATAAGGATCCCGCCCAGCGCCGGACCGACACTGCGGGCAAGATTGAACGCGATCGTGTTAAGTGAAATGGCCTGCGACAGGTCCCCCGGGCCCACCTGCATCCGCACCGAGGCTTGCCACGCCGGTCCGTTGAGCGCGGTGCCGCAGCCAACCAGCAAGGTAAAGGCAATCAATGACCAGGGCCCGATCTGCCCGCTCCACGCCAGGAGTGCGAGCAGGGCCGACGCGACAAGCATCAGCCATTGCGCGGCGAGCATCACGAGGCGCCGGTCGTAATTGTCGGCAATTGCTCCGGCGAAGATGCCGAGCAGCATCACCGGGGTGGTGGTCGAAGATTGCACCAGCGAGATCAACTGGTGCGATTGCGTGAGGTCGGTCATCAGCCAAGATGCGCCGACCGACTGGATCATCGAGCCGATGTTTGAGGCAAAATTGGCTGTCCAGATGGCGCGGAACGCAGGGAAGCGGAACGGGGCGAGCGCGCGGCCAGGGGCGGTAAGTCCCGATTGGGGCGCCGGGTTGTTCGAAGGGCCTGTTTCGATCACTACCTTGGGGTTAGGCCTCGATCGGCGACCGCGTCAACCGCCCCACGGCACCTGGTGCTGCGGATCGACAAGAGACAGCTGGCGGCGGAGCGCCGCGCGGGCGAGCCGCTCGGTCTCCACCTTGCGCCGCGCTGCGGCGAGCGGGACCGTGGCGGCCGGGCGGAGGATTTCGGCGTCATAGCCATCGGCCACGATCACGCCGCAGCGTTCGGGCCTGAAGCCCGGCTCCTCGATGCAAGCACGGTCGAGATGCGGCGCAAGGCCCCAATAGAACCGGTCGCAATAGTCGAGATATTCATGCCATTTGGCGTCGCCGAGCAGATCGCCCCTGGCCACCTTAATCTCGACGATGATCAGATGTCCTTTGCCATCGATCCCCATCAGGTCCGCGCGGCGGCCGTTGCGCAGCGGCATTTCGGGCAGGCACCAGATGTCATTGCGAGCAAACAGGCGGCAAATGCCGCGCGCGACCGCCGCTGCGGCGGGCGAATCGAACGCGGCCGTGAGCATTTCAGGATTCGGCTGGGCGGCTGGCATTGCGCCATCCTAGGAACGAAACGCGAACCTTGCAATGGGTGGTTCGCGCCCTCAGCTCATCCGGCGCGCGTTTACGGCTTGCGGCGGGACAAGCGCGAGCAGCGCCGCTCGGGCAGCGTGGAATTCCTGCCACAGCGCCAGCGCCGGGACAGCCGGGTTTGCGCCGCGGGCGTGGACCGCAAGCAGCGCGGCAAGGCCAGGTTCCATCACAGCTGACAGGTCGTCGATGCCCTGTTCGGCCAATTCGCGTCGCCATCCGCCAGCATCGCGCATTACTGCAGGGAAATTGCGGATCTCGGGCCGGGTCGGTTCGGCGGCGAGCCCGGCGAGCATGCCCACGACATTCACCGCATCGTGCAGCGCTGACCACTTCATGCTCATCGCGCTTGCAGATGCCTGCCCGAATTCGGGCCGACCCGAAGTGGGCAATGCGCCGGTTCCGGCCGGAGTGAAGCTGTGGTGCATGTTCATTTCGGCGTCATAGCCCGGGTTCGCTTGCCAAATTGCTAAGGCGCACAAACGGGCTGGCGCGAAGTCTCACTCGCTGCTAACCGCCGGGGCCCAGGCACCCGTAGCTCAGCTGGATAGAGCGCTGCCCTCCGAAGGCAGAGGCCACAGGTTCGAATCCTGTCGGGTGCGCCAGACCTTCCTTAGTCCCAACCGCTCGCAAGATAGCGTTCGGCACATCCCGCGAGCAACGCGGCGCCGCGCGGCAAGGCGGTTTCATCGACCATCATGCGGGGTGAGTGAATCGCCGGGCACTTGTGGTGATCGACCCCTTCGTGCGCCACCCCGAGGAAGAACATGGCGCCGGGGATCTGTTCGAGCACATAGGAGAAATCCTCCGCGCCCATGATCGGGGCATCGAGCCGCCGGAACGCGGGCGGGCCAAACAGCTGATGGGTAACCTTTTCGCCCAGGTCGACCGCGCGCGGATCGCACAGGGTTACCGGGAAGCCGGGAATGATCTCCACCTTGGCAGCGGCGCCGTGCGCGGCGGCGATACCCGTGGCGAGCCGCTCAAGTCCTTCGTGGAGTTTGGCCCGGTGGCGCGGCGAGAGCGAGCGCAGCGTTCCAGACAAGGTGCAGTTATCGGGAATGATGTTATGCGCGGTGCCGGCCTGGACCTGTGTCACCGATGCGACCACCGGGTCCGCAGCATTGAACTGGCGCGCGACAAAGGCCTGCAAGGCGCCAACCACCTCGCAGGCGATCGGAACGGGGTCGAGCGCGTCATGCGGCATGGCGCCGTGCCCGCCGCGGCCTTCGATCACGATCTCGAACTTGTCGGCCGAGGCCATCAAGGCCCCGGCGCGGCCTGCGACCAGCCCATGTTGCGCATTGGGCATGACGTGCAGTGCGAAAGCCGCTTCGGGTAGGGTCCCGACATCAGCGCTGCCGAGCAGGCCTTCCTCCAGCATGAAGCGCGCGCCGTGGAAGCCTTCTTCGCCCGGCTGGAACATGAAGCGGACTTCGCCCTGCAGCTTGTCGGCCCTGGCGCAGAGCAGCCGCGCGGCGCCGACCAGCATCGCTGTATGCGTATCATGCCCGCAAGAATGCATGGTTCCGGGAATGGTCGAGGCGAAGTCGAGCCCGGTGTCTTCGGCCATCGGCAGCGCGTCCATGTCGCCGCGCAGGAGGACCGTACGTCCCGGGCCGGCGCCGCCCTTGAGTGTCGCGACGAGGCCGCTGGTCGTGGTTGCCTCGCGCCATTCGAGCGGCAGGTTGGCGAGCGCCGCGCGCACCTTTTCACGGGTCTTGGGCGTATCGAGCCCCAATTCGGGCTCGGCATGGATTGCGCGGCGCAGGGAGACGATGTCGCCAGCGATGGCGCGGGCATCGTCAAGCAAACTTTCGTGCAACATCCGGTCTATGCTCCGATTCGCAGCGCAATGCGCTTGGCTGCAGCATTGTGCAGGCTGACCGAGAGTACAAGCAGCGCATTGAGCACCACCGACTGGTACAGCATGTACCAAAGCGGGGTGCCGGCAAACATCGACAGCCCCAACACGATCGCACGCGGGTTGGGGCCCAGAATCTTGCACAGCAGCAGCAGCGGCGGCGATTCCGCCCGAACAGTCTGAGCTATCTCGGCCAGCCGCGCCGGATTGTCCTTGGCGGCGGCCACGGCCGCATCGATTTTCAGCGCGTGCGGGGTCATCCCGCTGGCGACCCCGATATAAAGCGATACCAGCGAGGCGGCCCAGCTTTGGCTCGTCGCCGAATCGCTGCTGGCGTGGCTGTTGCGCAGCCAGGGGGTGCCATAGACCCAGTATTGGTACTGACGGCGTTGCACTTCGACGTGATTCGATTGGACCGCGTGACTGATGCCGGCCACCACCACCAGGGCCCATGCATGCCAGCCTGAGAAGAAGCCGCCATGAACCTGCAGCCAGAAGGCAAGCAGGATGTAAAGCACCGCATGGCTCAGGTAATCGCAGAGGCCGTCGACCATCTCGCCGATCGGGCTCGCCCGGCCGGTCAACCGCGCGAGGTCGCCGTCAGCCCCGTCCACCACGTGCCAGCTCATGTGGAAGGCCATGCCCAGTGCGGCGCAAATCGGCCAGTCGAGCTGCGTGTAGGCAAGTGCCGCCGCCACCACAAACAGCGCGCCGATTACCGAAACGACGTTCGGAGTCAGCGGTGTCCGCGCCAGGATCCGCGCCAGTTGCCAGGCAAGCGGATGATAGAGATAGTGATTGAGCGGGTCCTGCAGTTCACGCGGCCGCTGGGGGCGAACCGGCTTTTGCACCTGACGCTGCGCAATGACGTTTTCCAACAACCCGGTTCCTTGCCTTGTCTCGTTTTGCGGCATCCAACCGCCTTTTCAAGCTGCCATAGTCGGCTTAACCCTGCAGGAACAGGGGCCGCGCGTGGGATTTGCGGACCGGGCCTGCGACCAACCGTGCGACTGCGGATTTGCGCCTCGCAACTTTAGTGCTATGCTAGTAGGCCTGCATTGCGCAGGCACGTGCCGAAGTGCGGCGCAAATCCGAGGGGGGTTTGCGGCAAAATCGGCATCGGAGGCTGACAGTCAGCGGGCGTTCAGGCCCGCTCGTGCTTTCGGCATCCGGCTTGACCTGCGCCAAGTTTCTTGCTTTTGGCGCGCTTTTTCTTGATGCGCCCACCTTTGCCGGGCGCGTGCATCGACGCTCGAAAGGGAACGTTTTATAATGAAGCCTATCAAGGTCGCCATGATTGGCGTCGGCAACTGCGCAAGCTCGCTGGTGCAGGGTGTGACTTACTACCGCCAGAACAACTCGTCGCAGGGCCTAATCCACGACAAGATTGGCGGCTACGGCGCGGGTGACGTCGATTTCGTGCTCGGCATCGATGTCGATGCGCGCAAGGTCGGCAAGGATATCGCGGAAGCGATCTTCGCCGCCCCCAACAACACCAAGGTGTTCCAGCAGGACGTAGCGCCGACCGGCGCCAAGGTTATCATGGGCAAGGTCTCTGACGGCGTTGCCGCGCACATGACCACGGTGGGCGACAAGGGCTTCATCGTTGCGAACGACACCGAAGCCAGCCACGCCGACATCGTCAAGGCGATCAAGGAATCGGGCGCCGAAGTGCTGATCAACTTCCTCCCCGTCGGGTCGCAGGAAGCCACCGAATTCTACATGGAATGCGCGCTTGAAGCGGGTGTTGCGGTGGTCAACTGCATGCCGGTGTTCATCGCCAGCCGCCCCGAATGGGAAGCCAAGTTCCGCGCCAAGAACATCCCGATCGTCGGCGACGATATCAAGGCGCAGGTCGGTGCAACGATTGTTCACCGCGTGCTGTCCAGCCTGTTCGCCGCGCGCGGCGTCACCGTCGAGCGGACTTACCAGCTCAACACCGGCGGCAACACCGACTTCATGAACATGCTTGACCGCCAGCGCCTCGGTTCGAAGAAGGAATCGAAGACCGAAGCCGTCCAGGCGATGCTTGCGCAGCGCCTTGAAGACGAAAACATTCACGTCGGCCCGTCGGATTATGTGCCGTGGCAGAAGGACAACAAGCTGTGCTTCCTGCGTCTTGAAGGGCTGCAGT
>JBJTMA010000193.1:0-11025 GCA_046063295.1 Novosphingobium sp.
CGCCGCGAGACCACCGCGCCCCAGGCATTTGCCGGGGTGGTATCCCAATGCCCGCGCAGCTGCCGCGCGCCCGCACCGACCATCATCTTCGGAACATCGGCCGACCACGACGGCTTGGCCATCACCGCATCGAGCGCCTTCAGCGCCATCTCATCGCCGCTGACCATCATCCACCACGGCGCGTTGTTCTTGTCCGAAAGATCGAACCGCGTGCCTTCATAGACGATGCGCTTCCTGAGCTCGCCCTCGGCCGCCGCCTTGAGCATTGCCGCACGCGGCGCGCCTGGGAGACGGTCGAGCGCGACGATCCAATCGGCCAGCGCCGAGGTGGGCATGTCGGCTGGAACCATGTCGATCTTAGCCACCAGCGCAGGTTTGGCCGCACCGGCCCGTGCCAAAGCACTGAGCGCGGCGATCCTCACCAGCCGTTCGTCTGCTTCGAAATGGCGGCTGCGTTCGATCCGGCCCTCGACCACCCCGGTCAGCGCCGCGATCATTTTGGCCTTCGGCGCGTCGGGAAGCGGCAATCCAGCAGCGCTGGTCATCGCAAGGACGTAGGCGGTCAGCTCGCTCGACCCGCTGATCCCGGCGTCGGGCCAGTACCGGACAAGTCCGTCGCCATCGAGATAGGTCGGCAAGGCAGCAGCGAGCGAAGTCCACGCAGCGGCATCGTTTGCCACCACGATTTTCGACAGGCGCTGTTCGAAACAATCGTAGGGATAGGCGACCATGTAATCGCGCACCCCGCCGAGCGGGGCTGCCAGCGTATCGCTGAGATCGACCGTGACATAGCCGCCCGGCAGCGCACCTTGCGGGGTCGCAATCGTCGGCGCCGGATCACCCACCCGCAGCAGTGTGGCCGCCCAGGTTTCGACTGGGACCGCAGGGATGATCTCCTGCGTGGTGGTCAGACTGTCGCTTGCCTTGCCGTCGCTTGACCGCGCCTTGATGGTCCACTTGAGCACTCCTGGCGCTGGCGGCGCATCGAGGCTCCAGCGAACCTGACCGGCTGCGCCCGAGGCAAGTTCAAGGCTCAGCGGCTTGATCTTGGCCACCGCGGGCTCAAGTTGCGGCTCGACCATGATTTTCATCTTCTTGTCCGAACTGTTCCGCAGCGTGAACACCGCATCGTAGCGATCGCCAGTACGCACGATCGCCGGCAGACCCGAATAGAGCGACAGGTCCTGCGCGGTGCGGATTTCGGTCTCGCCGGTGCCGAACAGCTGCGATCCATCGGTCGCCACCGCAACCAGCTTGAAGCTGGACAACGAATCCGACAATGGCACCGGCACGCGGGCTTCACCGTTGCCATCGAGCGCGACATGGCCCTGCCACAGCAGCACCGGCTTGAAGTTCTCCCGGTTGACCGCAGAGGCATCGCCCCCACCGCCGCCGCCCGCCGCAACTGCCTTCTTGCCATAGTGCCGCTTACCCACGACCTGCATCTGCGCGGTCGAGGTCGCAACCTCCAGGTTCCGTTCGCCCATCATCGCGCCGAGCAAGTCCCAGCTCTTGTTGGGCATCAGCGTAAGCAAAGCCTCGTCAACCGCGACGAAGGCAACGTCGGCGCTGCTTGCTGGCTTGCCGTCGGGCTGCCGGACCGACACGGTGACATTGGCGGTTTCACGCACCGCATATCTCGACCGTTCAGGCTTCACCGCAACGCCGAGCTGGTGCCCTTCCCAGCCGACCTTGATCTGCGCAAGACCGATCCGGTAGCTCGGCTTGCCGAGATCGACCGTTGCAGTTGGGCTTGCGGCATCCTGACTGAAGAAGGGCAGGTTCAGGTTGCGGGCCACGTCGGACAGCCACAGGTTGCTGCCCTTGACCCGGCCCCTGATGGCCATGACCGAGACATAGACGTTGGGCGCATAGCTGCCTGGCAATTTGACTTCGACCACCGGGTCGGAGCCTGAAAGCTGGGTGACGAAGCTGGAAAGTACGCCCTCGCGCTCGACGGTCACCAGCGCCTCAGCCGCGCGGAACGGCATGCGCACCTGGAACCGCGCGGTGTCGCCGGCCTTGTACTCGGTCTTTTCGGGGATCAGGTCCATCCGGTCGCCGTTGTCGCCGCCGAACCACCAGTCGTCCTTGCCGGCAAGCCAGACAGACTGGGCGGCGATGCTCTCGCGCCCCTGATCGTCCTTGGCACGGGCGACTACCGTAACTTCCCCCGATATGCCCGGAGCAAGCTTGCACGATGCCCGCCCGGACTTGTCGGTGCGCGCCAGGCAGCCGCCGGGGAGCTTGGTTATCCGCTCCTGGTTGTCATAGGCATAGAAGCCCCCGATCAGCCGCCGCCGCGCGGTCAGGATCTCGCGTGAGTAGAGTTCGACCTGCACGCTGCGCCCACCCAGCGGCTGGCCATCGAGGCCGACCACCACCGTCTGGAGCCGCAAGTCGTCACCGCGCATCATCCAGCCATCGGTCTTGATCCCGACTTGCAGCCCAGCCGGATAAAGCGTCAGACGGCGACCGGTGGTCATCGTTTCGCCATTGGCGTCGTCATAGTCCATCTCGACGCTGAGCGAGACCGGCTGGGTTATCTTCTGACCGACCGGCAGATCGACCCGCGTCGTACCGTCTGCGCCAAGCGTGGCAGGCAGCGTCTCGGCGAAAGGCAGGGTCGGTTCTGGCAGCTGCTGGTAACTGTCGAGCGGGCGTGTGCCTTCGGTCAGCGGCTCGCCGCCAAAGGTGAATCCGTCCCAGCCCTTGGGATCGGGGGTATAGGAACTGTAATCGGTGCGCAGGGTTACCGGCAGGCCGCCCGCGCCGCCGCCCGAGAGATATCCGACGAACAGCGACAGCGGCACAGACACGGGCTGGACCAGCGCCTCCTTGGGCCCGCTGATCGTCGCGCGCATGTTGGGCAGCTTGTATTCGTCGACCCGGACCGACTGGCCGGTGTAAATCGTCTTGTCGCCGACCTCGATCGTCAGGTCGTAATCGCCCAGCGGGGCGCCTTGAGGGACCGCCCATTCGCCTTCGCTGGTCCCGCTCGCACCGATGGTGATCGGCTGGCTGAATTCGGTGTCGCTGCCTTGGTGGCGGAACAGCAGCTTGCCCGTCAGCCCCTTGGGATAAGCGAAACCCGAACCCACTGGACGCCGCATTACCTGCTTGAAATGCACAGTCTCACCCACCCGAACCAGGGCGCGGTCGAACACGGTGTGAATGATGTCGCTGTCTTCGCTGCTGCCGAACGACATCTCGAAATCGTAGGGCGAGATTCCCTCGTTCCAGTTCGACAGGGTGAAGCTCATGTCGCCGTTGAGCCGCGCCGAAACCATCAGAGGCGGCTCGTCGTCTTCACCGCAGCCGCCGCCAAGGTTGGGTTCGGGAAGGATGCCATTCACCTTCAGCAGACCGCTTGCATCGGTGGTGCCGCTGGCAATCAGCTTGCCGTTGCAGGCATTGCTGATGCGCACCGCTGCCCCGTTCACCGGCGCCGCATCGGCGAGCGTGGTCACCCAGACCAGCGAACTTTCGCGGCCCCATTTGAAGTGGACCGACATGTCGGTAACCAGCGCGCCGGTCGCAACATAGCGCGGCACCGGGCGCCCGAGCAACGCTGCCCCAAGCGCCGGACTGGCCAACTCAACCACGTGGAAGCCCTTCGCGGCGAGCGGTATGCCGACAACTTCGAAGTCCTTGCCCTTGCCTGGCAGGCCCAGCTGCAGCGCCCGCCCGCCGGGCATCAGCAACGGCTTGTCGCGGGTGTGGTTGACGGCGGTCTGGCTGCCGTCCTTGCGGTCGATGAAGGTGTATTCGCGGTTCTCGGCCTTATCGAGCCGGCGCACCCAGGCGGCGATCTGCGCGTCATCGTCGGCCACGCGCTGGCTCTGCCCGGCGATTGAGACCGCCTTGCCGGCAAGGCTTGGCTCGACCGCGCGGACCGTCACCGGCAGGCTCGCACCCTCGCTCGCCTCGATGATGCCGAAGTTCGCCGCGAACTTGACCAGCGGCGGCGGCGGCGCGAAGCGAACGCCAAGCGGGAAGCGGGCGGCATTGGCAAGCGGGCGGCCCGACAGGTCCTTGATTCCCGCCGGCAGGATGACCTGCGCGGTACTGTCCGCGGGGAAGCCGCCTTCGAAGTTGAGGTCTGCCACCTGCGCCTTGTTCTTGTCATCATCGTCAAGGGTCGGCTTGCGCTCGATGCCGTCGGCGAACCGCAACCGGACGCCGAGCGCGACCGCGCGGTCGACCGGCGCGGTGAAGCGGACATGCGCCGGAGTGATGGGGTTGCACGCCGCGCTGCGGTTGACCCGGCCGCATTCGAAGTTCGCGCTGAACGCCTCGCGCACGGTGTAGTCGAAGCGCTGGTCGCGCCCTGCGGGTTTACCCGCGGTGCTGACGATGGTGCCGGGCCAGACCAGCGACATGTCATGTTTCGGAGGCAGCGGACGGCGGCACTTGAGCGCAAGGACGTTGCGCAGCGCAGCGCGGCGCGCTCCGGCATCGCTGGGCAGGTTCCCGTCAACCTGCGCATCGCTCAGGAATGACGAACGGCGATAGTCGTCTCCGCCCAGGCCATCGAGGATCTGATCGACCACCGTGTTGGGCAGCACATCGACCGCCGCTGCCTCGCCGATGCCGTCGACCGCGCAGCTAGCCTTGGCCGCAACCGAAGCCGGGTTTGCAGGGACGCTGGTGGCAACAAGGAAGATCTGGTCTTCCTCGATCTCGTCATTGCCGAATCCGTCGGCGAGCACCGCAACCACCGACGGTCCGCCGGTATCGATGGTGAAGCTGGTCTTGCCCTGAATCCGCCCGCCGCGCAGCGTGGCAAGGCCGGGACGCAGCTTGACCTCGCAGGTGGTGCCGCCGGGTAAGGGCCGGTCGAACTCGATCACGAAGGTCTGCTGATCGGCCCAGCGTCCCGCCCCCGCATCGGGGCAGGTGGTGGTGGCGGCCGCTTTCGCGCGCGGATCGCCGAGCGGGACCATCGCTTCGGAGAAGCGCAGGGTGAAGCGATCTACCGCACCGCTGGCCGCGCCGCCGGTCCCCGGGGTCGCCATCACGACTTGCGGCGGGGTGTCGCCCTGCGCGGTGAACGGCAGGAGCAGCAGCGCCGGGATTGCCAGTTGCCAGCCGAATTTCATGTGCCCCACCCCCGAGTCGATCAGGCCTCGAGTGTCATGCAATTGCCGGGGCTTGTCTATCGATCCGAAGTATTGATTTGCACCGGTACTAATAACTCCGCGGCAGCCCCAGCACGTGTTCGGCAAGGTAGCTGAGGATCAGGTTCGTGCTGATCGGGGCGACCGTATAGAGCCGCGCCTCGCGGAACTTGCGCTCGACATCGTACTCCTCGGCAAAGCCGAACCCGCCAAAGGTCTGGACGCACATATCCGCCGCCGCCCAGCTGGCCTCGCTGGCGAGGAGCTTGGCCATGTTGGCCTCGGCCCCGGGGTTGCCACCGGCATCGTATACCTGCGCGGCGTGATGGACCATCAGTTCGGCGGCGCGCATCTGCGCATAGCAACGCGCGATCGGAAACTGGACGCCCTGGTTCTGCCCGATCGGCCGGGCGAACACACTGCGGTCCTTGGCGTAGTCGGTCGCTCGCCCAATGAACCACTTGGCGTCGCCGACGCATTCCGCCGCGATCAGGATCCGTTCGGCGTTCATGCCCGAGAGGATGTAGCGGAAGCCCTTGCCCTCCTCGCCGATCAGGCTCGATGCGGGGATGCGCAGGTCGTCGAAGAACACCTCGGTGGTCGAGTGGTTCATCATCGTGCGGATCGGCTTAATGCTGAGGCCGTTGCCCGAGGCTTCGCGCATGTCGACGAGGAAGATCGACAGGCCCTCGGTCTTGCTCGCCGCCTGTTCGCGCGGGGTGGTGCGGGCGAGCAGCAGCATCAGGTCCGAATGTTCGGCGCGACTGGTCCAGATCTTCTGGCCGTTGACCACGTAATGGTCGCCGTCCCGCACCGCCTGCGTGCGCAGCGAGAGCGTGTCGGTCCCGCTGGTCGGCTCGGAGACCCCGAAGGCTTGCAGCCGTAGTTCGCCGCTGGCGATACCGGGCAGGTACTTGGCCTTCTGCTCGGCCGAGCCATACCGCAGCAGCGTGTTCATGATGTACATTTGCGCGTGCGCGGAGGCGCCGTTGCAGCCCGAGGCTTGAATCTCCTCCATGATCACCGCGGCAGCGTCGAGCTTCAGCCCCGATCCGCCGAACTCTTCGGGGATCAGCGCGGCGAGGAAGCCCGCCTTGGTCAGCGCATCGACGAATTCGCCGGGATAGGCCCGCTCCCGGTCTTTCTCGCGCCAGTATTCGCCGGGAAACTCCGCGCACAGCGCCTGCACCGCGCGGCGGATTTCGGCCAGGTCTTCACTCTCGGTCATCAGTTTCGCCCTTCCAGCAGGCCCTTGGCGATCACCTGCGCCTGGATTTCCGCCGCGCCCTCAAAGATGTTGAGGATCCGCGCGTCGCACAGCACCCGGCTGATCTCGAACTCGAGCGCGTAGCCATTACCACCATGGATCTGCAGCGAAGCATCGGCGTTCGACCAGGCAGCGCGCGCGGCGAGCAGCTTGGCCATGCCCGCCTCGATATCGCAGCGCTTGCCGGTGTCCTTGGCCCGCGCGGCCGCATAAGTCAGTTCGCGCGCCATGACGAAATCGGCGAGGCTCATCGCCAGCTTGTCGGCCACGCGCGGGAACGCGATCAGCGGCTTGCCGAACTGTTTGCGCTGCAGCGCATAGTCCAGCCCAAGTTCGAGCGCGCGCTTCGCGACGCCGACAGCGCGCGCGGCGGTCTGGATCCGCGCGGCTTCGAAGGTGCGCATCAGCTGCTTGAAGCCCTGCCCCTCCTCGCCGCCGAGCAGGGCATCGCCGGGTGCCTCCATGCCATCGAATTGCAGCGCATATTCGCGCATGCCGCGATAGCCGAGCACCTCGATCTCGCTGCCGCTCATACCGGCAGCGGGGAACGGATCGGCATCGCTGCCGCGCGGCTTGGGCACCAGCAGCATCGAGAGGCCGCCATAACCCCTGGCATCGGGCACCGTCCGCGTCAGCAAGGTCATCAGGTCCGAACGGCTGGCATGGGTGATCCAGGTCTTCGCCCCGTCGATCACCCAATGATCGCGCTCGCGCCGCGCTTTGGTCTGCAGTGCACCCAAATCGGAGCCCACGTCGGGTTCGGTGAAGACTGCGGTGGGCAGCACTTCCCCGCTGGCGATTCTGGGCAGCCAGTACGCCTTCTGTTCGGCAGTGCCCGAACCGGCGATCAGTTCGCCGGCGATCTCGCTCCTGGTGCCGAGCGATCCCGCGCCGATCCACCCGCGCGACAGTTCCTCGGTAATCAGACACATCACCAGTTTCGACAGGCCAAGCCCGCCGAATTCTTCGGGGATCGTCGCGCCGAAGGTGCCGAGATCGGCCATCGCCTGCACCGTTCCATCCGGGATCAGCGCGTTGGCGAGATGCCACTTGTGCGCATGCGGCAACACCTCGGCTTCGGTGAAGCGGCGGAACGACCCACGGATCGTGTCGAGCTCTGCATCGCCCAGGCTCTCGCTCGGCCAATGCCCCTCGCCCAGTGCCTGGGCGACACGGCTGCGTGTGGTTGCCAGATCGCTTGAAAGCAGGTCCCGGCACGCGTCGGCTAGGTCGCTGGCATTAAGCCCGAGATCGCCCGGCCGGAGTATCTCGTTCTGCCCCATCGGCAGGCCGCCAATCAGCTGGGCGATTGTTTCGGCAAAGGCGAGCTGCACTACCTGCCGGTCAAGCTCGCTCCCGCCCTCAGCCCATTCAGCGACCGCCTCCAGCGCCGCGACGCTGGTGGCGATCCAGGCGAAGCCGTGATGCGCGCGCTGGTCGCTCGCCGGGATCGCTGCTGCTGCAGCGCGCGCCGTATCACGATAGGCCTGCGCGGCTTCTAGGTGCCGCGTCGGGTTCACGCCTTTTCGAACACCGCAGCGATCCCTTGCCCACCGCCGATGCACATCGTTTCCAGCCCGTACTTCACGTCGCGGCGGTGCATTTCGCGGGTCAGGTTGGCCAGGATGCGCCCGCCGGTCGCGCCGATCGGGTGGCCGAGCGAAATGCCCGAACCGTTGACGTTGAGCATCGCGTGGCGGCTGTCATCATCAGCCCAGCCCCAGCCTTTGAGACAGGCGAGCACTTGCGGCGCGAACGCCTCGTTGAGTTCGATGAGCCCGATGTCATCCCACGAGAGGCCATTGCGCGCGAACAGCCGCTCGCTAGCCGGGACCGGGCCGTAACCCATGCGGCTGGGATCGACCCCGGCGGCAGCCCACGAATGGAACCAGGCAATCGGTTCGAGCCCCAGCTCCTCAAGCTTGTCCTCGGCCACCACCAGGCACGCCGCCGCCGCGTCGTTCTGCTGGCTGGCATTGCCCGCGGTGACCACCCCGCCTTCGAGCGGGCGCAGCTTGCCCAGCGTCTCCATGCTGGCATCGGCGCGGTAGCCTTCATCGTGATCGAAGACCACGGGATCGCCCTTTTTCTGCGGGATCGGCACCGGCACCAGTTCGTCATCGAACTTGCCCTCGGCCCACGCAGCCGCAGCGCGCTGATGGCTGCGCACGGCATAGGCGTCGCAGGCCTCACGGCTGATGTTCCAGTCCTTGGCGAGGTTCTCGGCGGTTTCGATCATCCCGGTGATCACCCCGAAGCGTTCGACCGGCTGGCTCATCAGGCGCCCGCGCGTGAGCCGGTCGTGCAGCGTCAGGTTGCCGGCGCGCACCCCCTTGCGCACATCGGTCGTGTAGTGCTCGACGTTCGACATGCTTTCACAGCCGCCGGCCACGACCACGTCGCTCATCCCGGTCTGGACCATCATCGCCGCATTGACCACAGCCTGCAGCCCCGAACCGCAGCGCCGGTCGAGCTGGTAGCCCGGCACCTCGAGCGGCAGCCCGGCAGCAAGCCACGACCAATGCCCGATAGCGGGTGCTTCGGCATTTCCGTAGCCTTGGCTGAACACCACATCATCGACCCGCGCCGGATCGATCTTCGTCCGTTCCATCAAAGCTTTCAGGATCACCGCGCCCAGCTCTCCGGCGGTCACGGACGATAGCGCCCCGCCGAACTTGCCCACGGCGGTACGGATCGGGGCGACGATGGCAGCACGGCGCAGGGATGGATTCGGCATCGGTTCGTCTCTCACAAGGCACGCTTGGACCGCGTGGACCGCGGTCTAAACGGAAAAAATCTGTCGGCGCAATCTACCCGCTGTAGCGGTGTAAAGGTCGAGATCCGGCGAAGCAGTCATGGCACAGCGATGCCAGATCGGCGCGGTGTAGGACAGCGCGGCACTCACCGCCGGCCCTTATCTGAACCGGCGACCAGTCCGCTAGCGTGAAGCGCCTCCAGCCTTGCACTATCTAAACCGAGCACTTGACCGAGCACTTCGTCGCTGTGTTCTCCCAGATACGGCGCGGGGCGCGGATTGCCAGCTTCCATGGATGGCACGTTGGCGAACGAGCGCGTCGCCGGATATTCGAACCCGCTGGGGTTTGCGGGCGATGGCCCGAACAGCGGATTGTCCGCCACCAGCACCGGATCGTTTGCCGCTTCGTACATCGTGCGATAGCGTTCAAAGGTCGCCCCCGCAGCGGTCAGGCGGCGCGCGATCTCTTCGTAGTCGAGCTGCCCGGCGGCCTGCTGCAGGATCGCGAAGATGCGTTCGCGCTCCGAAAAGCGGTTTGCGTCACTGGTGGCGAAGCTCAGCCCGCAGGCCGCTTCAAGTGCGGCGATCTGGCCTTCGGCTTCGAATGCGCAAACCAGCGCATTCCACTGCTTTGCGGTAAGCGCGGCGACCATGAAGCGGCGCCCGTCCTTGCTCATGAAGTCGCGGCCCAAAGCGCCCCAGATCGCATTGCCCAGCCGCTCGCGGTTCGATCCGCGATAGAGCATCTCGGCCATCGCGCCGCTGTTGGCAACGGTGCCGATCGCGACGTCGCCCAGCGGTACGCGCAGTTCGATCCCCTCGCCCGTCGCATCGCGGTGGCGGAGGCCGGCCATCAGCGCGAAGGCGCAGTAGGCCCCGGTGATGAAATCCCACGCAGCGAGGACCTGGTTCACCGGCGGCGCGCTCTCCGGGTCCCACTCGGCCGGGCCGGTCATCAGCGGATAGCCCGAGGCGGCGTTGACGGTGAAGTCCATCGCCTGGCGCCCGTCGTGCCAGCCCATGATCCGCACCGACACAAGTTCCGGGCACTGCTTGGCAATCGCTTCATGGCTGAGGAAGGAATCGACCGGCAGGTTGGTGATCAGCACCCCGGTTTCACGCACCAGGTCGACCAGCAACGCGCGGCCTTCCTTGCTCTGCAAATCGAGCGCCACGCTTTTCTTGGCGCGGTTGAGGTTTTCCCAGGCGAGGCTGCGGCCCTCGGGCGTAAGCAGAGCGCGGTCGTAATCAAGCCCGCCGGCCTTGTGATCGACCCGGATCACCTCGGCCCCCATCTGCGCGAGGTAGAGGCCTGCAGTGGGCGAGGCGACGAAGGAGGACACCTCGATCACGCGAAGGCCGGAGAGGAGCTGGTACATGCAGCGGTTCTTTCAGCCTTCGCGTGCGAAGATCAAGGGCACACTCACGCCGGGATCTGGTTGAACGGGATACCCTTGTCCGGCCGGTGATCCTGCGGCAGCCCCAGCACCTTTTCTGCGATGGTGTTGAGCAGGACCTCGTCCGAGCCGCCGGCGATGCGCCCGGTCGGCGCGTTGAGCCAGCTGGTGCCCCAGTCGTCCTTGACCGAGGCATGTTCGTCGAACGGCAGCGCGGCGGTGCCCTGCAGGTCGAGCGCGAGTTCGGACAGCTTCTGCCGGCTGCGTACCGCGACCAGCTTTTGCAGGCTGCCTTCCGGCCCCGGCTGCATCCCGGCCTGCATCATCAGCATGGCGCGGCGGGTGATCGAATCGAGCCCGGCGCGCATACATGGTTGCGAGCGATTTCGGAACGGATGCGGCCGTCCTCGATCGCGGGCTTGCCGTTGATTTCGGCGCTCTTCGCCAGCTTGACGAATTCATTGAGGTGCGGGCCGAACCCGGCGC
>JBJTMA010000194.1:0-9196 GCA_046063295.1 Novosphingobium sp.
CGAGCTATAACGGCTGCATCAGCAATGCGGTTGTAAGCGGCGGCCATGTTTCGGGAATCGGGCCCTCGACCCTGTGCGATCTGCGCAACCAGGCTTCGGGGTACTCGACGCTTAACAACAGCGTGCCGTTCCTTAACGCCGACAATGCCACCCTTCAGACCCAGAACCTCAACGGGATCAGCACCAAGCAGAAGTACGGCCAGGTGCAGCTGCACTACGAATTCCCGGGCGGCATCACGGTTGACGACAACGCCCGCGTCGCGCGGATGAACGGCACCTTTGCGGTGCAGTTCTACGGTGCCACGGCAACCGCAAATGCGGTGCCGGCCGGTCAGTCGCTGATCTACTCGAATGGTCCGAACAAAGGGCAGGTGTTCACCGGCGCCTATGTTTCGAGCAGTGCTTCGGTCCACACCAACATGGATCACATGGACCACGTCGCCAACGACCTTGCCGTTTCGTACAAGAGCGGTGGAGAGGGTGCCAAGTTCGACCTCAAGCTCGGCTGGTTCTACGATACCCAGCGGATCGCGGAAAACTGGCACTCGAACGGTTCGATCGTCGAGGCAACCGGAAACAGCCCGGCGCAGCTCGACCTTGTGAGCGGCCTAAACGGCACGGGTACGCTACTTTCGGCCAGCGGCCAGACCTCGTTCAATCAGGGCTGGAACCAGAATTTCGATACCAGCTTCACGATCAACGCGCCTTACGCCAACCTCAGCGTCGATGTCGGCCAGCTGAACCTCGATGGCAGCATCCGCGAAGAATTCTTCCAGGGTTCGGGCTGGGCGCAGGGCAGCTCGGGCAACGTCGCAGGGACGCGCGCGATCGTACAGACCGATCCGCGCACCGGGGCGCAGGTTACGACACTTATCCCTTACTACGCTTACGATGCACCGAAGGAGAACATCAACTTCAGCGAAAGCGCGCTGAACTGGTCGATCGGTGCGCTGTTCAAGGCAACCCCGTCGCTGTCGCTGTTCGGGCGCGCCTCGCACGGCACCCGCTTCGTGGCGGATCGTCTGACGCGTAGCAGCCCAAGTTGGTTCGCGGCAGACGGCTCGCTTAATGCTGCTGGCCTTGCTTCGGCCCGCGCGCCGGTAACCCAGTACGAAATCGGTCTCAAGAACCGCGGCTTCATCGCTGGCGGAAAGTACACGATCGAACTCACCGGGTTCTATTCGAAGTACAGCATCTCCTCGCAGGAGATCTCGCAGACCAACTGCTTCAACATCCTTGGCATCAATGCGCCGACCTGCGTCATCTCGGGCAAGTACAAGGACTACGGGCTCGAACTGTTCTCGACCTACAGGAACGGCGGGTTCAACCTCGTGCTCAGCATGACCTACGACAAGTCGAAGGTCGCTGCCTCGCAGGTCGCGGCGTTCAAGACCTCGCCGAACATCCCTGACCTGACCTATTCGGGCCTCGTTAGCTACAATGTCGGTGAAAAGGCTTCGGTTGGCCTCAGCGTTACCGGCCAGACCAGCGTGCTGGGCGGCGACGGAAACAAGTATCCCGGCTCGGCAGTGTTCGGCGGCTTCATCAAGGTCCGTCCGGTCGATAATATCGAACTGGGTCTGCAGGCCTACAACCTGTTCAACACTTTCGCGCTGCAGGGTGCAGCCGGGTTTACCGACCCCACGCACATCAATGCGGGCGGCGCTCAGGGCCGGGCGATCAAAGCCTCGGTCAAGGTCAGCTTCTGATCCGTCAGGTCTGACCAATATCGACAAGTTTGGGGGTGGAAGGCAACTTCCGCCCCCGCTTCTTATCGGCTAGCTCGGTTGAAACCGGAGGAACCAGATTGAACGCGCCCGATCGCCTGATCCGCAAAATCGTCATCGTCGGCGGTGGTTCGGCCGGTTGGATGACCGCTGCCGCGCTGTCCAACGCGCTTCAGCATGGCTGCGAAATCACCCTGATCGAGAGCGACGAAATCGGCACCGTCGGGGTCGGCGAAGCGACCATCCCGACGATCCGCATGTTCAACCGCACGCTGGGGATCGACGAGAACGATTTCATCAAGGCAACGCAGGGCTCGTTCAAGCTGGGCATACAATTTGTCGATTGGGCGAAGCTTGGCCACCGTTATTTCCATCCGTTCGGCAGCTTCGGTCGGCCTTACGATATTTCCGATATCCACCATCACTGGGTCGCGGCGCGGCAGGGCGGGGCGAGCGGCAGCCTCGACGATATCTGCATGGCCTGGCAGGCGGCGGGCGCGGGTAAGTTCGATTATCCATCTCCAGACCCGCGCAGCGTGCTCTCGACTTTCGACTATGCCTATCATTTCGACGCCGGGCTCTACGCGCGGTTCCTGCGCGCCTATTCCGAGGCGCGCGGGGTTAGGCGCGTTGAGGGCAAGATCGCCTCGGTTGGCCAAAACGGCAAAACCGGCTTTGTCGAAAACGTTACGCTCGACGACGGACGCACTTTCGGTGGCGAGCTGTTTGTCGACTGTTCGGGCTTTCGCGCGTTGCTGATCGAAGGTGCGCTCGCCACTGGCTATGAGGAGTGGACTCACTGGCTGCCGTGCGACCGTGCGGTAGCGGTGCCCTGCGCCTCGACCCCCGACTTCACACCCTACACCCGCTCGACCGCGCGCAGCGCCGGGTGGCAGTGGCGCATCCCGCTGCAGCACCGCACGGGCAACGGCTATGTCTATTGCTCCGAGCATATCGGTGATGCCGAGGCGGCCGAATTCCTGCTCGCCAATCTCGACGGCAAAGCGCTGGCCGATCCGCGCCCGCTGCGCTTCGTCACCGGGCGGCGCAAGGCGAGCTGGAACAAGAACGTCATCGCGGTCGGCCTCTCCAGCGGGTTCCTCGAACCGCTCGAATCGACCAGCCTGCACCTGATCCAGGCCAACATTGCCAAGATCCTGGCGTTTTTCCCGACCCGCGACTTCGATCCGCTGGTCACCGATGAATTCAACCGCATCGCCGCAAGCGAGACCGAACGGATCCGAGATTTCCTGATCCTCCATTACAAACTCACCACCCGCGACGACAGCCCGCTGTGGCGATACTGCGCGGCGATGAGCATCCCCGACACGCTCCAGCACAAGATCGACCATTTCCGCCGTCACGGCCGACTAGTCGCGGATGGCTACGACCTATTTGGTCCGGCCTCGTGGACTGCAGTGCATGTCGGCCAGTTCAACATTCCCGAAGCACCCGACCCGATCCTCAAGTATCGCAACGCCGATGGCGGCGAGTGGCTGGGCAAACTGCACGCAGCGATGGCGGCGGAAGCGGCGCGGATGCCAACGCACCAGCAATTCATCGACCGGCACTGCAAGGCCGGCGCCTGAGCGAAATGGCAGCCACACCTTCCGAACTGCGTGCGCAAGTCGCCGCACTGCGGGCGGAGCAGCGCTACATCGAAGCCGAAGCCTTGGCAGAGGCGGGGGGGCGGCAGTTCCCGGCCGATCCAGGCCTTGCCTTCTTCCTCGCCCAGACGCGCTACGAACTGGGCGATCCCGCGGCAGACCTGTTCGCCAAGGCGCAGAGCCTTGCACCCGGGCATAAAGATATCCTGCGCAACCGCGCGCTGGCGCTGACCTCCGAAAGCCGCCGCGACGAGGCGCGGGCGCTGCTCGAAGAGGAACTCGCGGCTGATCCTGCATGGCTCGACGGGCACAAGGCGCTAGGCACACTCGAATGGACCAGCGGCAACCAGGACGCATTCTCGCAGTCGCTCGCTGCGGCGTGCCGCGTGCAGCCGCAAAACGCCGCGCTGTGGCTTGCGTGGTTCCGTAATCTCGCGCAGGCGCGCGATTGGGCAGGGGCGTTAGCGGTGCTGGATGAAGCCGAACGGCACCTCGGAAGCACCCCGGCAATCGTGGTTTCGCGCCTGTTCATCGCGGTCGAGAGCGGGGCGAGCAATGCCGATGCGCTGATCGAAGCAACCGCGCAGTTCCGCGGCGATGTCTCAAGCCTGTGCCGCATCCGCCACGCGCTGCGCCAGGGTGAGGCAAGGCGCGCCGGAGCCGAGGCGCTGCCGCTGACCGCCGGGCCATCGGCGATGCTGTACTGGCCGTATCTGTCACTCGCTTGGCGCCTGCTTGATGACGCACGGGCCGAATGGCTCGACCGGCCGGCGGAACTGATCAAGCCGCTCGAATGCGGCTGGAGCGCGGGTGAACACGGTGAATTGGCCGAAGTCTTGCGCGGCCTTCACACGGCTGCCGAGCCTTACATCGAGCAATCGGTGCGCGGCGGCACGCAAACAGACCGCTCGGTCTTGCTGCGGCGGGAGCCGGTTCTTCAACGCATCAAGGCGCGGCTGCTCGATCTGATCCGCGAATATGTCGATGGCCTGCCGCCGCCCGATCCGGCGCATCCGCTGCTCGGCGCGCCTCGCGGCGGACCGCTACTGATCGAGGGAAGCTGGTCGGTGCGGCTGGCGCGGCAGGGCTACAACGTGCCGCACACCCACGCGATGGGCTGGCTCTCCACCGCGTTCTATGTGTCGCTGCCCGCGCCGGAGCAGATGGGCTCGCCGCCTGCCGGGCATATCGCCTTCGGCCAGCCACCCCCCGAACTGCACCTGCCGCTCGAACCCTTTCGCACGATTCGGCCCGAGCCCGGACGGCTCGTGGTGTTCCCCTCGACGATGTGGCACGCCACCGTGCCGTTTGACGAGGGCGAGCGACTGGTCTTGGCCTTCGATATCCGCCGCCCGAATGCTTAGCCTAGCGCGCGCTTGCCGAGTGCAATCGCGCCAGTGATCCCGGCTTCGTCGCCAAGGCCGGGAGTGACGATGTAGCTCTTCAGGCCGGGATCGAGCTGCGGTGCCTTTACGTAGCCAGCGATTCCTCTTTCGGTCGCGGCGCGTACCGCTTCGACTAGACCCTCGGTCTTCATGACCCCGCCGCCGAAGATGAGACGGTCGGGCATGTGCAACAGCACCAGGTTGACCGCGAGCTGGGCAATGTAGCCGGCGATCAGCTCGACTTTGTCCCTTGGGCTGCCGAGGTCCGACAGGCTCTGTCCCCAGCGTGCCTTGATCGACGGGCCGGCGGCCATGCCTTCGAGGCAATCGTGGTGGAACGGGCAATAGCCATCGTAGGGATCGGCGGCGCGATCATGCGCCACGGCGATGTGCCCCGCCTCGTAGTGCGAGAAGCCCATCAGCGATTGCCCGTCTCGCAGCACGCCGGTGCCCACGCCGGTGCCGATGGTGGTGTAGGCGAGCGTCTTGCAGCCTTGCCCCGCGCCCTGCAGCCATTCGCCGAGCGCCGCGCCGTTGACGTCGGTATCGACCATGATTGGCACGCCGAACGCCCCCAAAGCATCCTGGAACCGCGCACCTGACCAGCCGGGCTTGGGCGTGGTGGTGAAGGTGCCATAGGCGGGGGAAGCGGGATCGATATCGATCGGCCCGAAGCTGGCCACGCCGAACGAGGCAATCGCGCCGTGCTGGCTGGCCGCGTCCTTGAAGAACTGGACCAGCGCGGGGAAGCAGGTTGCTGGCGTTTCGGTGGGGATGCGCGTTTCGGCCAGCTTGGTCCCATCCTCGCGCGCCAGTGCCGCGACGAACTTGGTGCCGCCCGCTTCGATTGCGCCGATCAGCTTGCCTGTCATCAAATCACTCCACGAGCGGCCATATCCGCCAGCGCTTCCTTATCGAACCCCAGCGCGCCGTAAACCTCGGCATTGTCGGCACCCACAGTCTGCGGGGCGGGACGGCGTATTGCGCTGGGATTGGCGGATAGCCGGGGCATCGGCGCCTGCATGGTCACTTCGCCCAGCTCGGGGTGCGGCACGTTGACAAGGGCCCCGCGCGCGGCGAAATGCGGGTCGGCCAGCATCTCGCGACCGGTATAGACCCGGCCGGCCGGAACCGAGTGGGCAACCATCTTCGCCTCAAGCTCCTCGACTGTGTGCTGCACGGTCCATTCGCCGATCAGCGCATCGAGTTCGCCTTGCCTCTCGCCGCGCGCGATGTGCGTTGCGTAACGCGGATCGCGCGCCAGCTCGGGCTGGCCCATCGCTTCGCACAACCGCGCAAATACTGTGTCGCCGTTGCCACCGATCATATATTCGCCGTCGCTCGCCGGATAGACGTTCGAGGGCGCGATGCCGGGGAGGATCGAGCCCGAACGCTGCCGGACGAGGCCCATCGCGGCATATTCGGGTACCACCGATTCCATCACCTGCAGCACCGCCTCGTAAAGCGCGGAATCGACCACCTGGCCCTTGCCGCTCGCCTCGCGCGCGTGGAGCGCGGCAAGCGCGCCCATGCAGCCATAGGTCGCCGCGAGTGTATCGCCGATCGAAACCCCCATGCGGCTGGGCGGCCGGTCGGGATCGCCAACGATCGCGCGCCAACCTCCCATCGCCTCGCCGATCCCGCCATAGCCGGCGCGGTCCGAATAGGGCCCGGTCTGGCCATAGCCCGACATCCGCACGATGATCAGGCGGGGAAACTCGGTCTGAAGCTCGACCGGACCCAAGCCCCATTTCTCCATCGTTCCCGGCTTGAAATTTTCGATCAGAATGTCCGCCTCTTCCAGCAGGCGGCGGACCAGCTCGCGGCCCTCGGGCACTCGCAGATTGGCGCTGACCCCGCGCTTGTTGCGCGCGATCACCTGCCACCACAGCTTGTGCTCGCCGTTGCCCCAGGTCCGCATCGGGTCACCCGCACCAGGCGGTTCGACCTTGATTACATCGGCACCCATGTCGCCAAGGAGCTGCCCGCAGAACGGCCCGGCAATCAGCTGGCCGAGCTCGATCACCTTGATCCCGGCGAGCGCGCCGATGTTCTCGCTCATGACGTGACCCCAGCCGGAAACGGCACCGCGCGCGACAGGCTGGCGGGCAGGTCCTTGCCCATCACGCCGGAGAGCCAGCGTGAAGCTTCGATCAGTTTTTCCATATCCAATCCGGTTTCGACCCCGCTGCGCGCCAGCATCCAGGCGACATCTTCGGTCCCGACATTGCCCGCTGCCCCCGGCGCAAAGGGACAGCCGCCGAGACCGCCGACTGAGGCATCGACCGTCACTGCGCCGCCTTCGACCGCCGCCCAGACATTGGCGACACCGGTGTTGCGCGTGTCGTGGAAATGCACCCGCACTGGCAGCGGGGCGATTGCCTCGTGCACGGCGGACACCAGCGCGCTGACCTGAGCCGGCACGGCAACCCCGATGGTATCCGCCAAGGCGATCTCGCACGGACCGGCGGTGGCCAGCTCGCGTGTCATTGCGACGACATGTGCGGCGTCAACCTCGCCCTGAAATGGACAGCCGAAAGCGGTGGCGATGGTCACTTGCGCGCTGCGCCCGGCAGCCTTGGCCGCGGCGATGATTGCCTTAGCCTCCGCCACGGATTGTGCCGAATCCTGTCCCTGATTGCGTATCCCAAATGCGTTGGACGCGACGGCCACCGCGCCAAGCTGATCGACCCCGGCAGCAATCGCCCGCTCCGCCCCGCGCTGATTGAGCACCAAGCCGATTCGGATCACGCCTTCGATTGGGCCGAGTGCCCCTACCACCGCATCGGCATCGGCCATCTGCGGTACCTTGCGCGGGTTGACTAAGCTCGCCACCTCGATCCGCCGCGAACCGGCGGCGATGCATTTGCGGATCAATTCGACCTTGTTGGCGGTCGAGACCAGAACGGCCTCGTTCTGCAACCCGTCGCGCGGGCCAACTTCGACCATTTCGATCTTGCGAACCATGTCAGCCTTGCTTCGCGATCCAGTCGCGCACCAGCATGGCGGCTTCGTTAACCTGTGCAGGCTGGCCGAAGTAATAGTGGTTCGCGCCCGCAATCACGTGGTGGTCGATACTGCACTTGTCCGTCGCCGCCATCAGCCGCGCGGCGTGGCTGGGGGTGCAGGCATCGTCGGCGCTGTTCTCGATTACCAGCATCGGCGAGCTGATCCGCGCTGCGCATTTGAGTCCGTCCCCGTTCGAGAGGTCGTAAGACCACTGCGAGAGCCACGAGCGCAGCGTGGTGAAGCGTGCCAGCCCGACCGGACCGTCGTTGACCACGAAGGGATCGCCCAGCATGCAGTGGTTCGGCGGTCGGTCATTGGGATCGACCAGAGGATCGAGCCAGCGCGGATCGGCCATGGTGCCTTGCACGGTGAAGCAGCGTTCGTGATTTTCCAGCCCCTGCCGTTTGAGCGCCACAAGCTCTTCCTGCGCCCAGGCGGTGATCCGCCGGTTACGGGCGATCTGCCGCGCGCGGTATTCGGCGAGGAAATCGGCCGAGTAGGGCGGCTTGGGGCCTTCTGTAGCGTAAAGATTCCATTTCGGGTTGCGCTCGAACGGTCGGCTTTCGTCTTCGATCGAGGCGTCCATCCATTCGGTCAGCGTCAGGTTGCGCGAAAGGTGCGCGGCGAGCAGCAGCACCCCGTCAGCGGGTATGAATTTCGCCGCGGTCAGATCGTAAGGATCGCCCGCCGGGGTGTGCGTCACCCGCGGGTCCTGCGCTTCGGCCTGGTAGAACAGGCTCTGCGCCCCGCCGCCCGACCACCCGCCGAGATAAACCTTGCTGTAGCCCAGCTTCTCCTTGGCGTGGCGGATACAGGCGCCAAAGTCCATCACCGCGCGCTCCATGATGAGCGCGGTGTCGTTGCCGCGGTAGCGGGTGTTGCAATAGATCGTGTGCACCCCCATCCGGGCAAGCACGGTCACCAGTGGCAGCCAGGCCCCGCCGCCGATCGGGTGCGAGAAGATCACCACGCTGTCCGAAGGCACCTCGGGCCTCAGGTGCATCGCCTCAACCACGACCTTGCCGATCTGGCCCGCGTAGGTGTCCTTGAACGCGCTCTCCTCGTCGTAGACGATCAGGTAAGGCGTCCTCTCGAAAGGTATCTGGGTCATGACGACAGCTATGCACGTTGAGGCGGGAAATCAAAGCTTGCCGTGCAACCTTCGGTCTGAAACCATGCGCGCAAACGCAACAGAAGCGGTTCGGAGAGAATGGCAGTGGCAGATTATGACCTGATCGTTCGCGGCGGAACGGTGATCGACGGTACCGGCTCGGATGGGCGCGTGGCCGACGTGGCGATCAAGGATGGGCGCATTGCCGCGATCGGAACCGACCTGGGCGGCGCTGACGAGGTGATCGACGCCGCGGGAAAGCTCGTCACCCCGGGCTTTGTCGATGTGCACACCCATTTCGACGGGCAGGTCACCTGGGACAACCGTCTTGCCCCCAGTTCGGGGCACGGCGTCACC
>JBJTMA010000195.1:0-35091 GCA_046063295.1 Novosphingobium sp.
CCTTTTTCACCCTTGGCTGGGTGGCGCAGCGCCACGGCAGCCTGATGCGCCGCATCGTCGATGCCGGGCACGAGATTGCCAGCCATGGCTGGGACCACGAGCGCGTCTTCCGGCTCGACCGTACTTCGTTCGCCGCGGACCTCGAACGCAGCCGCAAGGTTATCGAAGACGCGGCAGGGGTGGAAATCACCGGCTATCGCGCCCCCAGCTTCTCGATCGACAGCCGCACGCCGTGGGCATACATGGTGCTTGCCGAACAGGGCTTTCGCTACAGTTCCAGCGTCGCCCCGATTGCCCACGATCACTACGGCTGGCGTGAAGCTCCGCGCTTCGCGTTCAAGCCGCTGCCGTGGAGCGACCTGATCGAGATCCCGGTGACCACCGCGCATTTCGCGGGTCGGCGCCTTGCCGCGGGCGGGGGCGGGTTCTTCCGCGTGCTGCCTTACGGCTTCTCACGCTGGGCGATCCGGCAGGTCAATTCCCAGGACCGGCGCCCGGCCGTGTTCTATTTTCACCCGTGGGAGATCGATCCCGCGCAGCCGCGCGTGACCGGTGCCTCGCTGCGTTCGAAAGTCCGGCACTATACCAATCTCTCGGTCATGGCCGAGAAGCTCGAGCAATTGGTCCGTGAGTTCGAATGGGGCCGGATGGACGTGCTGGCGCACCGCGAGGCCGAACGCGCGGTGGACCTGGCAGCATGAATGCGCCGTTCCGCCCTTCGGCGCTGCGCGTAAGCGTGGCGGACCTCGCCGATCCGGACGAGCGGGTGCGGCTGGGGCGGTTCGTTGCCAGCCACCCGGACAGCACGCCGTTTCATCGCCCGGCATGGGTGCTGGCGACCGCCAAGGGTACCGGCAACCGTGCCCATGCCCTTGTCGCCGAGCGTGGCGGCCAGATTGCCGCCTATTTGCCGCTTACCGAAATCCATTCTCCCATTTTCGGCCGCATGCTTGCCTCAAGCGGGTTTGCTGTAGCGGGCGGCTTGCTGGCCCGCGAGGGGACACCCTCGGCACCATTGTTTCGCGCGGCAGAGGAACTGGCGCTGAGGCTCAATTGCCCGACCATCGAACTGCGCGGCGGTGTCTTGCCGCAGCGCCGGCCGGGATGGACGATCAAGCGCGAATCGCATTGCGGGTTCATCCAGCCTCTTGCCGCTGACGATGCAGCGCAGTTGCTGCAGGTTCCGCGCAAGCAGCGTGCCGAGGTGCGCAAGGGGCAGGGCGGTGACCTTACCGTCACCGTCGGCACTGCCGCCAGCGACAGGGCAGCGCACTATGCGGTCTACGCGGAAAGCGTCCGCAATCTCGGCACCCCGGTATTTCCGGCGCGATTGTTCGATGAAGTGCTCGACGCATTCGGTGACGATGCCGATGTGCTGACCGTGTGGCACGGCGCCGATCCGGTCGCCAGCGTGCTTTCGCTTTACCACAATGGCGCGGTCATGCCGTACTGGGGGGGCGGCACGCATGCCGCCAGACGCCTTCGGGCCAACGACCGGATGTATTATGAGCTGATGCTCCACGCCCGGCGACGCGGCTGCGAGCGGTTCGACTTCGGCCGTTCGAAAACGCATAGCGGTGCCTACGATTTCAAGCGCAACTGGGGGTTCGAACCCGAGCCGTTGTCATACGCCTGCTGGACGGCCCCGGGTTCGACGGCGCGTGACGCCGATCCGACCAGCGACAAGCATTCGGCGCGGATCGAACTGTGGAAGCGCCTGCCGTTACCCATCGCCAACCTGATCGGCCCGTACATCGCGCGGGGGCTGGGATGAACGGCGAGATCCTGTTCCTGTCGCACCGTATTCCGTTCCCGCCCAATCGCGGCGACAAGATCCGTTCGCATCATGTGCTGTGCCACCTCGCCGGGCTTGCCCCGGTGCATGTCGCGACCCTGGCCGATGACGCCGCTGATATGGCGCATGAGCCAGAGCTTGCGGCGCTGGCTGCAAGTCATCGTCTCGTCCTTCGCCGCAAATCACTGGTGCGATCGGGGATGGAAGCGCTCGCCACCGGGTTGCCGGTAAGCCTTGCGGCTTTCCATGATGCTGCCCTGGCCCAATATGTGCAGCAGACCCTGGCAGACCGCCCGATCGGGACGATCTACGCATTTTCGGGCCAGATGGGACAGTATATCCCGGCAAGCTTCAAGGGCCAGGTGATCTACGATTTCGTCGATGTCGATTCGGCCAAGTTTGAGGCCTATGGTGAGGCGGGGAGCGGCCCGCGTGCGTGGATCGACACGCGCGAAGGCAGGCTGCTCGCTGCCGAGGAAGCCAGGCTCGCGCGGCGTGCCGACGTCAGCCTGTTCGTATCGAATGAAGAGGCGGCATTGTTCCGCGCCAGATTGCTTCCGCAAGACCGGCTTGAATGCGAAGTCCGCGCGCTGCGCAATGGAATCGATGCGGCACTGTTCGATCCCGGCAAGGTTGTTCCTGCGGCAGCCATGACTGCCGCGCAGTCGCCGCGTCTGATCTTCACGGGACAGATGGACTATGCGCCCAATATCGAAGCAGCACGGCGCGTGATCGAACGGCTGCTGCCGATCATTCGCAAGACCTGTCCCGAAGCGAGCTTTCATGTCGTCGGACGCAATCCGCCGGAAAGCCTGAAAGCCCTGGGCGGAACACCGGGCGTCGTCATTCATGGCGCGGTCGATGACATGCGCAGCTACCTGGCTGCAGCAGACCTTGCGCTTGTGCCGTTGGAACTGGCACGCGGGGTGCAGAACAAGGTCCTTGAAGCGATGGCGATGCAGCTTCCAGTGGTCCTGACTCCCGAAGCGGCAACGGGCATCGGCGGTTCGGACGGTCGCCACTATGTCGTTGCGGACAGCGACGAAGACCTCGCCCGTTGCATAACCGATCTTGCCACCGACCACGCACGACGCCGTGCTATCGGCCAGGCTGCGCGTGATTTCGTGATCGAGAAGCTGAGCTGGCCCGCAACGCTCGCCCCGCTTTCGGATATGCTGGGCCTTGCCGAGACGGCGGCGCGCGATGCCGCATGATGCGCTTGTTGCGGCGCCCGGATTAGCGCAGCTTTCGGCGCCCTGGCGCCGCGCGCTTGCATCACTGGGCGTCACCTGGCTCTGCCTTTTGATAGTCTTTGCCGCCGATTGGCAGGCGATGTTTGACCAGTGGTGGAACAGTTCGACCTACAATCACATCCTGCTGGTTCCGGCGATCGTCGCCTGGCTGATCTGGCAGCGCCGCGAGGTCTTGCAACAGCTCGAACCCCGGCCAGGACTGGTCGGGCTTCCTATTCTTGCAGGCGCGGTATTTCTCTGGGTCCTCGGCGCATTTGCCGGATTTGACCTGTTCCGCCAGGCGGGTGCAGTCGCGATGCTGCCGGCAAGCGCGCTTATTCTGCTAGGACCAAGGATCTTTGCGGCCCTGATGTTCCCGTTCGCCTACATGGCGTTTCTTGTCCCGTTCGGTGACGAACTGGTCCCGCCGCTACAGACCATTACCGCCAAGATGACCGTGGCGCTGGTCCATGCAAGCCGCATTCCCGCTACAATCAACGGGGTCTTCATCGATACGCCCGCCGGTCTGTTCGAAGTTGCCGAGGCCTGCTCCGGGGTCAAATTCCTGATCGCGATGATTGCGCTGGGCGTGCTCGTCGGAAACGTGTGCTTTGCCAGCTGGCGGCGCAGGATGGCTTTCTTCGCGCTGTGCCTGGTTGTGCCGATCGTGGCCAATGGCATTCGGGCCTGGGGCACCATCTATGCCGCGCAATACGTGGGTGTCGAACGGGCGGGCGGGATCGACCACCTGATCTATGGCTGGGTGTTTTTCGCGCTGGTGATCGCCGCGATCCTGGGTCTGTCATGGCGCTTCTTCGATCGCGCGATCGACGATCCCTTCACGGATCTGCCGCGCCTGCAGGCCTCGCCATTCCTGTCACGCCTTGAACGGCTGAACAAAGGCGGGTCATTTGCCTTGCTGGGCGCGGCGACCTTTATCGTGGGAGGCATCGCCTGGGCCAATGCTGCCGATCGCCTCGCCGCGCCGATGCCGCGGCAGGTATTCCTGCTCGACGTTCCGGGCTGGACGCAGGTGCCTTACCAGCCGCAAGCTCCGTGGCAGCCGCGCGCGCTCGGCGCCGACCATCGCCTGCTCGGCCGCTACCGCGACGCGGCCGGGAATGAAGTCGATGTGTTCTATGCGCTCTATGCCAGCCAGGGCGAAGGGCGCGAAGCCGGCGGCTTCGGACAAGGCGCGGTGATCCCCGAAAGTGGCTGGGCCTGGACCAGCAATGGCCCGTCCATGCCCGCCGCGCGGTCCGACCGGCTGACCTTTGCCGGTAAGACCGAACGGATTGCCTTCACCTGGTATCGGTCGGGCGCGATGCTCACGGGCAGCAACGCGCGACTTAAGCTTGCCAACATCGCGGACCGGCTGGCGCTGCGCCCGAGACCGACTGCCTTGCTCATCCTGTCTGCCGAGCAACGCGCCGGACACGATGCGGCATCCCAGGTGCGTGCCTTCACGGCCGCGATCGGCGATCCGGGTTCGTGGATGGACCGAATTGCAAACCCCCGCTAAGCGCGCGCTATGTGCGGCATAACCGGCATCTATCACCTTGAGACGCCCAAGCCGGTCGATCCCGCGCGGATCGAGCGGATGTGCGCCGCCATGGCGCATCGCGGCCCGGACGGGCAGGGCGTGTGGACCGCACCGGGCGTGGGACTTGGACACCTGCGCCTGTCGATCATAGACATCGCAGGATCGCCGCAGCCCATGGCATCAAGCGATGGCCGTGCGATGCTCGTCTTCAACGGCGAAATCTACAACTACCGCGAACTGCGCGAGGAATTGCGGGGGTTTGGCGCCCAGTTCCAGACCGATGGTGACAGCGAAGTAATTCTGGCGGCCTGGCAGAAATGGGGACCGGACTGCGTAACCCGTCTCCAGGGCATGTTCGCTTTCGCCATCTACGATCTGGGCGAACGCACCCTGTTCCTGGCGCGCGACCGGTTGGGGGTCAAACCGCTGTTCTATGCACCGCTGAGTGACGGCAGTTTGGCCTTCGCCTCGGAGCTCAAAGGCCTGCTCGCCAACCCGCTGCTCCGGCGCGAAATCGATCCGCTTGCGATCGAGGATTACATGACCTGGGGCTACGTTCCGGATCATCGCTCGATCCTGGCCGGGGTGCACAAGCTGCCCGCCGGACACACGCTCTTGCTGCGGCATGGCGCGCCGCTCCCCGCGCCGCAGCAGTATTGGGACGTGTCCTTTGCCGAGCGGCGCAAAGGCCGGGCGAGCGACCTTGAGGCCGAGTTGCTGCACCTGATGCGCCAGGCTGTGACTTCGCGCATGGTGGCGGACGTTCCACTAGGCGCCTTCCTGTCGGGCGGGGTGGACAGTTCGGCCGTCGTGGCGCTGATGGCCGAGGCAAGCAACGCACCGGTCAAGACCTGCTCGATCGGCTTTGACGTCGCCGCGCTCGATGAGACTGCATACGCGCAAACTGTCGCCACCCGGTTCGGAACCGACCATCACGCGCGGCAAGTGTCTCCTGATGATTTCGGGCATATCGATACGCTTGCCGCGATGTTCGATGAGCCGTTTGCCGATGCGTCTGCGCTGCCGACGTGGCGAGTCTGCCAACTTGCCCGCGAGACGGTGACCGTGGCCTTGTCTGGCGACGGTGCGGACGAGGCCTTCGCCGGCTATCGGCGCCACAAGTTCCAACATGCCGAAGACCGCCTGCGTGGGGTGATGCCGCAGGCTCTGCGCGGTCCGGTTCTGGGGGGACTTGGTGCGGTCTATCCCAAGGCCGACTGGGCTCCTCGGCCGCTCCGCGCCAAGACCACGCTGCTCAGCCTCGCCGGGACGAGCGAGGCGGGGTACGCAAGGGCACTCGCGATCCTGCCGCCCGAACTGCGTGAGGGGCTTTATTCGGCTGAATTCCTGAAGCTGCGCGGCGATTACCGGGCCGAGCAGCCGTTCGAGGCTGTGATGCACACGGCGAGGGCTCGTTCCGGGCTGGACCGCGCGCAATACGCCGATCTCAAGTTCTGGCTGCCGGGCGATATCCTGACCAAGGTGGATCGAACCAGCATGGCGGTCAGTCTCGAAGCGCGCGAACCGCTTCTCGACCACCGCCTGATCGAATTCGCCGCCGCATTGCCGGAAGGGCTGCGCACCCGCCGAGGCGAAGGCAAGTGGCTGCTTAAGAAGACGATGGAACGCTATCTTCCAAGCGAGGTGCTGTACCGGCCCAAACAGGGCTTCGTCCTGCCCATTGCCGCATGGTTCCGGGGCCCGCTGGCCTCCAGCGCCCGTGCGATCGGATCAAGCGCGGCGCTCGCCCGGACAGGATGGTTCGATGCGAAGGCACTCGGCACGATAGCCAGCGAGCACATTTCAGGCCGGTCCGATCATGGCCGCCTGCTTTGGCAACTTGTGATGCTGGATCGATCGATCGGCGCCCTGATCGCCTAAGATTTCGATCAGCTTCAAACGACTTCGCTCGGCTCCAAACGAAAACAGCCCCGACTTCCGTCAGGGCTGTTTGAAACTCGTTCTGAAGCGATCAGCGTTCGCCGAAAGCCCGTGCTAGCCATGCCCACATAGTCGCCTCCTAGGTACATCGATCTCAGGCAGAGACCGATTGTCGCCATTTTAACGCGAAAGTAACCAAAGGCAATAGCACTAAATTAACCATTCCCGCTTCGTTCGTCGCCGTGTTTGCGGATTAATATCAACATCTTATGCGCTAGGAGGCCATTCCCGCGGGCGGGGCACGGAGCATCGTCGTTTCGGGATTTCTTGCGATTCCGCAGTCCGGACAGGCGTTTATGCGCAGCTGATTCGCTTGATTGCAGAGCGAACCGGCTGGCGAGCCGTTGCAGTATTTCGCTTAAGCTGCCTGGATTGTAGCTTCGCGCGCAAGTAGCTCGCGCAGCGCGTCAAGCAGCATGGGTTTGGCGAGGTAGTAACCCTGAACAATGTCGCACCCGATCGCGCGTAGCAGCGACAATGTCTCAGGATCCTCGATGCCCTCGGCAATCACGCGTCGTCCAAGTCCGTGAGCGAGCACAATGGTCGATTCAACCAGCATCATGTCGCTGCTATTGTCGACAAGGCCTACCACGAAGCGACGGTCGATCTTGATCTCCTGGCAGGGCACCGAGCGCAGGTATTCGAGCGTCGCGTTACCCGTGCCATAGTCGTCGATCGACAAGTCGATGCCCAGGGCGGCAATGCCGGACAAATTCCGTTTGACCAGGTCGTGCTCTTTGAACGGAGCCGATTCAGTCACTTCGAGAGTGAGATTCGGCGCTGGGAAGCCAGTCCGCGCGAGGACTTGCGAGATCTTGAACGGCAGATGCTCCTGCTGGAGAAGGCTTGCCGACAGGTTCACGCTGAGGCGGAAATGCGGATTTTCTGCAATCAGAGCGCGGGCAGCGCGGGTTGCCTCCTCCAGGATATGGAAGGTCAACCTGCTGATGCGGTTATGCGCTTCGGCCGGCAGGATAAAGGCTTCGGGCGAAATTGCCCCACGCGTCGGGTGCTGCCAGCGCACCAAGGCTTCGGCACCCGATATGTGATTGTCGCGCAAGCTGAACTGAGGCTGGTAAGCGATCCAGATATCGCCGTTATCAATCGCCGCGTCGAGTTCGCTCATTAGCGAAAGTTCCCAGGCGCTATCTTCGTCATTGGCGCTGGTATTGAACATAACCAGTTCGTGATTGCTCGCCGCATTGTCTGCGGCGAGCAAAGCCCGACCGATGCGATTGGTGACCGAGCGCGATGTGTCCATATCGATCCCGAACGCCATCTGTACGTCGATCTTGCGCTCGCGAAGAACGAAATGGCTTTCGATCAGCCGGGCGAGGCCTTCGATGTGTCCACGTAGCTCGTTTGCCGTCAAATCGGGGGCGAGCCAGTAAAGGACGTCTTCTGCCTGATAATGGGTCGTTGTCTGCCCGGGTGCGTTGAGGCGCCGCGCGATTTCGGACACTAGCTCATCTTCCACGGGCTCGGCGAAACTCGCCCCGATTGCAGCGTAGTTGCGAATGCGCATCGCCACGACTGGACGCGAAGCTGCCAGCGGCTCTTCACGCAAGGCCGAGAGATTGGGCATGAGCGTACCCGCGTTACGGCGGCTGGCTTCGAGAAGATCGCGCTGCATCGCGGCCCTGACAACCACAATTCCGAACAACAGGTATGCCGGCAGGAAGTCCGCCGTGATCAGGAAGTCATCGAGGATGAACGGCGCGATGAGCCCGATTGCAACTGCCGAAACAGCGACAATCGCCGCAACGCGGCGCGACCGGGCCCGAAGGAACAGGGCTGTGAGCCCAAGTGCGGCCAGGTACGCAGGGAATGCGCCAATGTCTCGAGGATTGCCGGCACGCAGTGTCTGGGCGCCGACAATGTGTGTGTAGACAGCTGGAAACCAGCTCTGGTTCGGCAACTGAAGCCAATCGTTCGAAGTCATGGTTGTCTTGCCGATGACCACGTCTCGACCCGCAACGGCGCCACGGTCGAACTTTCCATCGACGATATCCACGTAGGAAACCGTGGGCACCGATTTCACCTTGATCGACCAATCTGGCCTGAAGCGGGAATCGGGAACACCTGCCTTACCGGCAATGTCCGCGGCAATTCCGGGAACTTGCTTTCCATTGACCGTGTCCGAATAGGACAGGGCTGCCGACAACGAGAAGGGCGCTGCATAACCGCGCAATGAGCGAATTTCAGCCTGCGCAAAGACCTTGGCTGGCAGAACGACCTCGTCCTGTCCTGTGCTGGGGTTCGGCAGGTTGATCGCCCCCAGAAACACCTGGCCGCGATGCCTGGACAGGACCTCGGCAAAAACCTTGTCGCCAGCCTCATCGACGGGATCGGCAAACGCCTTGTCGAAGTAAACCCTGCGCGCGCCGGCTCGGACCAGATTCTCCACGGCCTTCGCGTCATTGCTGCGCGAATAGTTTACCGAACCCAGGTCTCGGATCGAGCGATCGTCAATGGCCGCAAGCACGACCTTGCCGTCGGCCGGGCGTTCGCGCAGGTAATTGCGACCACCCCGGTAGATATCTTCGAGCGGCATGGCGGCCTGGAGTGCAGCTACAATTCCGGCGATGATCGCCGCCCAGACAAAGATCCGAAGCTTGGTCGGCCGCTTCTTGCGGCCGGATTTTCGCTTGAACGGCCACATTATGCGAAGGCTCCGTTCAAGCTGGACTCACCCATCGCAATAATGAGCGAAATCAACCCGTTCCGCGCATTACGCGAAACGGGTTTGATCATGCAGCGGGGTTTGGTCCCGTTGTCCATAGGGCTGGACTAGGCGAAATATGGTAATTTTTCGTTAGCCCTAAATTCAATCGGGCAAAGGTGCAGGCCTAGTTGGCGTCAACCAGAACCAGTTCGACGTCGCCCAAAGCCGTGACGCTGAGGTGGCTCTCTCCGGTAATCGCGACACCATCACGCGGAGCGGCGCGGTGGCCATTGGCCTCGATCTCTCCGCCCGTCGCAACCAGGTACTGGTGGCGTGCAGGATCGAGCGCGAGCTCGATCGTCTCGCCCGCACGCAGGGTGGCGGCAAGGACCTTGGCGTCCGCCCTGATGAGCAGCGAGCCGTCGGCGTCGGGCTGGTCACTGGCGACGACCTCCCACCGTCCGGCGCGGTCTCCGCGCGGAAATTCACGCTGGCCCCAGCGCGGCGCGTCGCCCTGCCGGTCTGTCTCGATCCAGATCTGGAACAGCGTGGTCGCTTCGTTCTCAAGGTTGTATTCGGCGTGGGCGATACCGGTTCCCGCGCTCATCACCTGGACGTCGCCCGCACCGGTGCGGCCTTTGTTGCCTAGGTTGTCCTGATGCGTGATCGCCCCGCTGCGCACGAAGGTGACGATTTCCATGTCACGGTGCGGGTGAGGGGGAAAGCCGCTTTGCGCAGCGATGGTATCGTCGTTCCACACGCGCAAGGCGCCCCAGCCCATCCGGGCAGGATCGTGATAATTTGCAAAGCTGAAATGATGCACGGCATTCAGCCAGCCATGATCGGCATGGCCGAGGCTGGCAAAGGGACGGACTTCAATCATGAGATATTCCACATCGGCGGGGTGTGATCGCCGGAATTGACGCCAATATGGGGGCCGATCCAGTGGTTTCAAGCCGCTCTAGAACGACTTGCGCAGACCCACGAAAAATCCCCGGCGCGGCCCGTAGACCGGTTGTCCTGCGCCCACTCCGCTACCGTCGGCTTCAAGGTACACCTTGTCGAACAGGTTGATTACGTCAAAGCGCAGCGACCAGCCGTGCTCTTCCCCGCCGATGGTCTGGGCAATCCCGAAGTTCGCCACGAAGTAGCTCTGCTGGGTTCCGCCGTTGGGGACGATCCCTGCCGGGTCCTCGGCGCGCAGGCCGCTGCCGTAGATGAAATCCAGTGCAGGTTGCAGCTTGCCGATCCCATCATTGATGTTGAGCTGAATACCTCCCGATGCCGTCCATTTTTGCGAATGATCAGTGAAGATGTAGTGGTTCTGAATGTAGGCCACTTCACCCGGATCGAACAGGAACTGGTTGGAGACGATATCCTTGGCCTTCTGCTCTCCCCGCGCGACGTTGCCGTAAAGGTGCAGCGGGCCCTTGGCGTAGCTGGCGCTGAGTTCCACCCCCCAATTGTGGGCCTTCGCATAATTGAACGGGGAATCGATGCGCAACGTACCCAGTTCGGCATCGTCGAGCAGGTTCCTTGCGATCTTGTAGTAGACGTCGACACCGACAGTCAGACGGCCATCGAACTGGTGCTGCAGTCCAACATCGAAAAGATGCTCACGTTGCGAGCGAATCGGGTTCGCGATGGTAATGGCCGGTGCCCCGGTGGTGCCGGCAAACGCCGAAAGCGTACTTTGGCCGATCAAAGTCAGCGGCGGCGGCGTGAAATAGCGGGCATAGCCAAGGTGCAGCGTGGTCGCGTTGTCGGGCGTCCAAACCAGGCCGACGCGCGGACTGAGCTGACTTTCGCTGACCTGTCCTTGCGAGTGGTCGAAACGCAGCCCAGCGTTAAGCGTCAGCGCTTCGCCCAGTTTCCATTCGTCCTGGATATAGGCCGACCAGTCACGTCCGATCAGGCGTTCATTGACCGGAACAACGATCGGCACATCGCTCGATTGGACGACGATCCGCTCAAGCGTAACCGGATCGACCGTAATGGTGGCCGGAAAAACGCGATTGATACTGTTCGAGCGGCTGATGTCCTGTTGGAAGAACAGGCCCGCGCGCAGCGTATGGTCGTCGCCGAGCTTGAGCGATGAATCGATTTGAATTCCGGATGCCTGGCTCTGCTGGGTGAGGTCCGATTCAGTCCCGTTGAAGATCAGGGTGCCGCCCTGGGGATCCGGCAGGTAATGGGCCTTGGCATAGCGGGTGAACGCGGCTGCCTGCAGGTTGAAATTGTCCGTCGAGTGCTGCCATGACACCACCCCAAACCATGCGTCCTGCCGCTGGTTCTGGTCCAGCGTGGCGGAATCGAACGTGCTGCGGCCATTCAGCACGTATTCCGGCGTGACCCCGGTCTGGTTGGGCAGCTGCACCTTGGCCAACGCACTGCCGCCGAATACCGAAACGCGGTCGCTGTCGCCCAGGATGTAGGACAGGTAGCCGAACCCGCGCCAGGTTTTCGATTGATCGTGAATCGCGCTTCGCGTGGGTTCGGGATTGGCCAAGCCCTGATCGGTCTGCTGGTAGCTTCCCGATAGGAAATAGTTAAGGCGGCCGAGCCGCCCGCGCAACGTGAAGCTGGGTATGATGCTGCCGTTGCTGCCTCCATAGATCCCGACGTCGCCATCGGCATCGAAGGCTTCCTTGCGGGTGGTGAGGTTCACCACGCCGGTGGTGCGGAACCCGTACTGTGCGGGCAGGGCACCGGTCAGCACCTCGACCGTTTCGGCCACGCGCGGATCGACCAGCGAGCCGAAACCGTGGAAGGCCTGCGGGATGTTGATCCCGTTGAGCCGGTAAAGCACGTTGCCGTGTTCGTTGCGGATATGGACTTCGCCATCTCCGTCGTTGTCCATCGACACACCCGGCGCCTGAAGCAGCACCCCCGCGATCCCGCGGTCGATCCCGCCCGGCTGGATTTCGAGATCGGTATGTTCAAACGTCGACGCTTGGGCGCCGATTGAGGGATCGATCTTTTCCCGGGCAGCGTTGAGCCGCTGCGCGGTCACCACGATATCTGTAGTATTGTCGCCGTCGCTATCGGCTGTTTCGGCAAAGGCCGGCGAAGCGAGCAGGGTGGTGCAGAGGAGCAGGTAACGCAAGATGTGACACTCTATGCCGTTTTCGATGCCCGGCTCCCTAACGCCATGTTACATTATCACAAAGTGAACATTCGGTCATTTGTCACGCTTCGCCGTGCCCCGCGGCCAGATAGTCGCTGCTTTGCATTTCGATCAGCCGGCTCACCGTTCGTTCGAATTCGAACCTGCCATCGCCGGCTTCGTAAAGTTCGGCCGGTTCGGCATCGGCGGTAACGAAAAGCTTGACCTTGTTTTCGTACAGCGCGTCGATCAGCGTGACGAAGCGTGCGGCTTCGTTGCGGTTTTCAGGACCCATGCGCGGCACGCCGACCAGGATGACGGTGTGATAAGCGTGGGCTATCGCCAGGTAGTCTGCCGCGCCGCGTGGCTCTCCGCATAATCGCTTGAAACTGAACACCGCCACGCCTTTCAGGCTTTTGGGTACGTGCAGCACCCTGCCGCCGCCAAGGTCTAGGTCCGCAGCGGGCACGTTTGCGCTGTCCTCGGGCGGATAGTCGGTCAGGCGGAAGAAGGCTTCACGCACCTGCGCGGTTGTGGCATCGCCCAGCGGCGTGTGCCAGCTGTCGATCCCGGCAAGCCGTTCAAGCCGGTAATCGAGCGGTCCGTTGAGCGCCATGACGTCAAGCTCGCGTTCGATCAGCGCGATGAACGGCAGGAAATGTTCCCGGTTGAGCCCGTCCTTGTAGAGATCGGACGGCGCGCGGTTCGACGTGGTGACGACGGTAAGCCCATGTTCGACGATCAGCTGGGTGAACAGGCGGCTCATGATCTGGGCATCGGCCGAATTGTTGACCACCATTTCGTCGAACGCGAGAAGTTGAAGGTCGTTGGCGATTGCCGCGGCGACGGGAGGAATGGGATCGCCGCTCTCGCTTTTTCGTGCTTCACGCAAGCGCGCGTGGACTTCGAGCATGAAGGCGTGGAAGTGGACCCGCCGCTTGGCGGCAACTCTGACCTGCGCGAACAGCAGGTCCATAAGCATAGATTTCCCGCGCCCGACGCCGCCCCACATGTAGACCCCGCGGGGTGAGGTACGCTTGGCGCCAAACAAGCGCTTCAACGCGGACCTGGGTCTGGGTTGTTCGAGTTCCAGCTGGAGCTGTTGCAGCCGCTCGGCCGCGGCGAGCTGGTCGCGGTCCGGCTTCAGCTCCCCGGCGGCGACGAGTTCTCGGTAGGCCGCCAGGACGCCGGTCATTTGGATGCGGTGGGCTTGCGGATCGTTCCTGAAAAGGCGGCGATGATGCTCCCGCCGCCCTGCTCGACAATTCCGCGCAGGAACACCAGGCGGCGCGTCTCCTTTAGCAGTTCGGTCACCGCATCGCAGGCCACACCGGGTTTGCCCGCACCGATGAATTGGACGTTGAGATCGAGCGTGACCGCCGTGCCGGCCTCGATGATACCCAACTGACGCGCACAGGCGAACAGCGCGATGTCGACCAGCGCCATCACCGTGCCGCCGTGGATGTTGTTGCCCAGGTTGGTATGGCGATGTTCCGGGAACATGCGCAGCCGCGCCTTGCCGTCATCGTCGCGGCGAACCAGCAGTTTGGGAAACATCCAGCTGTTGAACCGGGTCGCGTCGTTCAGCTGCCAGGTGTGCCAGCCGGGATTATCCGGATCGGGCTCGCTCCTGAATCCGCGATCGTCGCTCATCAGACGTGTTTGGCCGCCTGCATCTTCTTGATTTCCGCAATCGCGCGCGCCGGGCTGAGCCCCTTGGGGCACACGTTGGCGCAATTCATGATGGTGTGGCAGCGATAGAGGCGGAATGGGTCCTCAAGTTCGTCTAGCCGTTCACCGGTCATCTCATCGCGGCTGTCGGCCAGCCAGCGATAGGCCTGCAGCAGGATCGCCGGGCCGAGGAACTTGTCGCTGTTCCACCAGTAGCTGGGGCAAGCCGTCGAACAGCAGGCGCACAGGATGCATTCATACAGCCCGTCGAGCTTTTCACGCTGCTCGGGGCTTTGCAGCCTTTCCTTGCCCGAGGGGGTCGGCGTTACCGTCTGCAACCAGGGCCGGATCGACGCGTACTGCGCGTAGAAGTGAGTGAAATCGGGGACCAGGTCCTTGATCACTTCCATGTGCGGCAGCGGCGTGATCTTGACCTCGCCGGGCAGGTCTTCGATCGCGGTGGTACAGGCAAGGCCGTTGCGGCCGTTCATGTTCATGGCGCAGGACCCGCAAATCCCTTCGCGGCACGAGCGGCGGAAGGTTAGCGTCGGATCCATTTCCGACTTCATCTTGATCAGCGCGTCGAGAACCATGGGTCCGCAATTGTCGAGGTCGATCTCGAACGTATCGTAATGGGGGTTTTCCCCGCTGTCGGGATCATAACGATAGACGGTGAATTTCTTCACGCGGGCAGCGCCGGAAACCTTGTGCGCGGTCCCATCGCGCCGGATCTTACTGTTCGCGGGGAGGGTGAAGGTCGCCATCGGATCCTGCCTTGCTTGCGGCGACTTCCGTCGCTTTCGCGGCCCTATCTAGCGCCGTTCGCGCGCGGAGCAAGGTCCGAAGAAGCATTTTCAGCACGGCGACGAGCCTGCCACAGCGGGCGGCGATTGCGGTGCACGACCACGCCATAGAGAAACGCTGCGAACTGGATCGCGGTCAGGCCAAAGAGCAATACGGAATCGGTTGCCGGACGGCCTGCAAGTGAGGTTGCGGTGATGCTCTCGACAAGCACCACGAGCAACTGGGCGGCGGTGATCAGCAGCGGGTAATTCCACCTGCTTCTCAGGCAGAAGACGTATTGCACGGCCAGGAACAGCGCGTCGACACCCAAGCGAACGTCAGCCACCCCGGACGGTGATATTCCCCGGGGAGGGAGCACGGTGCCCAGCAGCAGGGCAACCGCCAGGATCGCGCCAAATGCGCGGGCGGTGCCATCGCCGCGCAACTGAACATAGAGATAGAGCGGCGCGATTATGGCCCACGGCCATAAACCCAGCGCGTTGCTTATGATTTGCCAGCTTGCCGAGTTCATTGCTGAAGCAGGGCATCAAGCGTTTCCATCACGCTGAGCACCAGCAGCGATGTCATCGCCAAGCCGGCGGCGAGCGCCAGGATCGCAATGCTGCGAGCCCAGGCGCTGCGTGGCCTATCGAGTGCTGTCTCGAAGCGGTGGAAAATTGTGGAGGGTTGCAACACATCACTGTCCTTCATCGCGGGCTGCGATGCGTGGTCAATGATCCCCTCCACGGCCTTGGCTTGATCGAGTCCGGGGGGCGACTGAAGCGCAATTGGATTACCTGTAAGAGGATTACTGGAAGGGATGGTCATTACCAGTGTGCTTCTCTGGCGGTGCAGTCGCGCGATCTGGGACCGCGGCATACCCCCCAGGCGCTGGCGGATTGTTTCGATCCGCTGGTTAACAGCGCTTTCGGAAATGCCCAGATTTCTTGCAATTTCCTTGCTCGTCAAACCCTCGGCAACAAGGGTGAGAACTTCGCTTTGCTTATCTGTCAAAGCGTCCAAAACTGAAATTTGGGTTCGGCCATGAAGCATTGCCACACCATGATAATAGGTGTGGCGACTGGTAACAAATACATTCGTAATTGCAGCCCGACGATCGGCCAGCGACAAAGCCCAGGGTGTTGCACCGGTCACGGCGCGACCGAACCCGTGGCAGCTACCGATCAGACTTGGCCGCAGCAGTGCTGGATGCGATCGTGGCAATATGCCAGAAGCCTGGCGCTGGAAGGGGAATGAAGATGGGGATCGGTCATTGGTACAACGAGAAGATAGTCCCACGGCTGATTCGCTGCGCCTGCTCCTCGCCTGCCATCATGAAGGTCCGTGACAAGGTGGTGCCCTTGGCCAGCGGCGACGTATTCGAGATCGGCTGCGGAGGCGGAATCAACCAGGCATTTTACGATCGGTCGAAAGTGTTGAGCTATTCGGGGATGGATCCATCCGAGAAAGGACTGGATTTCGCCAGGGGTGCCGCGGGTCAGGCTGGACGCGCAGGCGACTTCCGTCTCGGCGTTGGCGAAGCAATTCCCTATGCGGACGCCAGCTTTGACTGCGTGGTCTGTACCTTCACCTTGTGCTCGGTCGAGGATCCAGAGCAAACGGTGCGGGAGCTCCATCGGGTCCTCAGGCCGGGCGGAAGGCTGCTTTATGCCGAGCATGGCCGCGCACCCGACGCGGACGTGTTTCGCTGGCAGGGCCGCATAGAGCCGATCTGGAAAAGGTTGGCGGGAGGATGCCACCTGACGCGACCGGTGAGCAGTTCGGTGGCTGACCACGCGGCATTCAGCGTCAACCAGCTTGGCGCGCGCTATGCGCCGAAGACCCCGCGCTGGGCCGGATGGATCGAATGGGGCGAAGCGGTAAAGGCGGGGTGATCAGAAAGAGCGGACTTCGCCGACTTGCATGATCCAGGCATTGGCCTCGCCATACTGCTGCTCGATCGCCGCCGTGTGGAACCGGACGGGCGCCTCGAACGGGTCTTCGGGGGTCAGCATGATCGATCCCCAATGCATGCCAACCGCGGCACGTGCACCGATGTCGCGGGCGATCATCACGCCTTCTTCCGGCGTGGCATGACTGGCTTCCATGATGATCCGCGGCTCGTACGCGCCGATGCCGACCAGTGCCAGATCGAACGGTCCGGCCCGGTTCCCGATCTCACGAAACACGGCGCCATAGCCAGTATCGCCGCCGAACCAGACCTTTCGGACCGGTGATGCGATCGCCATGCTTGCCCACAGGGTCTTGTCGCGATCGAACATGCCGCGTCCGGAGAAATGGACGGCGGGCAGGGCCGTGACTTGCAGTTCCCCCAATTCGTGGCGGTCCCACCAGTCAAGCTCGGTAACTTGCCGAAAGCCCTGGCGCTTCAGCAGCGCACCGACACCGAGCGGGCAGACCACCGGGGTATCCTCTCGCCAACGATAGGCCTTGAGGGCTGCGGTATCGATATGATCGTAATGGTTGTGGCTGATCACGATCAGGTCGAACTCGGGTAGCTGCGAGGCGTCTACGGCCGGCGGCAGGAACCGCTTCGGACCCAAGCCGGATGGCCCGGCGTGCGGTGACAGGTAAGGGTCGGTCAGCACCAGTTTGCCGCCAAGCCGCATTGCAAAACAGGCGTGACCCAGCCACGCAATCTGGTTTTCGCGGAGATCGGCCAGGTTCGGTGGGGTCGAAGAGACAAGGCTTGCGGGGATCGGCGGAAGCTTGGCCCGGCGCATGTCCCACAGCAGGAACTTGAGAAAATCGCGCAGGCGCGCGCGTCGCGGCGGGCTGCCGGGAGGATTGCGATACCCGCCACCGGGGCGATGGTGGTAAGGTGGCTCCGAAGGCGAGACGCTGTCGTTCATCGCATCGGGAGATAAGAAGGCGGGCGCGGCCTTTCCAGAGCGCGCCCGCGTTCTTCAATCAATCTCCGAACGTGCGCTGCCACCAACCGCGGCGAGGAGCGGATTCGCTGCCACCATCGGCCGAAACCGGCTCAGGAGCAGGTTCCGCAGCAGGCGCAGTAACAGCGTCCGCCGCCTTCTTGCGGGTGCGCTTCGGTTTCGTCGCAGATTCTTCTGCTGCGACGGCGGGCGCGGGCTCGGCTGCCTCGACTGCCGGTTCAGCTGCAGCCTTGGGCTTGCGAGCCCGCTTGGGCTTGGCCGGGGCTTCCTCGGCGGCCGGTTCGGCAGCAACCTCGGCAGCAGGGGCCTCGACCGCAGGCGCTTCTTCGGCATCAGCCTTCTTGCGGCGGGTACGCTTGGGCTTGGCCGGAGCCTCTTCTGCCGCGGCCTCGGGCTCAACCTCAGCTACTGCAGGAGCTTCGGCCTCAGCATCGGCACCGGCTTCACCTTCGGCGCCGTTGCCCTCTTGCGCTCCGTTTTCACCTTCACCCCGGCCGCGACCACCACGCCGGCGGCGACCCCGCCGGCGGCGCTTGCGCGGAGCCTCATCCTCTTCGCCTTCGCCGCGTTCGTCGCGAACCTCTTCGCCATCGCGTTCCGCGGCGCCGTCTTCGCCTTCGCCTTCGTCACCGCGCGGCTCGCCGCGATCACGACCGCCACGACGGCGGCGTCCACGGCCGCGGCGCTTGCCGCGCTCTTCGCGATCCTCGTCGCTGCGTTCTTCGTCTTCGAACTCTTCCTCGTCCTCGATGACCTCGTCATCGTCTTCCTCGATGGCGATCGGTTCGAAGCGCGGGGTGAATTCCGGGCGCGGGCCGGACGAGCCGACGCGCATCTTGGCACCTTCGTTCTCGCCCTCGGGCAGGACTTCGACCCGCACGCCGTAGCGTTCTTCGATCTCGGCAAGATCGGCGCGCTTGGCATTGAGGAGGTACACGGCCGCTTCGGTGCTGGCGTAGAGCGAAATGATCGAACCCTTGCCCTTGGCAGCTTCGTCTTCGATCAGGCGCAGCGCCGAAAGGCCGGCAGAGCTTGCGGTCCGGACCAGGCCGGTGCCGTCGCAGTGCGGGCACGAGCGCGTGGTCGCCTCGAGCACGCCGGTGCGCAGACGCTGGCGGCTCATTTCCATCAGACCGAAGCTGGAGATCCGGCCGACCTGGATGCGGGCGCGATCGTTCTTGAGCGCGTCCTTCATCGCCTTTTCGACCTTACGGACGTTGGAGTTGTACTCCATGTCGATGAAGTCGATCACGACCAGGCCGGCCATGTCGCGCAGGCGCAGCTGGCGGGCGATCTCGCGCGCCGCCTCAAGGTTGGTGTTAAGCGCGGTCGCCTCGATCCCGTGTTCCTTGGTCGAGCGGCCCGAGTTGATGTCGATCGAGACCAGCGCCTCGGTCGGGTTGATCACGATGTAGCCGCCCGATTTAAGCTGCACTTCGGGATCATACATCGCGGTAAGCTGGTCCTCGGCGCCATAACGCTGGAACATCGGCACCGGATCGGCGTAGTGCTTCACCCGTTTGACGTGGCTCGGCATGAGGAGCTTCATGAAGTCGCGAGCGGCGCGGTAACCGCCTTCGCCTTCGACGACGACTTCCTCGATCTCCTTGTTGTAGATGTCGCGGATTGCACGCTTGATCAGGTCGCTGTCCGAATGGATCAGCGCAGGTGCGGTCGAGCTCAGCGTGGTTTCGCGGATCCCATCCCACAGCCGTGCGAGATAGTCGAAGTCGCGCTTGATCTCGGTCTTGGTGCGGCTGAGACCGGCTGTGCGGACGATGCAGCCCATCGAACGCGGCAGCTCGAGCTCGCTGATGATCGACTTGAGGCGCTTACGGTCGGCCGATGAGCTGATCTTGCGGCTGATCCCGCCGCCGTGGCTCGAATTCGGCATCAGCACGCAGTAACGGCCGGCGAGGCTGAGATAGGTGGTCAGCGCAGCGCCCTTGTTGCCGCGTTCTTCCTTGACGACCTGAACCAGCAGCACCTGGCGGCGCTGGATCACGTCCTGGATCTTGTACCGGCGGCGCAGCGCCATGCGCTTGGCGCGCAGTTCGTCGGCCTTGCCCTGGGTGCGATTGCCGCCACCCTGGCGGCGACGCCCGCGGCGACCGCGGCCATTGTCATCGCCGCTGTCTTCGGCCGGTTCTTCGCCGTCTTCATGGCCCTCGAACGGCACTTCGACGTGGCCGTCCTCGATCGTCGCGACATCGTCCTTCTCGTCGGTGTCGACTTCGGTCAGGCCGCCGAAATCGGCGTCCATCCCGTGATCGTGATCGCCTTCGCCCGCAGCGAATGCGCCGTGCTCGTCGCTCGGGAAATCGTCGTCGCCGTCTTCCGCGGCGCGCAGGGCGGCTTCTTCTTCGGCGTGAGCCGCTTCTTCGGCAAGCAGCGCCTCGCGGTCTTCCTTGGGGATTTGGTAGTAGTCAGGGTGGATTTCGCTGAAGGCGAGGAAGCCGTGACGGTTTCCGCCGAAATCGACGAAGGCCGCCTGAAGCGACGGTTCGACGCGGGTTACCTTGGCGAGGTAGATGTTGCCTTTGATCTGCTTGTGTTCGGCCGATTCAAAGTCAAATTCTTCAATCCGGTTGCCTTTGAGCACCGCCACCCGGGTTTCTTCCGGGTGGCGCGCATCGATAAGCATGCGCATGGTCATTATGAATTCTCCGTGCGCGCCCTGCGGTGGGTAGCCCGTAGCGGGCAGCTCCATGGCGGACGCGGCTTAGTGCGGTACCTCCGCGCGGCGGGCGGTGGGCCCGGTTTATTTGCGCGGATGGATCGTTGAGACCGCGGCCCGATACGGCTGCGGCGGCGATGAGTGTGTCTGCACCAGGGCTGAGCTGCGGCTTTGCAATGCCGGCAAGGTTCACCGCTCCACCCACCCGGTACCCTGGGGCCGCGAGCTTCTGAAACGATGATAGGCTCTTCATTGGTGCATCAACCTGTATCAACCGGACCTATTTGCCGGTTTCTCCCCCGAAAGCGGCATTGCCTGCTTTCAGTGCGCGGACAGTTAGCACCGGTTTCTTAATGCAGCAAGATGATTGCTCTAAGGGCTCAGCTGCGCGCAACGATTGCGCCGCTGCGCTGCACCTTATAGGCAATGCGCGATGCGTCGCGTTCTGCTAACAGGTCTGATAATTCTCGCACCTCTTGCCGTGTTTGCCGCCATGGTCGGGGCAGACCGGGCCTTTGGCGGGGCGGGGCGCGGCTATGGCTATGTGGTCAAGGTCGATTTGCCCCCGCCGGGCTCGCTTGCCGGCTTGCCGAAGATCGAGGGGCCGATGGATGCCAGCCGTCCGCTGGTGGTGATCGATGCCGGGCATGGTGGCAAGGATCCAGGGGCCGGGACCGGAGAGCTCAAGGAAAAGGACCTGACGCTTGCGCTCGCGCTCGCGCTGCGGGACGAACTGGTCAAGCAAGGCGGGGTTCGCGTCGCGCTGACCCGCAGCGACGATACCTACCTCACGCTGGAGGAACGGCCCGCAATCGGGCGCAAGCTTGGGGCGGACCTGTTCATTTCGATCCATGCCGACAGCACCGACGGGGATGGCAGTGCGATGGGCGCGACCGTTTACACGCTGTCGGACAAGGGCAGCAACCAGGTGGCCGAAAAGTTCGCCGCGCGGGAAAATGCCGCCGACCAGATAAACGGGGTGCGGATCAAGGGGCAAAGCGACGCCGTGAACGCGATTCTGGTCGACCTCTCCCAGCGCGAAACTCAGGACGATTCTGCGCTGTTCGCCGGTCTGATCCTGCGCGAGGGCAGGGGGGTGATGCCGTTCAAGTATCTCACGCCCGAGTCTGCGGCATTTGCGGTGCTCAAGTCTCCCGATGTGCCGTCGGTCTTGTTTGAAACCGGCTATATCAACAATGCCGGCGATGTTGCGCGCCTCACATCGCAGTCGGGTAAACACGCCTTCGCCGCCGCTTTGACCGAAGCCATCAAGGTCTTTTTCGCGCGCGCATCTGCCGAGCGCAAATGAGCCGAGGAAGCCGCTGGCAAAGCCGCCGCGGGCCATGCTAGAGCAGCGCTTCTATGGCTGAAAACGATGACGATTCCTCTGAATCCGTAAGGCTCCGCATTCGCCGCGAGGCTGGCGGCATTCTGGCGAAAATGCGCGCCTTACCCGCGGCCCTCAAGGCCTGGTGGGATGAGACGCGCTTTCGTGAGTGGTACGCCGAGAACTGGGCGAACAGCCGCCGCTTCCGGATCGTCAATTATGTGGTCGGCGCGTTTCTGGCGCTTAACCTGGTTGTCTACGTGGCGATCACCCGCAATCTGCCCTCGGCGGAAAGCTTGTTGACCTACCAGCCACCCCTGCCGACCATGGTCCGCGCGGTGAACGGCGAAATCGTCTATAGTTACGCACGCGAACGACGCGTCCAGCTGCGCTATGTCGATTTTCCGGAAAAGCTGGTGAACGCCTATCTTTCGGCCGAGGACAAGAACTTCTGGACCCACAGCGGGGTCGACTACACCGGCCTTGCCAGTGCGGTGATCGACAATCTGACCAAGATCGGGACTGACGAACGCGGCCGCGGCGGATCGACCATTACCCAGCAGGTTGCGAAGAACATCCTGGTCGGCAACGAACGTTCGCTGGGACGCAAGTTCAAGGAAATGATCCTCGCGCGCAGGATCGAGAGCGTGCTGACCAAGCAGCAAATCCTGGAATTGTACCTGAACGAGATCCCCTTGGGACGGCAGAGCTTCGGGGTGGAAGCTGCGGCGCAGGCGTACTTCGGTAAGGATGTGGGGGACCTTACCCTGGCCGAAGATGCGTTTCTGGCGATCCTGCCGAAAGCGCCGGAAAAATACGGCCGGGCCAATCATGCCGCCGAAGCGATGGAGCGCCGCAACTGGGTGCTCGACCAGATGGTCAAGAATGGAAAGGTGAGCCAGGCCGAAGCGGAGCAGGCAAAGGCCCAACCGCTCGGTATCGTCGCCCGCCGCGGTGACAGCTGGGATCCCGCCAACGGTTATTATGTCGAAGAGGTTCGCCGGTTGCTGATCGCCAAGTATGGCGAGAATGCCGAAAGCGGGCCGAACAGCGTCTACGCTGGCGGATTGTGGGTGCGCACCTCGCTCGATCCCCAGCTGCAGAAGGCGGCGCAGGATTCGCTGCGCGCCGGGTTGCTCCGTTATGGCGGCGGCCGCGCGTTCAACAAGCCGATCGCCCACATCGACCTCGACGACGATGGCTGGCAGGGCCAGCTGGCGAGCAGCAACCTGTCGATCACTTACCAGGACTGGCGAACGGCGGTGGTGCTGGTGCGCGCGGCGCCCAAGCCGACCATCGGCTTTGCCGACGGCAGCAGGGGTGTCCTGCTGTCCGCGCCGGATGCCTTGCGCAAGGGCGACGTCATTGCCGTAGCCCCGGCCGGCGGCAACACCTTCACGCTGCGGGTGATTCCCGAAATTTCCGGGGGAATGCTGCTTGAAGACCCGCATTCCGGCCGCGTCCTAGCGATGCAGGGCGGGTTCGACGCCGGGCTGGGCAGCTTCAATCGCGCAACCCAGGCGCAGCGCCAGCCGGGATCGACGATCAAGCCGTTCGTCTACGGAACTGCGCTCGATTTCGGGATGAGCCCATCAAGCCAGGTCGTCGACGGCAAGTTCTGTGTCTATCAAGGCGCCAGCCTGGGGCAGAAGTGCTTCCAGAACTTCGGCGGGCAGGGCGGCGGCAACGCCACGCACACCATGCGCTGGGGGCTTGAACAGTCGCGCAACCTGATGACCGTGCGGATCGCCAACGATACCGGCATGGACCACGTGGTAAACACTTTCGAACGGGTAGGCATCGGCAAGTATCCGCCGTATCTCTCGTTCGCGCTTGGTGCGGGCGAAACCACGGTGCAGCAGATGGTCAACGCCTATGCCGCGCTTGCCAACAATGGCGTGCAGTTCGCGCCAAGCGTGATCGACTATGTCCAGGACCGCAACGGCAAGGTCATCTGGCGGGCAGACAACCGCCGCTGCGAAAGCTGCGAAATGCCGGAATGGGACGGGAAGCCGATGCCGCGCTTCACTTCCCGCGGCAAGCAGGTGCTCGATGCGCGCACCGCCTTCCAGGTGGTCCACATGCTCGAAGGCGTCGTTACCCGCGGAACAGCGGTTACATTGGCTGACCTTGGGCTGCCCTTGTTCGGCAAGACCGGAACCACCAGCGGTCCGACCAACGTGTGGTTCTGCGGCGGCAACCAGGACATCGTGGGCGGGGTCTACCTCGGCTACGACGCGCCGCGATCGCTCGGCGGCTATGCCCAGGGCGGCACGATCGCAGCGCCGATATTCAAGCAACTGATTCTCGCCACGAAGCCGCGCTGGAGCACGAAGCCCTTCGTGGCCCCGCGCGATATCCACTGGGTCAAGGTGGACCGGATCAGCGGCAAGCGCGTGTTCGGCGGCAGCCCGGGAAGCGACGCGAAGGCGTCGATCATCTGGGAAACCTTCAAGGCCGAAAGCGAAGCGCGGCAAGGTCTGGGAACCGAAGAGATCGAGGCGCAGCGCGCCGCGCTGATCAACGCAATCAAGCGGGGCGAGGCGGCGCGCGGCCGGGCTCCATCAGCCGATACCAGCGCCGGCGATGCCGACGAACCCGATGCCATACCGACGATCAGCGCCGATGGCGGCGTCACCGTCCAGTAATTCGCCATTCGATCACAGGAGAACTCCGATGAACAAGTTGCTGATCGCATCGCTCACCTTGGCTACGGCGCTGGCAGTGCCCTCGGCTGCCCCGGCAGACTTGCCCAAGGGTGCAAGCGCTCCCGCGTTCACCACCGCCTCGGCTCTGGCAGGCGAGGAGCGGGTGTTCGACCTCAATGCAGCGCTGCGCAAGGGGCCGGTTGTGCTCTACTTCTATCCTAAGAGCTTCACCGATGGCTGCACACTGGAAGCCCATGCCTTCGCCGATGCAATGGGTGATTTCAAAGCCGCCGGTGCGACCGTAATCGGCCTCTCCGCCGACGATATTGCAACCCAGAAGGACTTTTCCCGCAAGGATTGCCGCGACAAGTTTCCGGTCGGGGTGGCAACCCCAGCGATCATCGCCGGGTACGATGTTCACCTGAAGCGCCCGGATGGGACCGCCACGGGCCGCACGACCCGCACCAGCTATGTGATCGGCCGCGATCACAGGGTGAAGATGGCCTACAGCGACATGAACCCCAACCAGCATGTCGCAAAGACGCTGGCGACGGTGCGCGCGCTCAAGGCGGCACGGCGGCGCTAGACTCTTTACATCGCAGGCAATCCGGCTAGGGCGCACGCTCGTCTGAAGAGTGGAGTGCGTTACCATGCGTGCCGAAGGGCAGGCCCATATCGACCGGATCGAAAAGGCGCTCGCGCTGGTCCGCAAGTTCCTCGACTGGGAGCGTGCGCTGCGCCGGCTCGATGAGCTTAATGCGCGGGTTGAGGATCCCAAGCTGTGGGACAATCCCAAGGAAGCCGAAGCGGTCATGCGCGAACGCCGCCAGCTCGATGCGGCGATCGGTACGGTCAAGACCATCTCCAGCCAGATGTCCGACGCGATCGAATATATCGAGCTGGGCGAGGCCGAGGGTGATGAGGCGACGGTCGACGAAGGCATCGCGACGCTCGCCGCGCTGGCCGACCGCGCCGACAAGGACAAGGTCCAGGCGCTGCTCGGCGGCGAGGCCGACGGTAACGACACCTATATCGAAATCCACGCCGGCGCGGGCGGTACCGAAAGCCAGGATTGGGCCGAGATGCTGCTGCGGATGTACAGCCGCTGGGCCGAAAAGCGCGGCTATAAGGTTGACGTCATCGAATACCAGGCCGGTGAACAGGCCGGGATCAAAAGCGCTACGATCCTGTGCAAGGGCGAGAATGCCTACGGCTATGCCAAGACCGAAAGCGGGGTGCACCGCCTGGTCCGCATATCGCCTTACGACAGCTCGGCACGGCGCCACACCAGCTTCTCTTCGGTCTGGGTCTTCCCGGTGATCGACGACAGCTTTGAGATCGACATCAATCCGGCCGACCTTAAGATCGATACCTACCGTGCATCCGGTGCGGGCGGACAGCACGTCAACACCACCGATTCCGCGGTGCGCATCACCCACATCCCAAGCGGCATCATCGTTGCCAGCCAGCAGGATCGCAGCCAGCACAAGAACCGCGACATCTGTATGGGCATGCTCAAATCGCGCCTCTACGAGGCCGAAATGCAAAAGCGCGAGGAAGCGGCAAGCGCCGAACATGCGTCGAAAAGCGACATTGGCTGGGGTCACCAGATCCGTTCCTACGTCCTCCAGCCGTACCAGATGGTCAAGGACCTGCGCACCGGCGTAACCAGTCCGACTCCGGCGGATGTGCTGGACGGCGCGCTTGACCCGTTCATGGCCGCAGCGCTGGCCCAGCGGGTGAGCGGCGAGACCGTCGACGTCGAGGACGTCGACTGACTTTGCCAAGCGCTTGGCGCTGGGCTAAGTCGGGCTTCCGGCAATGACACTGACGATCGCACACCCTTGGAAGAGCGCAGCGCTACTTGCCGCATTCGTCCTGTTGGCAGGCTGCAACGAACAACCGGTGGGCAAATCGCGGCCCGAGGCTGCGCGCGATTTTCCCAAGCCATTTCGTCCCGTCTCTGCGGTTGGCGGCACTGAATTTGCCGCGGAGGACCAACGCGACAACATCGGCGAAGCCAAGGCGGTGATGGACCTTTCGGGGACCGCGCCGGGAATGTCGGTTGCCGATATCGGTGCGGGTGAGGGCTATTACACCGTGCGCCTGTCCGAGCGCGTGGGGCCGAAAGGGCGGGTGCTGGCCGAAGACATCGATCCTGGCGCGATCGAGCGACTGGGCCGAAGGGTGGAGCACGACCGGCTCGATAACATATCGATCCGCACCGGAACGCCGGAAGATGCCAAGCTTCCCGCAAACAGTTTCGACCGGATCATGATGGTCCACATGTACCACGAAGTGAGTGAACCTTACGCGTTCCTGTGGTATCTTCGCCCGGCGTTGAAAGCTGGCGGACAAGTCATCGTGGTCGATGTCGACCGGCCGACCGATCAGCACGGGATACCGCCGCGCTTGCTGTTCTGCGAATTCGGGGCGCTGGGCTTTCGCCTGGTACAATTTGTCAGTAAGCCCGAGGTGAACGGCTACTTTGCCGCTTTCGAAGTGACCGGAAACCGACCGGCGCCAAAGGATATAAAGCCGTGCAATACGGCAAATGGGAAGACAGGGACGCAATGACTTCAGCTACGGCTTTCAAAGGCTTGAAACCGATTGTTTACGGCGGACGCGAAGTCTGGCCGCTTATCGAAGGCGGCAAAGGGGTATCCGCAACAAACGGCATGAGCTCGGGCGCCTGGGCAGCGGCCGGCGGAATCGGCACGGTCAGCGCGGTCAATGCGGACAGCTATGACGCCGAGGGCAAGATCGTCCCGCAGGTCTACGACGCGCTGACCCGCAAGGAACGGCATGAGCAGCTGATCCAGTACGGCATCGATGGCGCTGTTGCGCAGGTCAAGCGGGCATACGAAATGTCGCAGGGCCGCGGCGCGATCAACATCAACGTGCTGTGGGAAATGGGCGGCGCGCAGCAAATTCTCGAAGGCGTCCTTGCGCAGACCAAGGGCATGGTGACCGGGGTCACCTGCGGCGCGGGCATGCCGTACAAGCTTTCGGAAATTGCCGAGCGGTACGGCGTTTATTACCTCCCGATCATCAGCTCTGCACGCGCGTTCCGGGCGCTGTGGAAGCGGGCTTATCACAAGGTGCCGCAGCTGCTTGGCGCGGTGGTCTATGAAGATCCGTGGCTGGCGGGCGGGCACAACGGCCTGTCGAACGCCGAAGATCCGCTGAAACCCGAAGATCCCTATCCGCGGGTAAAGGCGCTGCGCGATGTGATGCGCGCCGAAGGCGTGCCTGACGACGTTCCTATCGTCATGGCCGGTGGTGTCTGGTTCCTGCGCGAATGGGATAACTGGGTCGACAATCCGGAGCTCGGTTCGATTGCCTTCCAGTTCGGCACCCGCCCGCTGCTGACTGAGGAAAGCCCGATCCCGCAAGGCTGGAAGGACGCCCTGCGTGAGATTGAGGAAGGCGATGTGCTGCTTCACCGCTTCTCCCCAACCGGCTTCTATTCCTCGGCTGTGCGCAATCCGTTCCTGCGCAGCCTTGAGGCGCGCTCGCACCGGCAGATCCCCTATTCCAAGGTAGAGGCGGGCGAGCATACCGTGCGGCTTGATGTCGGGGTCAAGGGCAAGAACTTCTGGGTTACGCCCAAGGATCTCGACCATGCCCGCGAATGGGTGGCCGAAGGCTTTACCGACGGCCTTCGCACACCAGACGATACGATCATATTCGTCACGCCTGAAGAGCGCGGCATGATCCAGCAGGACCAGAAGGACTGCATGGGCTGCCTCTCGCACTGTGGGTTCTCATCGTGGAAGGACCATGACGATTACACCACCGGACGGCTCGCCGATCCCCGTAGCTTCTGCATCCAGAAGACGCTGCAGGACATCGCGCACGGCGGAGACATCGACCAGAACCTGATGTTCGCAGGCCACGCGGCCTACCGTTTCAAGCAGGACCCGTTCTATTCCAACAACTTCACTCCGACGGTGAAGCAGCTGGTTGACCGGATCCTGACCGGGGACTGATTGACAATGCACGGTCGCCCACCGCCGCTTCGCCTGTGGGCGGCGGAAGCACTCGAGATACCCAAGCTGCTGGCGAGCCCGTTCCAGGCACCGATTTCCTTGCCCCCCGGGCAAGGTCAGCCGGTTATCGTCTATCCCGGCTACCTGACCAGCGACATTTCGTCGATCCGGCTGCGCCGCTCACTCAAGAAGGCGGGCTATGCGGTCTATGGTTGGGAGTTCGGACAGAACAAGGGAGCACGGCCCGACCTGCTCGAACGCCTGAGCCGACGGGTGTCCCAAGTCAGCCAGCGGCACGGTCAGGCGGCAACGCTGATCGGATGGAGCCTTGGCGGGGTCTATGCCCGCGAGGTGGCCAAGGTCACGCCAGAGCACGTGCGGCTTGTTATTACGCTGGGCAGCCCGTTTTCAGGCAGCCCGCGCGCGAACAACGCGTGGCGGCTCTACGAACTGCTTAACGATCATCCGGTCGACAACCCTCCGCTGGAAATCGACCTTCCGGTCAAGCCAGCGGTGCGGACCGTTGCGGTGTGGTCACCGATCGACGGGATTGTCTCAGCCGCTTCGGCATGCGGGTTACCGCATGAATCGGATCGCCAGGTCGAAGTGCCGGTCCGGCATCTTTCGCTTACCCGCGAACCGCGCGGCATACGCATAATCGGCGCGCTCCTTGCCGAGGAACTGGCCGGCTAGGTTTCGCGATGTCGCGGGTCCGGTCCAAACCGGTTCGGCCCGGCTGTACCGGGCAGCAGCGCCAACAATACACTGGCCAGGTTGGCCATCACCAGCAGCCAATCGATCAGCCAGATCCACCCGTCCAGCTGGAGCCGGGCCTGCACGCCCCAGATGGTCGACACGGTGGTGCGGCCCAGCCACACTGCAAAGCCAAACACTGCGAGCCAGACCCAGGCCCCGCTTCGTCCGCTATCGTGATAGCGCCTGACGAGAAGCGCGGGCACCGGGATGGCGAGTAGCACGGTCAGCGCATTGACGATCATGACGTGCAGTTCGCGTTCGAGGGTGAGCGCGGTCAGGAACGACACCGGAATCGACACAAGCAGGCTTGCGAACAGGTAGGTGATCAGCTCGCTGCGCTCCGACCGGCCAGCTAGACTGAAGGTCCGCCGGACCGTATCCAGCGGACCAGGTTCTGGCGGACCCTCAGTCAAATTCCCAGGCACGCTCACCGTGGCTGGCCAGGTCCAGCCCCTCGCGCTCGTCGTCCTCGGTAACCCGCATTTGCACGATCAGTCCCACGCCTAGGGCAAGAACGGCCGTGGCTATCGCCGAATAGATCGCGACTGCGCCAACCCCGACCGCCTGCGCGGCAAACTGGCTAAGCATGGTTACGCCGTCGTCGTAACCGACACCGCCCAATGCCGGCGACAGGAACACTGCCAGCAGCAGCGATCCGGTCATGCCGCCCACACCGTGAACCGCAAAGACATCGAGCGAATCGTCTATCGCCAACCTGTGCTTGATCAGCTGGATCATCGGGAAACAGACAGCCGCCGCGATCGCGCCCATGACGATCGCCGCGCCGGGAGAGATGAACATCGCCGCCGGGGTGATCGTCGCCAGGCCCGCAATCGCACCGGTTGCGAAACCGACGCCGGTGGGCTTGCCCACGCGGAACTTTTCGATGGCGATCCAAACCAGCGCGGCCACGCTGGCGCCGATCTGGGTGTTGATGATCGCGGTTGAGGCGTTGTCATCGGCTGCCAGCGCCGACCCGCCATTGAAGCCGAACCAGCCCACCCACAGCAGTCCCGCGCCGAGCATCGCCATCGCGGTGCTGTGCGGCAACATAAGCTGGCGCGGAAAACCGAGCCGCTTGCCCACCAGCAGCGCAGCGACAAGCGCGGAAATTCCGGCGGTGGTGTGAACCACGATCCCCCCGGCGAAGTCCTTGGTGCCCATGTTGGTGGCCAGCCAGCCGTCGCCCCACACCCAGTGCGCGACCGGGGCATAGACCACCAGGCTCCACAATGCGCTGAAGGTAACGACCCAACCGAACCGTGCCCGTTCGACCCAGGCGCCGACCATCAATCCGGGGGTGATCGCCGCGAAGGTCAGCTGGAACAGCGCGAAGGTCCGTTCGCTGACTGCTGTATCGCCGCGCAGCACATCGATCGTATTGTTGAGCATCCACATGTTGCCCGTGCCGATCCAGCCGTTGCTGGGATCGCCGAAGGCGAGCCGGTAGCCGGCGATGATCCACAGCACCGACACGATAGCAGCGATCGCGCCGACCTGGACCATAACCGAAAGGAAATTGCGAGCCCGCACCAGCCCGCCATAGAACAGCGAGAGCCCGGGCAGGGTCATGAGGAGGACAAGCGCCGAGCAGACCAGTACCCAGGCGTTATCCCCCGTGTCGAGCGCGCCGCCGGTTACATCGGCGGCCTCCGCCTGAGCGAAGGCTGCGGCCGGAATAAGCGTAGTGGCAGCCGCAAGCGCCAGCCCCGCAATCTTGCGCATCGAAATCTCCCCTCACGCGCGATTCTCGGGCAGGGGCTTAGAGCAACGTTCGTGCGGTGAGCAAGCGCCGCTGCGAACACATGTTGCGGGGTGGGACCGTTATCCGCGCAATTGCTAAATCCAGCCGTCCAGCACCTGGTCAGGCGGCCGGTGTCCGTCCGCCCAGAAGCGGATGTTGGCGATGATCTTTTCGCCCGCGTGCGCGCGGCCCTCGATCGTCGCGCTGCCGAGGTGGGGCAGGGTGATGACGTTGGGCAGGGCGATCAGGCGCGGATCGACGTCCGGCTCATTGGCAAACACGTCGAGACCCGCCCCGGCGATCTCATTGCCGGTCAGCGCAGCGATAAGCGCCTCTTCGTCGATCAGGTCGCCGCGGGCGGTGTTGATCAGGTACGCGCTGGACTTCATCGATTTGAGGCGTTCGGCGTTGATCAGATGATGCGTTGCGGCACCTGCCGGGCAGTGCAGCGTGATCACATCGCTTTCCGCAATCAGCAGCTCAAGATCGGCCTCATAGCGCGCGCCCAGCATGCTCTCGATGCTCGGCGGCAGACGGTGGCGGTTGTGGTAGACGACCTCCATTCCGAAGGCGCGGGCGCGGTGCGCAACGGCCTGGCCGATCCGGCCCATGCCGACGATGCCGAGCCGCTTGCCGCCGATGCAATGGCCCAGCATCGCGCTGGGGGCCCAGCCGGTCCACTTGCCGTCGCGGATCAGACGGCTGCCTTCGCCCAGGCGGCGGGGGACCGAGAGGATCAGCATCATGGCCAGGTCGGCGGTATCGTCGGTGAACACGCCGGGGGTATTGGTGACCATAATCTTGCGCGCGCGGGCGGCGGCAAGATCGATATGTTCGGTGCCAGCACCGAAGTTAGCGATGAGGCCGAGGCGCTCACCAGCTTCCTCGAGCATTGTCGCATCGATCCGATCGGTGACCGTAGGCACGATGACGTCGCTGGTGCGCATCGCCTCGACCAGTTCGGCGCGGCTCAGCGGGCGGTCTTCGGCATTGAGCGTGACTTCGAACAATTCACCCATCCGCGCTTCGACCGAGGGCATGAGGCGGCGGGTCACGTGGACCTTGGGCGTGCCGCTGACGCGGCGCGTGCTGCTGGTGTCGGAAACTATCGTCATCGCGCACAGGGCTATGCCTCTCGCGCCGGGTGGGTCAAGCGACTTGATACGCCGGACTGCCGGGGGCTATTGGGACGCCATGATCCGAGTCCGAACGACAGCACTGGTGATGGCGCTCGCCATGTTTGCAAGCGCTGCGCGCGCCGACGACCCCAAGACGCCGTACTGGGCGGCGATCCGCGCCGAAGAGGTCAACATGCGCGTCGGCCCGGGCGAGGATTACAAGATCGCCTGGGTATATCATCGCCAGCACCTGCCACTAAAGGTGTTGCGGATGATGGAAGGCTGGCGACTGGTGCAGGATCCCGACGGCGCGCAGGGCTGGGTGCTCGCCCGGCTTCTGACCCGCGAACGCAGCGGATTCGTTACCGGAACAGACCCCGCCGAAATGCACGAAGCAGCCAACGCCAACTCCAAACTGCTGTGGCGCCTGGCCCCAGGTGTGGTTGGCAAGCTTGGCAACTGCAGCGCCGGTTGGTGCCAGCTCGCGGTTGGCCCGCGGCAAGGCTATGTCGAGCAAGCGCGACTGTTCGGCGCGGGCGAACCCTAGACGAGCTCGACCGCTACCGCTGTAGCCTCACCGCCGCCGATGCACAGGCTGGCCACGCCCTTGGTCTTGCCGTGGCGCTTCAGTGCGGCGATCAGCGTGGTCACGATCCGCGCGCCCGATGCGCCGATCGGGTGACCCAGCGCGGTCGCGCCGCCATGGACGTTGATCTTCTCGTGCGGGATGCCGAGGTCGTGCATTGCGAACATCACGACGCAGGCAAAGGCTTCGTTGACTTCGAACAGGTCGACGTCGCCGATCGCCCAACCGGCTTTGCTCAGCACTGACTGGATCGCGCCAACCGGGGCGGTGGTGAAATCCTTGGGCGCCTGCGCGTGCGCGGCCACTGCAATGACCTTGGCGACAGGGGCGAGGCCTTTGCTCGCGGCGACGCTTTCGCGGGTCAGCACCAGTGCAGCCGCGCCGTCGGAGATCGAGCTCGAAGTGGCCGCGGTGATCGTACCGTCCTTGGCGAAGGCGGGCTTCAGCGACGGGATCTTGTCCGGCTTGCCCTTGCCCGGCGCCTCGTCGGTATCGACCACGCTTTCACCGGCGCGGCTGATGACCGTAACCGGGGCAATCTCTTCGGCGAAGGCGCCATCGGCGATCGCGCTCTGCGCGCGGCGGAGCGATTCGATGGCGTAGGCGTCCTGGGTTTCGCGGGTCAGCTGGTAGTCGTTCGCGGTATCTTGCGCGAAAGTGCCCATCGCGCGGCCCGGCTCGTAAGCGTCTTCAAGGCCATCAAGGAACATGTGATCGTAGGCGGTGTCGTGCCCGATCCGCGCGCCCGAACGGTGCTTCTTGAGCAGGTAGGGCGCGTTGGTCATGCTTTCCATGCCGCCCGCGACGACCAGATCAATGCTGCCCGCGGCGAGAGCCTCGGCGCCCATGATCAGCGTCTGCATACCCGATCCGCAGACCTTGTTGACCGTGGTCGCCTGGACCGAGGTGGGCAGGCCGGCCTTGATCGTCGCCTGGCGGGCAGGGGCCTGACCCAGTCCGGCCGGCAGCACGCAACCCATGTATACGCGCTCAACTTCGGCGCCGTTCACGCCGGCGCGCTCGACCGCGGCCTTGATCGCGGTCGCCCCCAGGTCGGTCGCCGAAACGTCCGCCAGCGCGCCCTGCATCGCGCCCATCGGGGTGCGCGCATAGGAGAGAATGACGACCGGATCGTTGGCGGAAAGCTGGGCCATGGGAATGTGCCTTTCGGGGTGCGATGACGTTACGGCGGCGGCAATAATGCTGCACTGCCGCAAAGGCAATCACCCATAGCTTTTCAGGCTCAAACGCAGGCTTTCCTTGCCAAGTGGCGTGCGCCGCGCAAAAAGGTGGCAAATCGAAACCGGGGAGAGTTTGGATGAGCAGCACCGAAGCGGCCCGCATGGCCGATGTCCTGAAGCGCCAGCGCGAGGCCTTTACCGCGGCTCTGCCCGAGGCGATGTCGGTCCGGCGTGACCGGATCGACCGGGCAATCGCGCTGCTGATCGATCACAAGGATGACTTCGCCAAGGCGGTGAGCGCGGACTTCGGACACCGCAGCACCGAACAGACGCTGATGACCGACATCATGCCCTCGGTCGGCGCACTCAAGCATGCCAAGAAGCATTTCGAAGCCTGGGGCCGCAACGAGAGGCGCAAAGCGATGTTCCCGCTCGGCCTGCTCGGTGCCAAGGCCGAGGTCGTCTACCAGCCCAAGGGCGTGGTCGGGGTGATTGCACCGTGGAACTTCCCGGTGGGCATGGTCATGGTGCCGATGGCCGGAATCCTCGCCGCCGGCAACCGCGCCATGATCAAGCCGAGCGAATTTACCGAGCGCGTGGCTGAGGTCTTCGCAGAGGCCGTGCCCAAGTACTTCGCCGAAGAGGAAATGGCGGTGTTCACCGGCGGGGTCGAGGTCGGCACCGCCTTCTCGCAGCTCGCTTTCGATCACCTGATCTTCACCGGCGCGACGTCGGTGGGCAAGCACATCATGCGTGCGGCGGCGGAGAACCTGGTGCCCGTCACGCTCGAACTCGGCGGCAAGTCGCCGACTTTCATCAGCCGCAGTGCCGACAAGAAGAAGACCGGCGAGCGTATCGCAATGGGCAAGATGATGAACGCCGGACAGATCTGCCTTGCCCCCGATTACCTGCTCGTTCCGAAGGACCAGGAGAGCGATGTGATCGAGAGCGTCAAATCCGGCGTGGCGACGATGTACCCCTCGCTGCTCGCCAACGACGATTACACCTCGGTGGTCAACGGGCGGAACTACGAACGCCTGCAAGGCTATCTGACCGATGCCAAGGAAAAGGGCGCCGAACTGATCGAGGTCAATCCTGCAGGAGAGGACTTCAAGAGCTCGAACGGTAACAAGATGCCGCTCACCATATTGCGCGGCGTAAACGACGACATGAAGGTGATGCAGGAGGAAATCTTCGGCCCGATCCTGCCGGTGATGACCTATGACAGCATCGATGGGGCGATCGACTATGTGAACGCGCACGATCGTCCGCTCGGGCTCTATTACTTCGGCAGCGACAAGGATGAAGAACGCAAGGTGTTGACCCGCACGATTTCGGGCGGGGTCACTGTGAACGACGTGCTGTTCCACAACGCGATGGAAGACCTGCCGTTCGGCGGGGTTGGGCCTTCTGG
>JBJTMA010000004.1:0-9663 GCA_046063295.1 Novosphingobium sp.
GGTCTGTTCGGTACCGTGGTCGGCATCTACCGCGCGCTGATCAACATCGGCATCGCCGGTTCGGCGTCGATCGACAAGGTCGCGGGTCCGGTCGGTGAAGCTCTGATCATGACCGCAATCGGTCTGCTCGTCGCGGTTCCCGCGGTTCTTGCCTACAACTACCTGCAGGGCCGCAACAAGCGCATCGCCGAGTTGCTCTCGGGCTTCTCGACCGACGTGCTGGCGAACATCAACTCGAAGGGTGCCGTCAAGCCCGCCATGGCCGCCGCTCCGGCTGCCAAGCCGGCTGCCGCTGCACCGGCCAGCGCGCCCAAGGCGTAAGTACGCCGATCGTACTTCGGACTGCTCTTCGGGCAGTCCGAAGTGCCGGTCGAACCGGACCAGATTTGCCTTGCAATTGGCGGTCCGGGGTAAATTCCAAGGATAGGATTTAACCTATGGCAATGGCAGTAGGCGGCAGCGGCGGCGAAGAGAAGCCGATGTCCGACATCAACACCACGCCGCTGGTGGACGTGATGCTGGTCCTTCTGATCATCTTCCTCATCGCGGTTCCGGTCGCGATCCAGACGATCCAGAAGCTCAAGATCCCGATCATTGTAAGCCAGGAGTCGAAAGACAAGGTCGAAAACCTTCTGGTCACGGTGAGCACGACCGACGCCGCTGGGCGCTCGGCGGGCGATCCAGGGTTCGAAGGCGCAACGACCGGCGGCGAATGCCGTGTCTATTTCAACAACATCACCCCGGTGGATTCGACCGAATTCCTGGACAAGGCTTCGAAGCGTCTCAAGGACATCATCGACCGCGCAGGCGGCATCGATGCGATCAAGGCCAATCCGGAACAGATCCCCGAAGTTCATATCCGCGGGGACCAGAACGCTCCGTGGCGCTGTGTCGCGGGCGTGGTGGCAAACGTTCAATACGCCGGTTACCCGACCGTCGGGTTCATCTCGACCCCGGTCGATCCTAACGGCTAATCGCGACGGGCCATAACACCCCCGCAGCGCAGAACTTTTTCAGGAGTAACGCACAATGGCAATGTCAGGCGGCAAGGACGATGGCGAGCCGATGATGGAAATGAACACGACGCCGCTTATCGACGTCATGCTCGTTCTCCTCATCATGTTCATCATCACCATCCCCGTGGCAACCCACGCGGTGAACATCGATCTGCCGGCACCAACGCCGCCGACCAATGTTCCGCCGCCGAAGCACGACAAGAACAAGGTGTCGGTCACCCCTACCGGTGAAATCACCTGGAACAACCAGCCGGTTGATCAGGGCGGCCTGCTGTACCAGCTGCAGCAGACCCTTAAGATCACTCCTGAGCCGGAACTTCAGTTCCAGCCCGATGCCCAGGCCCCTTATGACACCACCGCCAAGGTGCTGAACATCATCAAGGGATCTGGCGTATCGGCCTTCGGTTTCGTCGGCAACGAGCAGTTCATCTCGTTCAACCGCGCTCCGAATTCGGAGCCGCCGCCGAAGTAAGCCAAGGCTTACCATGCGAATTGACCAAGGGGGCGGAGCGATCCGCCCCCTTTTCGTTGGATCAAGCTCAGCGCCCCATCTTGACAATCATAATGTTATACTATCTCATCCGATCCGAACGAACCGGAGTGGAGATGATGACCGCAAAAGCTCTTGTGACCTCCTCGAGTCAGCCGCTCGGAGATATGAACACCACGCCGCTGATCGACGTCATGCTCGTGTTACTCGTCGTGTTCATCCTGGCCGTACCAGCCGCGGTCAACGAAGTTCAAATCGAACTTCCCGCAGCAGGACCAGCAATCGAGCATCCACCCGTCGATCCGCACCGCAACACCATCGTGATCGACGCGAGCGGTGAGATTGACTGGAATGGGCAGACAGTAACCCGGGCACAGTTGTCCTGGCTCCTCGTCAGCAGCCGCAGGTTGCGTCCTGAACCGGAGTTGCGCTTCAAGCCCGACGCTATGGTGCCCTACGAAGCAGCGGCACAAGTCCTCAACCTGATCAGGCGGTCCGGTGTGTCGGCATTCGGATTTGTCGATAACGAGCGCTATGCCAGCTTCGGCAAGGCCGGATCGCTGCGCTAATCGTCCTCGCGCGGCTCCTGCGGATCTATTCGCATTGCGGCCCCGGCAAGACCTTCCGCCTCAAGGATGAGCTCATCGTCGGCCATACCTTGCGGTACGCTCTCACGGCCGATCATCACCAGAACCGGCACGGCAAGCGGGCTGACACGGTCGAGCTTGACGTGCCGTACCTGATACTGAGCCCGCTCCAGCAGGTCGGCGAGCCGTCCGACATCGGTCATCCGCGCACGCGCATCTGCCCAGGCAGCTTCTATTAGCAGATGGTCCGGTTCATACTTCCTGAGTACGTCATAAATCAGGTCTGTTGAGAAGGTCACTTGCCGACCGGTCTTGCGGGTGCCGGGTTGCTGACGTTCGACCAATCCAGCGATTACCGCCACCTCGCGAAAGGCCCGGCGCAAGAGGTAGCTGTCCTGCACCCATGCGGCAAACTCATCGCCCAGGATCTCGGCCGACAGAAGCGCCCCCGGATCATCAACCGCGCGCAGGCTCCACACCGCCAGGGCATAGTCGTTGGCGACAAAGCCAAGCGGCATCAATCCGCGATCCTCCATCCGCCGAGTCAACAACATGCCCAGCGATTGATGAGCCGGCCAACCTTCGAAGGCATAGAATACGGTGTAGTGGCGCCCCTCATAAGGAAAGCTTTCCACCAGCAGCATACCTGGCTCCGGCAGTTCACTGCGCCAGTCCTGAACTTCCAGCCATTCACGGACATCGTCGGGGAAGCGTGCCCAGCCGGCCCGGTCCGCAAGGAGTGCCTGTACCCGCCTCGAAAGATGCGTGGTCATCGCCATGCGCTGGCCCATGTAGCTGGGAATCTGGCCATCCTTCTTGGCCGCCCGGACAATCAGTTGGGTTTCTTTCATCGCTTCGACTTCGAGATCCAGGCCAGCGAAGCGGATCGTGTCGCCCGGACGCAGGCTGGCTGCGAAGCTTTCTTCCACCCGGCCCAGCGACTTGCCGCGGCGGAACATCACCTCAACCATTTCGCTGTCGATGATGATCCCCGCGTTCAGCCGGAAGCGCGCCGCCCGCTCCGGGTGTGTCAAGCGCCACAGTCCATCCTTGTCCCTCGTGATCCGACGGAACCGATCGTAGGCGCGCAGCGCGTATCCACCAGTCGCGACGAATTCCAGGACGCGATCCCACTGTGCCTCATCGAGCCAGGCGTAGGTGGACGAGGAGCGAATTTCGCGCAGCAATACCTGCCCATCGAACGGACCAGCGCATGCGACGGCCATCACGTGCTGGGCCAGAACATCGAGGCCCCCGGGACGGAACGTCTCTCCGTCCCGCTGCCCTTCAGCCACAGCCTGCTCGGCCGCCATTGCTTCCAAGAACTCGAAACGATTGCCGGGGACCAAGAGCGCGCGGCTGGGCTGGTCCAATCGGTGGTTGGCCCGTCCGATCCGTTGCAGCAGCCGCGAGGAGCCCTTGGGTGCACCCATCTGGACAACGAGGTCGATATCTCCCCAATCGACGCCAAGATCGAGGCTGGCGGTAGCCACCAGTGCGCGCAGCTCACCCCGCGCCATCGCGCCTTCCACTTTTCGGCGGGCCTCTTTCGATAGGGAGCCGTGGTGAATGCCGATCGGCAAAGTCTCTTCATTCGCCTCCCACAGCTTCTGGAAGATGAATTCGGCAAGGAAGCGCGTGTTGCAGAAGATGAGCGTGGTCTTGTTGGCCTTGATCGCCTCGATCAACTGAGGAACCGCCCAGGCTGCGGCGTGCCCGCCCCACGGAACGCGGGCGTCATCGGGCAGCAGGATTGCAAGCTCGGGCTCGGCCCCGGCTTCGCCTTCGACCAAGGCGACGCTGTCCACATCGCCCCATGGCGCCAGCCAATCGCGGAATGCATCCGGGTCTGCCAGCGTCGCCGACAGGGCGACACGCTGCAATTCGGGCGAGAGCGCTTGGAGCCGTGTGAGTGCGAGCGCCAGGAGATCCCCGCGCTTGGTTGTTGCAAAGGCATGGACCTCATCGATCACGACACGTTTCAGGCCCGCGAACAACGTCTCCGCCTCAGGGTAAGAGAGCAACAACGACAACGATTCCGGCGTGGTCAGCAAGACGTGCGGCGGCTTTATTCGCTGCCGCGCCTTGCGCTCCGAAGGCGTATCGCCGCTTCGCACCTCGACACGAACGGGTAGCCCAAGCTCTTCGATCGGGGTCAGCAGATTGCGCTGGACGTCGTGCGCCAGCGCCTTGAGCGGCGAGACATACAGTGTGTGCAGGCCTCCGGGCGGCGGCCGCCCGTCTTGCCGCGAAGGGCAGAAATCGGCGAGCGTGGGCAGGAAACCGCCCAGCGTCTTCCCTGCCCCGGTATCGGCTACAAGCAGCGCGTGGTGGCCGCGCGCCGCGACTTCAAGCATCTCGCGCTGGTGCCTGCGTATCGACCAGCCGCGTGCGGCGAACCATCCGGCAAGTTCACGAGGAAGGTGGTCGTCGTCGCTCATCGACAGGCATTCTGGCACGGATTGCAGGCGCTTGGGAAAGGCAATTGCGGCTTGATCGGCGCGGTGCCACAATTTGGCGGATCAAGGGGGATCAACCATGTCTCAACGACCACTCGACCAACCCGACCCATTGGACGACTTTACACACCGGCAAATCACCCTTCTTGGCGAAACGCGCCGGGTCTACGTCATGGGAAGCGGACCGGCAGTGATTGTGATGACCGAGATGCCGGGGATCAGTCCGCACGTCGCACGGTTTGCCCGCTGGGTGCGCGATGCCGAATTTACGGTCTACTTGCCGCACCTGTTCGGCAAGGACGGCGCGACGCTCAGCAGCTGGTATGCCGTCTCGACAATAGCCAGAGCTTGCGTCAGCCGCCAGTTCAAAGCCTTCGCCGCCAACGATTCAAGCCCGATAACCAAATGGCTTCGCGCTCTGGCCGCGCAAGCTCACGATGAGTGCGGCGGCAAGGGCGTCGGCGCGATCGGGATGTGCTTTACCGGCAATTTCGCACTGTCGATGATGCTCGAACCCGCGGTGCTGGCCCCGGTCCTGGCCCAGCCGAGTTTGCCGCTCGGCAAGCCCGGAGGCATGCACATCGCGCCGGCAGAACTTGCGGCGGTGAAGGCACGGATGGAAGCCGAAGACCTGACGGTCAAAGCCTATCGCTTCGAAGGCGACAGCTTCTGCAAGGCAGAGCGTTTCGCGGCTTACGCCGAGGCGCTCGGCGATCGTTTTGAGGGCACCGTGCTGCCGGACAGCGCGGCCAATCCGAACACCCCGTACAAGAACCCCCATTCGGTGGTGACGCTGCATCTGATTGACGAGGCGGGACAGCCCACGGCAATAGCGCGGGACGAAATTCTCGACTTCTTCAGAATGCGTTTGATCTAATGCCCGGCCTGGGGTCCGCGCTCCAGACCTGATGCAGCCAGCTGAGCGTCCACCTCTGCCAGCAGACGGTCGAGACCGGCTTGGTCGTTGCTTTCCGCGCGGGCGACGAGAACATCCTGCGTATTGGATGCCCGCAGTAGCCACCAGCCATCGGGGGTTGAGACCCGAACGCCGTCGATGCTGTCAACGTCGGCGCCAGCGGCTTCGAGGCGCGCCTTTACCTCATCGATCACCGCAAACTTGCGGCTCTCATCGACCTGAAAACGAAGCTCTGGCGTGTTGACCAGAGGCGGCATTTCGCCGCGTAGCTCGGTCACCGATTTGCCCAGACGCACCGATGCCGCGATCAGGCGGATTGCAGCGTAAAGTGCATCGTCGAAGCCGTAATATTGATGCGCGAAGAACACGTGCCCGCTCATCTCGCCGGCCAGGGGCGCCCCAGTTTCCTTCATTTTGGATTTAATCAGGCTGTGTCCGGTTTTGTACATAACCGGCCGTCCACCGAGCGCCGAGACTCGTTCGAATAGAGCCTTCGAAGCCTTTACATCCGCGATAATCGTGGCCCCAGGCTCCATCTTCAGGAGGTCTTCGGCGTAGATCATGAGCAGCTGGTCACCCCACACAACTCTGCCATTGCCATCGATTGCACCGATCCGGTCGCCATCGCCATCGAAGGCAATTCCGAAATCGAGCCTTTCCTGCGCGACCAGCTTCTTCAAATCGGCAAGGTTCTTTTCCTCGGTGGGGTCCGGGTGGTGGTTGGGGAAATTCCCGTCCACCTCGGTGAAGAGGGTAACATGACGGCCAGGCAGCTTTTTGACGAGCATTTCGAGCGCGGGGCCCGCAGCCCCGTTGCCCGCGTCCCAACCGATCGACAAATCAGCGAGCTTGGCAGGATCGATCCCGGCGAGACCGTCGATCAGCCGGTCAATATAGCTGCCGATGATCTCGCGCGCTTGGTGGCTGCCGCTGCCCGTGGCCCAGGCGCCCTCCGCAGCGATCGCTCCGAGCTTCTGGATGTCAGAACCGAAAAACGGACGGCCCCGAAATACCATCTTGAAGCCATTGTAATTGGCGGGATTGTGGCTGCCAGTTATTTGAATGCCGCCCTGCACATCTTCCATTGAAGCTTCGGCATAGTAGAGCATCGGGGTCGGTCCCATGCCCACGCGCACCGCATCGAGCCCGGCATCGTTGATGCCCCTGACAAGGGCCGCCTCAAGCATAGGCGAACTGGTCCGACCATCGTAGCCGACAGCAATGGCTTTGCCGCCGTCCTCTCCGAGCAGGGTCGCAAAACCGCGGCCGATCGCATAGGCATCGGACTCGCCCAGCGTTTCGCCGATGATCCCGCGAATATCGTATTCACGGAGTACTGTGGGGTCGAACGTATGGGTCATCGCGGTCCTGTCTCTTGTCGGTCGAGCCGCGCGAGAAGCACGTCGCGCGCGGCAGCGGCTTGGTGCACTGCTTCGTTGGTTCCGCCGCGGTCTGGATGAACCTTGGCAAGGAGGCGGCGGTGCGCCTCGGCTATGTCGGCGCGGCTGGCGCTGCGATCAACGCCAAGGAGCATCCGCGCCATGGCCTCCTTCTGCGATCGTTCGCTGTCGTGCATCAGCTGCCAAGGCCAACGCCCACTCAGCCATTTGGTTGCAAGGCTGGCCAGCAAAACCAGGAACAGCAACTTGCCCATGATTGCGCTCAGTTTGCTCCGGCAAGAGCCAGTTCGGGCGCCGCGCTGGTCGGCATCGGCAGGTTGAGCGACGCGAGCAACGCGCGCAGTTCCTGACGCGCCACCAGATGGCTGGTGCCGAGTTCGCCCAATTGCCCCTTGTCGAGCAGAGTTAGGCCCGAGGGGAAAAGCTCGCGGTAGATCACGCGCTCCGAAAGCCCCCCGGCGATGCGGAAGCCGACGCGCTTGGAAAGCTCGGTCAGCGCGCCATCGAGGCGCTTCATATTGCGCGCTTCGGTGTGCTGGGTGCGGTTCCGCACGACGACCCAGTCCATCTCGCGCCGCGCTTCGCGAATCGTCGTCATCGCGCGCTTCTTGCGGGCTTCCCAGATCAGTTCGGCGTAGAACGATAGCTTGCGCACTTTGAACGTTTCGGCATCGACCTGGCCGATGAGGTCGAAATCGACAAAGCTGTCATTGAGAGGGGTAACCAAGGTGTCCGCCTCGGTCGCGACATGGCGGGCGAAGTCGTCGTCGCGCCCGGGCGTGTCGAAAATGATGAAGTCTGCGTTCTCACTCAATTCGGCGACCTGTGCATTGAGGTCATCGACAGTCTCTCCGCAGAAGACATCGAATCGCGCCGTGGGCAGCGCGATATCGCGGCGTCGGGCCGTTTCGGCCCGGTTTTCAAGATAGCGGTGCAGCGTGCGCTGACGCGGATCGAGATCGAGCGCGGCGACACGCGCGCCCTGATAGGCGAGCGCGATAGCGATGTGCACCGCCGTGGTGGACTTACCAGTGCCGCCTTTTTCGTTGGCGAAGACGATGCGGTGCGGACCGGGTTGCGAAGTCACTGGAATCAAGAGCCTGTCTGTTTTGCGAATGTGTTGCCGCCTGCGGGCCTGCCACCTAAAGCGGGCATGAAGCGGGCGCACGGCCTTTTTATCCAAGGGGACAGACTGGTGCAAACGATCACGCAGCTTGATCCACTGCGCGGCACCGTTCGCGCCTTGAAGGGCGATGGTCCTCTGGCGTTCGTACCGACCATGGGGGCGCTGCATGAAGGGCATCTGACCCTGGTGCGCGAGGCCAAGCGCCGCGCGGCACATGTAGCGGTTTCGATTTTCGTTAATCCCCTCCAGTTCGGCGCGAACGAGGATCTCGAGAAGTATCCGCGCCAGATGGCGGCCGATTCGGCGTTGCTCGAGGCCGAAGGGGTCAGCTTGCTGTGGGCACCTCAACCGTCGGTGATGTATCCCGATGGCTATGCCACGAACGTGTCAGTAAGCGGCGTGAGCGAAGGCCTGTGCGGCGCGGCCAGGCCGGGTCACTTCGACGGCGTGGCAACAGTGGTGCTGAAGCTGTTCAATCAGGTGCAGCCTGACTTGGCATTGTTCGGCGAGAAGGACTGGCAGCAACTCGCGGTGATCCGGCGCATGGCACGCGATCTCGACCTGATCCAACCGCACGCCGATGCGATAATCGGCGTGCCCACTGTGCGCGAGGCCGATGGTCTCGCGCTATCGTCGCGCAACGCCTACCTGACCCCCGCGCAACGGGCCCACGCCGCCGCATTGCCGCGCGCCCTGCGCTGGGCATCGGAGGCGATTCGAACCGGAGCAAATGTCTCCGCAACGCTGCTCGAGGTCGAGGAGCTGCTGCTTGCGGGAGGGTTTGACAGCGTCGACTATATCCAGCTGTGCGATGCCGAAACGCTTGCCGCTGTCGCCGAATTGCAGGGCCGGCCTACCCGCATCCTTGTGGCGGCAAGGATCGGATCGACCCGGCTGATCGACAACATGGCAGTCTGATGGCTGCGAGCAGCTTGGCGAATTTATCCAAGTAATCTGATGCGGGCGGTGGCATGCCAGCCCTAGGCGGCCAGCGCATGCGCTCGGCTACCGGGGGCTGGGCGGGCTTGCTGAGGCAGGTCCGCCCTTTGGCCTTTGGAACAGGAATGTGCTGGAGCGGGTAGCGGGAATCGAACCCGCATAGCCAGCTTGGAAGGCTGGTGCTTTACCACTAAGCTATACCCGCGCTGCCTGCGGCGGTCCCTATGCGTCAGCTTCGCAGCGCGGTCAACCTGATAGCAAAAGGCCTCCGGATCGCGTGATCCGGAGGCCTTTTTGTTAGCCGAGGGGAAGGCTCGGTCAGTGCTTCTTGCCCGACCACACATTCCGGTAAGCCATGAACGACAGCACTGTCACGAACAGCATCAGGCCAATCCACATGAACCCGGTCTGGTGGCGCGCTTCAAGCTTGGGCTCGGCAGTCCATACCAGGAATGCGGAAACGTCCTTGGCCATCTGGTCCTTGGTCGCCTTGGTCCCGTCCGAATAGGTCACCAGGTCGTCGTTGGCGAGCGGCGGGGCCATCGCGATGTTCAGGTTCGCGAAATACGGGTTGTAGTGCATGTTCTGCCCGGTCTTCGCATCGGGGAACTTCTGGAGGAGTTCCGCCGGCTGCTGGGCTTCATAACCCGTCAGCAGCGAATAGACGTAGGCAGCGCCGCCGTGCCGCGCCTTGGTGATCAGCGACAGATCCGGCGGATGGCCGTTGCCG
>JBJTMA010000196.1:0-11181 GCA_046063295.1 Novosphingobium sp.
GCCGGCCAGTACGCGTACCGCGACCGCAAGGTTAAGAAGCGGTCGTTCCGCGCGCTGTGGATCCAGCGGATCAACGCCGCGGTCCGCGCCGAAGGGCTAACCTATTCGCAGTTCATCCACGGCACCAAGCTGGCCGGGATCGAGCTCGACCGGAAGACCATGGCGGACCTCGCAATGAACGAAGGCGGCGTGTTCGCCACCGTCATCGCGTCGGCCAAGGCAGCGCTTCCGGCCTAAGCCCGCGAAGCCATTGCCAGCGCTTTCAAGGGGCGCGGTCCGAAATGCCGGGCCGCGCCCCTTCCCATTCCGGGACGGCATCTTGCGAACCGCTCGCGCCTAAGGCACCTTGGGCCAGTTCTCGATTCTGCGCTGTCTACAGGGGTCCCATCACGATGCTGAGCAAACCGCTCGACGGTTCGGTCGCGGTCCGCTTCTTCATGCCTTCACCGGCACTGGCGCCCTATATTTCCACTTACTACCTGACCGAAGTTCACTTGCCGGCCGGTGAATTTATCGAGGACTGGCTGCATCCCGAGTGGGCCAACCTGCGCTTCGTCAGTGGCGGCGCCTGGAGTTCGGTGCTGGGCGAAGGTCCGCTCGAACCGATGCCGCAAGCTATCTTGACCGGACCGACCAGCCTGGCCGCCCACTTTCGCCTGGGCGGAGGCGCCCGCGCCTGGGGCGTGGGAATCCTGCCGCTGGGCTGGCTGCGCCTGCTGGGCGTGCCCGCCAGCAATCACGTCGACAAGACGGTCGCCCTTGCCGGTGATCCAACTGGCCTGCCGCTCGCCGGACTGCCTGATGCAGCTTTTGCCGGAGGCGACGGCAATGCGGCCGACGAAGCCGCGCGGATCGACGCCTATCTGCTCAACCTGCTGGACCGGTCGCCGCCGCATGAAGACGAGCCGAAGATCCGTGCCGCACACGCAGCGCTGGTCGACGAAGACATGGCATCGGTCGCCGATCTGGCGGAACGCATCGCGATGTCGTCGCGCTCGCTCGAACGGCTCAGCCTCAAGGCTTTCGGCTTCTCCCCAAAGCTTCTGCTGCGGCGCCAGCGCTTCCTGCGCAGTCTTGCCCAGTTCATGCTCGATCCTTCGCTCACCTGGATCCGCACGCTCGATTTCCACTATGTCGATCAGGCGCATTTCGTGCGCGACTTCCGCCGCTTCATGGCGATGAGCCCGCGCCGCTATGCCGGGATCGACCATCCCGTGCTGCGCGCCGCGGCGCAGGGGCGCGCCGCCGCCGCCGGAGCCGCGGTCCAGGCGCTGCACCGGCCCTGACCATGTCCGACACGGGCGTTGAGCTTTCATTTTTCGTGCCTTCCGAGCAATTGCGTCCTTACATTTCCTCGTTCTACATGATGGATGTCCGGCTTCGTTCGGGGCAGCGGATCGAAGACTGGCTGCTCCCCGAATGGGCCAGCCTGCGCATGGCCCAAACCGGCGGGTGCCTTGCCGGGATCGTGCCCCAAAAACCCGAGCCACGGCGGGGCATGATGGCGAGCGGCCCGACCAGCTTCGCGACCCGGATCTCGATTGGCAGTGCGCGGATTTGGGGGATCGGCATCCTGCCGCTCGGCTGGGCGCGGTTCATTGCTGCTCCGGCGGCCGACTTTGCCGACCGCATCGGCGATGCTGGGGTCGAGAATTCCTGGAAGAAACTGCATTCCGCCTATGACCTGGTGTTCGCCGACCAAGCCGAGCCGCCAGTCGCTGCCGCGCGCCTGGAAGACCACTTTTCCCGGCTTTTGGCGGCAAGCTCCCCGGGCGAGGATGAAGAGCGTATCCGCACCACGCACCGATTGCTGATCGACGAGGAGATCGGCTCGGTAAACGACCTTGCCGACCATTTGCAGTTTTCGGCGCGCACGCTCGAGCGGTTCTGCCTCAAGGCTTTCGGATTTTCGCCCAAACTGCTCCTGCGCCGCCAGCGCTTCACCCGCAGCCTGGCGAAGTTCCTGTTAAATCCCCGGCTGACGTGGACCAGTGCGCTGGATGACCACTATGTCGATCAGGCGCACTTTGTCAGGGATTTCCGGCGGTTCATGGGAATGAGTCCAAGCGCCTATGCCCAAGCCCCGCATCCGATGCTGGCCGCCACAGCGCGGGCCCGTGATGCTGCGGTCGGCGGCGCGGTTCAGGCATTGCATCGCCCCTGACCGGGATGGGCAAACGCTTGCCAAGCGTCACCGGCCATGCAAGTCTCATTCGATAAGAATACGTCGAAGCGGGGAGACTTCGGTGTCGCCAGATGACCAGGTTGGTGTGCGGTTTTATCCGCCGCCAGAGGATTTGCGCCGGTTTTTCACTACGTTCTACGCGGTGGACTTCGTGCCTTCTGGCGCAGAGCCGCTGCGCGATTCGCTGCAGCCCGAATGGGCCGGGCTGCGCTTCTTCGATCCGATCGGTCCGGAAGCCTGGGTCGAAGGTGGCGACCGGCTGAAGGACGTCCGGTTCTTCGCCAGTGGCCCAAGCAGCCGCCCAACGCACTTCATCATGCCCCGCACCCGGATGTGGGGTATCGGCTTCCTGCCGCTTGGCTGGGCCCGCTTTGTTGGCCACAACGCGAGCAAGGCGGCCAACCTGATGTGCGATGGCCGCGCTGACCCGCGCCTCGCCAAATTCGTGCCGCTTGCCAATACCGTGTTCAGACCACAGGCTGACGAGGCGGCTGAGCTGGACCGGATCATCGCATTTTTTCGAACGCTCGATGCTTCCCCCCATGTCGATGAAAATCGCATTGTTGCTGTCCATGCGGCGCTGGTCGATGAGAGCCTGACCACGGTCAGCGAACTGGTTGAGCGGGTTGCTGCAAGCCAGCGTACTGTCGAACGGATTTGCGCACGGCATTTCGGATTCGGCCCGAAACTCCTGCTGCGCCGCCAGCGTTTCATGCGCAGCCTTGCGCACTTCATGCTCGATCCCTCGCTCAAGTGGATCGGCGCGATGGACAGCCATTATCATGACCAGGCACAATTCGTGCGCGACTTCCGCGAATTCATGGGGGTCAGCCCGCGTGAATATGCCGCCACGCCGCACCCGATCCTTGGGCCGATCATGCGCGAACGCAACCGGGCCTATGGCGCGCCGGTGCAGACCATGGACAGCCCTGACCCCAAAGCCGCGTGAACCAATAGGGTTTGCACTGCGGCGCGGCGTGGCTAAAGCCGCGCTCACCGCACATTGGCGAGACAGGATTTCAGGCAAGTGGACTACGCAGAAGCAGGCAAATCAGCACTGGACCGCATTGCGGGGGCCGGGGAACTCGATGCGCTGGAGCAGCTGCGGGTGGAGTTTTTGGGCAAGGCCGGTTCGATTTCGGGCCTGCTCAAGACCTTGGGCGGAATGTCGGCCGAAGAACGGCAGGTGGTCGGACCGCAGATCCATGCGCTGCGAGAAAGTGTCAGCGAAGCGCTCGCCAGCCGAAAGGCCGCGCTCGAAGCCGCGGCACTGAGCGAAGTCCTCGCGCGCGAAACGGTCGATCTTACCCTGCCCGCGCCCGAGGCTCCCCGCGGCTCGATCCACCCGGTCAGCCAGGTGATGGACGAGCTTGCCGAGATTTTTGCTGACATGGGTTTCGCGGTCGCCACCGGTCCCGAGATCGAGGACGACTGGCACAATTTCACCGCACTCAACATCCCCGAAAGCCATCCGGCACGGGCGATGCACGATACCTTCTATTTCCCCGAGGGCGACAGTTCGGATGGCGGCCGCATGCTGCTGCGCACCCACACCAGCCCGGTGCAGATCCGCGCGATGCTCGATCAGGGTGCGCCGATCCGGATCATCGCCCCGGGCCGGGTCTACCGCTCGGACAGCGACGCCACCCACACCCCGATGTTCCACCAGGTCGAAGGCCTGGTGATCGACAAGCATATCCACCTTGGCCACCTCAAGTGGACGCTCGAAACCTTCCTCAAGGCCTTCTTCGAGCGCGAGGACATCGTGCTGCGGCTGCGCCCCAGCTACTTCCCCTTCACCGAGCCCTCGGTCGAGGTCGACGTCGGCTTCGCGCTGGTGAACGGCAAGCGCGTGCTTGGCGGCAGCGGCGACGCGCCGGGGCATGGCTGGATGGAACTGCTGGGCAGCGGGATGGTCAACCGCAAGGTCATCGCGGCAGGCGGGCTCGATCCCGACGAATGGCAGGGCTTTGCCTTCGGCGTCGGGGTCGATCGGCTCGCCATGCTCAAATACGGCATGGATGACCTGCGCGCCTTCTTCGACGGCGATGTGCGCTGGCTGCAGCACTACGGCTTCTCGCCGTTCGATGTGCCCACCCTGTCCGCCGGCGTGGGAGCACGGGCATGAAGTTCTCGCTCTCGTGGCTCAAGGACCACCTCGAAACCACTGCCAGCGCCGAGGAGATTTCGGCCAAACTCAACGCGATCGGGCTTGAGGTCGAAGGGGTCGAGAACCCAGCCGAGCGCCTCGCCGGCTTCGTCGTCGCCAAGGTGTTGACCGCCGAGCAGCACCCCAATGCCGACAAGCTCCGCGTGCTCAGCGTCGACACGGGCAACGGCCAGCCGCTGCAGGTGGTCTGCGGCGCGCCCAATGCCCGCGCCGGGATGATCGGCGTGCTCGGCACCCCCGGCGCGGTGGTTCCGGGCGGCGGGTTCGAATTGAAGGTCAGCGCGATCCGCGGGGTCGAATCGAACGGCATGATGTGCTCGGTGCGCGAGCTCGAACTCGGCGACGAACACGACGGCATCCTCGAACTGCCCGATAACGCGCCGGTCGGCATGCCGTTCGGCGACTACCAGGGCAGCGACCCGGTGTTCGACGTGGCGATCACCCCCAACCGGCCCGACTGCATGGGCGTCTACGGCATCGCGCGCGACCTCGCGGCGGCGGGTCTTGGCACGCTGAAGCCGATCGACGTGGCTCCAGTCGCCGGGACCGGCGCGTGCCCGCTGCCGATCCGTACCGACGACGCGCAGGGTTGCCCCGCCTTCTTCGGCCGCGCGATTGCAGGCGTGAAGAATGGACCATCGCCCAAATGGCTGCAGGACCGCCTGAAGAGCGCAGGCCAGCGGCCGATCTCGGCACTGGTCGACATCACCAACTACGTGATGCTCGCCTATGGCCGCCCCGCGCATGCCTATGACCTCGCCAAGCTCAGCGGCGCGATCTTCGCCCGCCGCGCGCAGCAAGGCGAGACGGTCCTCGCGCTCAACGGCAAGGAATACACGCTCACCGGCGAAATGACCGTGATTGCCGACGACAATGGCGTCCACGACATTGCCGGGATTATGGGCGGCGAGCATTCGGGCTGCTCGGACGAGACGACCGACGTGCTGCTCGAAGTCGCCTATTTCGATCCCGAGCGCATCGGCCAGACCGGTCGCGCGCTGGGGCTGACCAGCGATGCCCGCGCACGGTTCGAACGCGGGGTCGACCCGGCATTCCTTGATGCGGGGATCGACCTGCTGACCCGGCTGATCGTGGAGATCTGCGGCGGCACACCCAGCGAGGTCATCCGCGCAGGATCACCGCCATTGGCGCCGAAGCAGGTCAAGTACGATCCGAACCTGGCCGAACGCCTTGGCGGCGTGGCGATCCCCGAGGCCGAACAGCGCGCGACACTGCGCGCACTGGGCTTTGCCACCGATGCCGCGTGGAATGTGTCGGTGCCGTCATGGCGCCCTGACGTCGACGGCGCGCCCGACATCGTCGAGGAAGTCGTGCGCATCCACGGACTGGAAAACGTGGCAAGCGCGCCGCTGCCTCGTGCCGACGGGGTTGCGCGTGCTACCGCAACGCCGGTGCAGAAGCTTGAACGCAAGGTGCGCCGCGCTGCCGCCGCGCGCGGACTAGACGAGGCGGTGACCTGGTCGTTCCTGCCCGAGGCCGAAGCCGAGCTGTTCGCGAATGGCAACGGCGGGCTGTGGGTGCTCGAAAACCCGATCAGCGAGGATATGAAGGCGATGCGCCCCTCGCTGCTGCCCGGATTGCTGTCAGCCGTGCGGCGCAATGTCGATCGCGGCGCGTCCGGGCTGCGGCTGTTCGAACTCGGCCGCCGCTATCTGCGTGGCGAAGCTGGCCGCAGCGACGAGCGCCTGACGCTCGGACTGGTGCTCGCCGGCGAAAAGGTTTCGCGCGGCTGGGCCAGCGGCAAGGCGCAAAGTTTCGACGCGTTCGATGCGAAGGCCGAAGCGCTGGCATTGCTCGCCGAAGCCGGTGCGCCGATCGATAACCTGCAGGTGATGGGTGAAGCGGGCGAGCAGTTCCACCCCGGCCAGTCGGCCACGCTGCGGCTTGGCCCCAAAACCGTGCTGGCGCGTTTCGGCATGCTGCACCCGGCGCTGCTCAAGGCGATCGATATCGGCGTGCCGGTTAGTGCGGTCGAGCTGTTCCTCGATGCGATCCCGGCAAAGAAGGCCGCGGCCTTCGCCCGCACCGCCTACGCCCCGCCGGCGCTGCAGGCGGTGACGCGCGATTTCGCCTTCCTGGTCGATGCCGAATTGCCCGCGGGCGACCTCGTCCGCGCGGTGCGCTTTGCCGACAAGGACAGCATCGTCGCCGCCCGCCTGTTCGATGATTTCCGCGGCCAGGGCGTACCTGAGGGCAAAAAGTCACTGGCGATCGAGGTGACGCTGCAACCCGGCGAGAAGAGTTTTGCCGAAGCCGATCTCAAGGGCATTGCCGAGCGGGTGACCGCTGCGGCGGCAAAACTGGGCGCGGTGCTGCGGAGTTAGTCTAGCCGCACTGCCCTCGGTGCAGCAGCTTGTGATCGGCCAGCACCAAGGCCATCATCGCCTCGACCACCGGCACGCCGCGAATACCGACGCAGGGGTCATGGCGGCCCTTGGTGCGGATTTCGGTCGCCTGTCCTTCGCGGTCGATCGTTTCCACTGGTGTCAGGATCGAGCTGGTCGGCTTGAACGCAACGCGGACCTTGACCGGCTGGCCGGTGCTGATCCCGCCCGCGATGCCGCCGGCGTGGTTGGCGGTGAATGTCGGTGATCCAGGCCCGGGCCGCATCGGGTCGGCGTTTTCCTCGCCAGAGAGCCGCGCAGCGGCGAAACCATCGCCGATCTCCACACCCTTGACCGCGTTGATCCCCATCATCGCGCTCGCCAGATCGGCGTCGAGCTTGCCATAGAGCGGCGCGCCCCAGCCAGCGGGAACGCCGCTCGCAACGCATTCGACCACCGCGCCGAGTGACGACCCGGCAAGCCGGGCATCGTCCACCAGCTTCTCCCAGCGCTTGGCCGCGACCGGATCGGGGCAGAAGAACGGGTTGCGGCCGATCTCGTTGGCATCGAAGTTGGCCGGGTCGATCGCGTCGCCGCCGATCTCGGCAACCCAGCCGATTACCACGACTTCAGGAATGACCAGCCGCGCCACCGCCCCGGCGGCAACGCGCGATGCGGTTTCACGCGCGGAGCTGCGCCCACCGCCGCGGTAGTCGCGAAAGCCATACTTCGCGTCATACGCGTAGTCCGCGTGCCCCGGGCGGTAGGCCTTGGCGACTTCCGAATAGTCCTTGGAGCGCTGGTCGACGTTTTCGATCATCAGCGAAATCGGGGTGCCGGTGGTCTTGCCTTCGAACACGCCCGAGAGAATTCTTACCGCATCGGGTTCCTGCCGCTGCGTGGTGAATTTCGACTGCCCCGGCCGCCGCGCATCGAGGTAAGGCTGGATCTTGTCCCCGCTCAGTTCGAGCCCCGGCGGGCACCCGTCCACCACCGCACCGATTGCCGGCCCGTGGCTTTCGCCCCAGGTGGTGAAACGCAGCAAGCGGCCAAAGGTGTTGACGGACATGGGCAGCGCTTTGCCGCGCGATTGCGCGCCTGTCAAAATCCGGGTTAGGAAGCGCCCCATGTTCGTGGTCGTCTTCCGCAATCGCAAGCGCGCCGATATCGATGGGGCCGCCTATGGTGCGGACGCTGAACGGATGGAGGAGCTGGCGCGCGCGCAGCCTGGTTTCGTCTCGTTCAAGAGCTATGTCGCGGACGATGGGGAAGTGATCGCGCTGAGCGAATGGGCCGATGCGGACGCTGCTCGTGCATGGGGCAGCCACCCTGAACACGCGGTCGTTCAAGCCAGGGGGCGAGCGGAATACTACCAGGAATACACGCTCTATACCTGCGACGAGCCCCGCACCCATCGCTACGAACGGCCTCAATCGTGACGATCACGGTCTACGGCATCCCCAACTGCGATACGGTCAAGAAGGCACGTGGCTGGCTCGACACGCGCGGGATTGCCCACGCGTTTCACGATTACAAGAAGGCCGGCATCGATCCCGCGAGGCTGGGAGCCTGGGCCGAACAGGTCGGCTGGGAAAAGCTGCTCAACCGCGCCGGTACGACCTTCCGCAAGCTGCCCGAGAGTGCAAAGACCGATCTTGGCCAGGCCGGGGCCATTGCGCTGATGGCGGCCAACCCGTCTTGCATCAAACGCCCGGTGGTCGAGCATCCTGGGGGATTGCTGGTCGGCTTCAAGCCCGAAGAATGGGCGCACGTCCTTTGATCGAACTGGCCCAGGCCTATGCCTCGGCGCACTGGACCGAGCTGCTCGGTTCGCTTCTCGGGCTCATCCAGATATGGCTCTTGGTGCGCCGCTCGATCTGGAATTTCCCGGTGGCGATGGCGATGGTCACCCTTATCGGGATCACGCTGTTTGAAGCGCGGCTCTATTCCGAATGCGGATTGCAGGCGTTCTTTTTCGTCGTGAACGCAATCGGCTGGGCGCAATGGAACCGGGTGACCGACGACGCGGACAAGGTTCCGGTCGGCTGGATGAGCAACGCCTCGCGGTTCAACTGGGCCCTGGTCACCGCTGCGCTGAGCCTCTCGCTCGGTTGGGTGATGCACCGGCTCACGAACGCGGCGCTGCCCTTTGCCGATTCGGCGGTCACCGGTGCAAGCATCGCGGCGCAGCTGCTGCTCAACAATCGCAAGATCGAAAACTGGGTTCTGTGGGTGGGGATCGACGTCGTTTCTGTCGGCCTATACCTCTACCGCGACCTTTTCTTTCTTGCCGCCCTCTACGTTGCATTCCTCGTCATCTCGGTTATCGGATTGCGCCAATGGACCCGGGCAAGCCGGGCCGAACTAGCAAACGGGTTCGCATGATTTCAGTATGTTTCCACGGTGCCGAAAGCACCGGCAAATCGGTTTTGGCCGAAAAGCTCGCACATGAATTCGGCGGCACATGGGTGCCCGAGTACGGCCGTACCTACTGCGAGGAGCGCGGCACCGATCTCGACATGAACGACCTGCTGGCGATCGCCGAAGGCCAGGCCATGGCGGTCGAAGCTGCCAGCGCGGCCCATCCCAAGCTGCTGCTGCTCGACACCGACCAGCTGATGACCGCGGCCTGGGCCGAGATGCTGTTCGGTGAGGTACCGGAGGCGCTGACTGCCTACCCCAAGGCCGACCTGTACCTGCTGTTCACGCCCGACGTGCCGTGGATCGACGACGGTACGCGCTTCTTCGGCAAGGGACCGCTGCGCAGCCGGTTCGCGTCGCTGGCCGAGGAAGTCCTTGAACGCGCAGGGGTGAAATACGTCACCGTTTCGGGCGGTTGGGTTGAGCGTGAAAAGGCTGCTCGGGCAGCAATCACCACGCTGATGGCCAAGCACGCGGTGTGGCCCAATCGATGATTGAGGCTTGACCGCAGCGCTGATTCCGGTTTCGCTGCGCAAAGATTGTGGGAGGCGGCCCATGGACTTCTTCAAGGCGCTCATTCCGGGTACGATCCTGACCTTCGTGGTCTGCATGATCATGGGCGCTGGTCACAGCACCGGCGGATTCCTCAACATCCGGCACTATTTCATTCTGGACCACGGTTTTTACTGGTCGTGGATCCTGTTCACCGCGAGCACCGGGCTTTCGTGGGTGCTGATGATCATCACGCCGAAGTAGCGGTGACGATGTAGTTGAGCGCAAGATCGCTCGACAGGTGCAGCCCTTTGGCCAGCGACCACGCGATGCCGCGTGGCTCACCCATCAGGAGACCGGCCGCGGTCAGGAGGTCGCGCAGTTCGTCAGGGGTGATGAACTGGTCCCAGTGATGCGTACCGCGCGGGACCATCCCGCTACGCTCGGCCGCCTCGACCAGCAGGAGCCGTGAACGCGCGGTGCGATTGGGAGTGGAGAGGATCATCAATCCGCCCGGGCTCATGGCCGCCCGCAGCGCTGCGACGAACGCAGCCGGATCAGCCACGTGTTCGATCACCTCAAGCGAGGTGACGAGGTCATAGTCGCGCAGACCGAGGGCGCCGACATCACCGCATCGATAGTCGATTGTCAGGCCTGCACCGGCCGCATGGCTCTGCGCGGCGGCGATGTTTTCTGCTGCTGCATCGACGCCCGTTACGCTTGCGCCCAGCCGTGCCAGGGGTTCGCACAGCAGCCCCGCGCCGCACCCGACATCAAGCGCGCGCTTTCCCGCGAGCGGCCGCACCGCGCGCGAATCGCCCTGCCAGTGCCGATCGATTGCCTCGCGCACAAAGCCAAGCCGCACCGGGTTGAGCCGGTGGAGCATCGCGGAAGTGCCTTTGGGGTCCCACCATTCAGCCGCCAGGGCGCCGAAATGAGCGGCCTCTTCGGCGCGAATGGTGCTGGTCGAACTTGCATTGGCCATGCCCCACCCCTAACAGGGCGCCCGCTGCAGGGCGAGCGGTTCTGTGGGCAATTTTGTTGCGCAAAAGGGCGGATTGCAAGTGGGTCGGATCGTGATGAAATTCGGCGGCACCTCGATGGCCGGGTCCGATCGGATCCGCCGGGTCGCCAATATCGTGCGCCGCCAGCAGGCCGCGGGACACGAAGTCGCGGTGGTGGTTTCGGCGATGGCGGGCGAGACCGACCGGCTCGTGACTTTCTGCCGCGAGGCCAACCCGCTTTACGATCCTGCCGAATACGACGTGGTTGTGGCGAGTGGCGAGCAGGTCACCTCCGGCCTCCTGGCGATGACCTTGCAGGCCTTGGGGTGCCAGGCGCGCTCGTGGCTCGGCTGGCAGCTTCCCATCCACACCGACGCCGCCCATGCCAAGGCGCGGATCGAAGGGATCGACAGCGAGGCACTGCTTGCCAGCATGGCAGCGGGCGAAGTGGCGGTGATCCCCGGGTTTCAGGGCCTGTCGGACGATGGCCGGGTCACCACACTGGGCCGCGGCGGGTCGGACACTTCGGCGGTTGCGGTCGCGGCGGCCATCGGCGCCGATCGC
>JBJTMA010000197.1:0-28578 GCA_046063295.1 Novosphingobium sp.
GTGCACTCCGATCGATCCTATGCCGACCTGGGATTCGGCGCTGCCGTTGATGCAGAACTTCATCGCTCCGTTCAAGCAACCGGCGTGCAAGGATCCGATCTGGTCGCCCACCACCGATGGCGAACTGATGAAGCGCACGCTTGCGGTGATGGAACGCAACAATGTGTTCGGGGTGGTCAGTGGGCGCTATGCATTTGTCTCGGTCTGGCAGAAGGCAGCGCCGCTGCGCGTCATTCCCAGCCTGATGCCCGAGTTTCCCTTGAAGGCGGGCTTGGAAGATGAGCTACGGCAAGGCAAGGCAGCCGGCGCGCTTGCCGTGATCGGTGAGCTGGGCTTTCAGTACGAAGGGTTTTCTGCAGCCGATCCATCGCTGGAGCCGCTTTGGGCCGCTGCAGAGAAGCTGGATATCCCGGTTGCGATCCATTTTGGGCCGGGACCGCCGGGAGCGGCTTATCTCCCCGGTTCAGGGTACCGGGCGCGCCTCTCCAGCCCCTTGCTGCTGGAAGACGTATTGGTGAAGCATCCGAAACTCCGGGTGAATATCATGCATGCGGGTTTCCCGATGCTGGATGATACTCTGGCACTGCTTTACGCGCACCCGCAGGTTTATGTTGATACCGGCGTGATCGTCTACACGCAGCCGCGGCCAGCGTTCTATCGCTATCTGCAAGCACTTGTTGATGCCGGGTTCGGCAAGCGCATCATGTTCGGGTCTGACCAGATGGTGTGGCCCGAAACGATAGAACGCGCCATCAAGGTCATCGTAGAAGCGCCGTTCCTGTCACACGAGCAGAAGCGCGACATCCTTTACAACAATGCGGCAATGTTTCTTAAACTGGACGCGGCGACGATCGCCCGCCACAAGCAAGGCTAAGCGGCAAACAGCATCCGTGAATTGATCACTTAGTCGATTATCGCGTCGTCCTGCGGCAACTGACCGCCCGGAACCAGCATGGCCAGGTCGTGGCCGACAGCTCGATTGTCAAATGTCCGCTTTCCACCCCAGACTTGCCATCTAGACTGGGCTAGGAACGATCCGATTGCGGACATCAAACTTGAGTTTGGCAGGCTGCAACTGCTTCGCTCACTAACCTGTCGAGTGAGGGATCATCTGACGGTTCCGCAAACGCTTCGAGGTCAGCAACCAGCGTTTTGTCTGCGACAATGGCTGCCGCTTCTAAGAGCTGGGCGGTAACGATTTCGCCCCGAAGCTCTTTCTGCAAAAACGTCAACGCAATCGATCGGTCCAGATGCGCGAGACCCAGTATCGCCTCGCCGCGAACGAAAGCATTTTCATCCGAAGCAGACCTTAGCAATGCATCCCGAACATCAGGCCTGTCAATTTCAAGTTGTGCTAGCAGTAGCGTGGCCCAGTCGCGATTGACTACGTCCTCATCTCTCGTCAGGTCGATAAGACGCTTGAGATTCGCATCCCCGACATCGCCTTCGCCGAACTTCAACTTCTCATTGATCGCGTCATGCAAGAACGCGGAAGGTGGAAGATACCGATCGCTCATAGAGTGATAGTGTCACCTTTGGCCAATGTTAGCTACCCACCCCAAAGCTGCCATAGGATCGCTATTCCGGCGGACTTGCTTGCGGACAGCCGGCCTATTCAGGCCGAACAAGGACCGCTTTCGTTCATGGTCCACCTTGCCAGGCCACCAGCCGCGCCGTTGTGCAATTTCTCTGCCGGCATTACGATGCCCGAGGCTGGAACCGGGGTGGCAGAGTGAAAGATATCATGATCAAGATCGTGACCTATCCGGTCCTTGCCGTTCTGACCTTGATCTTCGTCGGGCCGACCATTCCGATCGACCTGTCGATCATCATCATTACCTCGATCGTCGCCGCGATCGGTTTGTCGGCCAGCAGTGACGGCTTCGCGCTGCGCGCGCATCTGGCCGCCTGGCGGGCTGCGATTTTCGCACTGTGGAAGCCAGGGCGTTCACAGCCTTGATCGACCGGCCGTGCGGCCGGCCTGCAAGTCCGTTGCCTTACCCGCGCCGCAGCAGCCGCCGGGCAATCCCGGCAAGATCGCCAAAGAACGGTCCCGGATCGCGCAGCGACCACACGTAGTAGCGCACCCGCGGGTCGAAGAAGTCGGCCACGAACCGCAGCAGCGCGCCGATCCGCGCCCTGGGCGGCAGCGTGCCATCCTTCAAGACGATCGCCGTCCGCTTGGCATCGGGGATCACGTAGCGCGCACGGCGCTGGCGGTATGGACCCTGCCCGCCATCCTTGCCGTCCACGGCGCTGCTGTAGGTTTCCCACGCGAAGTGCGCGCCGCAATGCCAGGCAAGCGGGATCGAGCCCCAGAAGCGGCCGTTGACCTCCATCAGCCAGTACGTGCCGGTGGCGGGATCGAAGCGGTATTCGACCATCGCCGGACCTTCCCAGCCGAGTTCGGCGAGCAGGTTTTCGGACTTCAGCATCTGCGCGGCGTGCTGAACGGGCGGCACCGATGCGCAGAAACTCGAAACGCCGCCGCTGGGTGGGAATTCGCGCAGGCGGCGATGCTGGAACTTCAGGGATGCATGGCCATTTGCCATGTGCAGCATCTGGCCCAGGCCATGGCCGGGGCAGTATTGCTGAACCAGCGGCCACGTTGCAATCGCATCGTACCGCGCGAGGATCGCGGCCAGCTGCGCCGCATCCTTCGCGTATTCGACCTTTTCAAACGCAATACCCTCTGCCGCAAGCCTGTCCTGAACCGCGTTGGGATCGGCCCACTTGATCGCCACCGGATAGGAGATTGCAGCGGCGCGCGCGGCGAAGTCTTGGCCAGCGGCAGGCTGCCAGTCCTCTGGCACCGCGATACCAACCTTGCGCGCCGCTTCAAGCGTGCGCGCCTTGTCGAGCACCGAGGCCAGCCGGTCCGCATCGGGGGTCAGCACCTTGCAGGCGATCCGGCCTTTAAGCGCCGCGAGTTCGATCAGGTGCCCTTCGGAGACCGCCATGATCGCGCCGAGATCCTGCGCAGCGGCGTAGTCCGGCAGCCAGTCCCCCAGCGGCCGTGTATCGAGCACGAAGCTGCGCGCGTAGCGGGAAAAGCGCCCCAGCGCCCGCTCGCTGCGGCCGTGCGCGATCACCGGCACCCCGCGCGCGCCGAGTTCGCGCACCACGGTGAGTCCGATCGGGCTGTCAGCCCCCAGGACAAGGACAGGCCTGCGCCTTTCGTTCACCTCAGCGCGTCCCCGCGGCGCCTTTCGATGATCCGCCGCCGCGCGCGGCCTTGGTCCGGGCGGCGGCTGCTTCGGCCTCTTCCTCACGCCGGGCCTGGTCCTTTTCCGCAAGGGTCGGCTCGTAGTCGCCGGGTACCCGCAGGTAGACGCCGTTGGACGCAAGCTCGGTCATTTCGGCGCGGGTTCGAGATGCGCGGACGGCGGGCAGTTCACCGGCGATCGCCTTGGTTTCGGCCTCCACCACGACCTTGGCCCCTTCGCGCGTGATCGAGCGGTGGAACTGGTACAGGTCGCCGACCGTACGATCCACATCCTCGCCCTGCACGCGGAAGCCCTTGCCGTCATAGGGCAGGATGATCGTTTCGCGGTAGGTCCACCAATCGGGATAGTCGAAGGCATAGGGCGCGTCGGGGCTGAGTTCGCCTTCGCGCGCAATGTCGAAACGCCAGCCCACGCGCGAACGGTCCATTTCGTACCACCGCGTGCCCTGGTCGCGGGTCCAGTCCATGGTCGCGCTGCCGGTCATGGTGATCACGAAATCGCCGGTCACCGGATCGTCCGCGGTCAAGATCTTGCCGGGCGCCACGAAGTCGTAAGTGTTGCGCCACAGCTTCCGGAGTTCGCGCTGGCGGTCGGCCTGCGAATAGCCTGAATAGGTCTGCCGCATGTCCGATGCCGAGCGGCCGTGGAAGCGCATCTCGCCGCTGGCCAGCGCGGGGACATCGATCCCGCGCGAGGCATCGAGCGTGAGGCTGACCACCTGGGTCGGCCGGTCGAGCGGGTCGGGCACGATCGGCACCAGCCCTGACCCGGCATCGGTGATCGGCAGCCCGACGGTGTAATTGGGCGCTTCGAGCCGGTCGAGACTGTCATCGCCGAGCCGGGTGCCGTCGAGCCAGTAGCTCTTGCCGGCAATCTGCACCTCGACGATCGCGTGGTCGAACCCGGCCATGGTCGGCAGCCGCGCCGCGACCAGATCGCCCTGCTTGGTGTTGACCAGCACGGGCCGCGCGGTGACGCCCAATTCGTTGAGCAGGGCGACCAGCAGCACGGTCTTGGCCTTGCAATCGCCGAAGCGGCGGGACCAGGTCTGGTCGGCACCGGCGGGGACAAAGCCGCCGTCGTCCATGCCCAGGAACAGGTAGCGGATCTGGTCCTGCACCAGCTTCAGCGCCAGCTCGGCGCGGCGCTTGGGATCCTGCGTCTGCGCCGCGATGCGCGCCGCCTCGGCCTTGACCGGACTTTCTGGCCCCAGCGCGACCGCCTTGGCATAAAGCGGCGCGAAGGTGTGCGAAACGCCCCGCCAGTCGCTGAATTCGGTGATCTCCACCCCGTTGACCAGCTTGTAGCGCGCAGGGGCGCCTTCGGGTCCGAGCGGTGCGGTACCATTGTACACGTCGGCAAGCAGTTCGCTGCCCTGCGCGGTCTTCTTCAGTTTCGGCTGGATGATCCCGGGGAAGACGCGCCATTGCATCTTCTTGTCCTTGTCCCACAGCATGCGCACGCGGAACCGGCCGAAGTTCACCCCGTCTGACGGCCCGGCGACGAACTGGCTGAACCCCGCCATCGCCGGATCGTGGCTGTCGGTGGTGTAAGCCAGTTCCACCACATCGCCGACCCGCAGGTCCTCGGGCTGGAGCGTGGCGGTGAGCCGCCCGTCGAGCATCGCGTTTTCGAGCCCCCCCTCGCGCTGGATCACCTTGATCGCGCGGCCATCGCCGAGGAGGTCGATCGTCCTGCCGTCGCGAATGATCCGGTACTTGTGGATCGTCAGCGTTTCGAGCGCCGGGTCCCAATCGACCTGCAGCGCCGAGCCATCAAGCCCCTGGGCCGAACCGATCTCCCACGCGCTGGCGTAATAGCTGAGGTCGCCCGCCTTGGTGAAGCGCACCTGGATATCGCCAAGCAGCTGGATCGTCGCTGCACCGGCGCTGTCGGTCGGGGCCTTGGGCAGCGGCGCGACATCGACCCAGGCGGGCGCCGGGGCCACCAGCGGGCGCGGCAAAGCGGCGTCGGCCTTGGGAGGAGCGATGACAGCGGGCTGCGGCATGCCTTGCAGCACGCCCGGCGCTTCAGCCGAAGCGATTGCCGGAAAGGCCAGCAGTGCCAACGCTGCGCGCCGCAACTTCATCGACTCTCCCCCTGCCCGTCTGCATCCTTCCCTAGGGACAAGAAGTTACGGATTTCCGTGGACTTGTCGAGTGGGTGCGGCGTTCAGTTCGCGGTGGGCATGACCCGGCTGAGGAATTCGATCACCGCGGCATTAAATTCGTCGTTCTTGTCGCCGGCGACCATGTGCCCCGCGCCGCGAATATCGGCAATCTCAAGGTGGGGCACGCGGCGCTTCAGGTCTTCGACCCCGTCGTCGGTCACGATGTCGCTCTTCATGCCCCGAACCAGCAGCGTCGGCACCCGGTCGGTCCAGTCGGCTGCATCGAGCAGACCCAGCATATGGCGCGGATCGGCGCGGGTATCGGTCATCATCCGCTGGTCCCAGTGCCAGCGATAGCGCCCGTCCGGATGATGCCGCAGGTTCTTGGCGAGGCCCGAGAGGTCCTTGGGCCTGGGCCGGTCGGGATAATATTCCGAGATCGCATCGGCGGCCTCTTCATAGCTCGCGAAACCATCGCCGTGCGCCATCATGAAGCCGCGGATCTTGGCGACCCCGGTGGGTGACATCTTGGGGACGATATCGACCAGCACCAGCGCGGCGACATCGAAGCCGAGCGAAGCCGCCGCAAGCGCGGTCATCCCGCCGAGCGAGGCGCCGACCAGCGCAACCGGCTTGCTTCCCGTCTCTGCCACAGCGATCAGATCACGCGCGCGGGCCTCGATCCCATAATCGCCATCGGGCGACCAGTCGCTGTCACCGTGGCCGCGCAGGTCATAATTGATCGCGTAATACCCGGCACCGGCGAGTTGCTGCTCGCATCGGTCCCACGAATGCCGGGTCTGCCCGCCGCCGTGGCCAAGCACGACGGTGGGCGCGCCCCTGGGTCCGGCGACATCGGCGGTCAGGTACAGTCCTTCGGCAAAGGGAACGCGGATCGTGTCGGTGTGCATCGCCGCCGACGTTGCCCGCGCCCAAGGGAGCGGTCAATGCATTTTAACCGAGCGATTAATCGAGCGGATCGAAGTCCGACTTTTCGCTGCCGCAATCGGGGCAGTACCAGTCCTCGTCGATATCCTCGAACCGCGTGCCCGGGGCGATGCCCTCGTCCGGCAGTCCCAGTTCCTCGTCATAGATGAAGCCGCAGTTGCGGCACCGCCACTTGCGCACCTCAGTTCACCGCGAAACGGATGGGAACGTGCTTGGGTCCGCAGACGAAGTTGGAAATGGTCCGTTCGCCCTGCCCGTTCATCTCCACACTCTTCAGCCGCTTGAACAGTTCCTCCCACAGGATGCGCATTTCCATGCGCGCCAGGTGCTGGCCCAGGCAGACGTGGACGCCATAGCCGAAGGCGATCTGCGGGTTGTTCGCGCCGCGATCGATGCGGAATTCGAACGGATCGTCCCAGATCGCCTCGTCGCGGTTGGCCGATTGGTAGCTGAGCATCAACCAGTCGCCCGCCTTGATCTGCTGGCCGCCGATCTCGGTATCGCTGACCGCGCTCCTCATGAAGTGCTTGACCGGCACCTCCCAGCGGATCGACTCCTCGATGAAGGCGTTGATGCGCTCCGGATCGTCCTGCATCGCCTTCAGGAGGTGCGGCCGCTCGGCCAGAGCCCACATCGCCCCGGCGGTTGTGTTGCTGGTGGTGTCGTGCCCGGCGGTCGCCGCGATGATGTAATAGCCCATCAGCTGGCGGTGATTGAGGTATTCGCCGTCGACCCGGGCATTGGCGATCAGGCTGTTGATCTGATCGGTCGGATGCGCGCGGAATTTCTCGGTCACCGCCTTGAAGTAGCTCTCCAGCTCCATCGTGGTTTCCCACAGGCTCTTGAGCATTTCCTCCGGGGTCAGCTCCGCGCGGGCGCGGTTGAGTTCGGGGTCAGCGTTGTTGAACAGCTCCTGGGTCAACTTGAGCATGAAGGCTTCGTCCTCCTGCGGCACGCCAAGCACGGTCATGATCACCCGCAGCGGATAGAGGAACGCGACGTCAGCCGCGAAATCGACCTCGCCGCCGAAGCTCAGCATGTGATCGACGAATTCGCGCGCAATGCCGCGGATCGCATCTTCGAGCGGGCGGATCGCGCGCGGTGTTACGTGCGGGAAGACCACCCCGCGCAGCGCCTTGTGTTCGGCCCCATCGAGCGAGACCAGGCTGCGGATCATGTTCGGATCGCCCCCTGTCAAAGCCTTGACCCGCTCGTTGCCTTCACGGTTGGTCATGAAGGTGCTCTTGTCGCCGTTGTGGAATATGTCGGGCTGGCGTTCGATCTCCTTGATATCGGCATGTCGGCTGACCACCCAGAACGGCTCGATTTCCTCAAGCTCGGCCTTGTCGAGCGGTTGCTCGGCGCGGATTTTGGCAAAAGCGGCGTCCACAATTTCGCGGTTGGAATAGGCCTTGGGGTCGATGATCGTGCGGGCAAGCTCTTCGGCAATGGTCACGGGCGCTCTCCGGGTTGTTGGTCTGCACGGGGTCTAGCGGCACATTTCGGACCAAGTCTTTGCGCCGGATCAAAGCTTACATCGATGTAAGTTCGTTCAGCGTCGCTTCACGGCCGAACGCGCTTCTGGTATTCCGGGTCGATTGGCAGGGGGAGAACGCCAATGATTGCCAGACTTACGATAGCCGCTTCGCTGCTGGCACTCGCCAGCGTCATTCAGGCCGCACCCGCTACGCAGCAGACCGCTGGCGCTACGTCCTGCGATGCGGGGATGTCCAGCGCGAGCGCCGATCAGGCCGGCGCTACCCCAGCTGCAAGCGGGACCTTGCCAACGCCGGTGGTCACGATTTCCGGGAGCGATGTAGTTTCCTCGTCGAGCGAATGCCCGGCCGCGGCCGCGGTCAAGGCGCCGAAGACCCGCTCGAACATCCAGAACAATCGCGAGGCGGCGCCATGCACGCCCAGTGCCGATGCGCCGTGCCCAAGCCCTTCGCCCTCGCCGAACGGCCCCAAGATCACCAAGAGCCGGTCGAACATCCAAAACAACTAGGCTTTGGCGAGCTCTACCTTGCTGCGCTCGGGACCCAGGTTGGCCCACAGCGCCAGCGCCACCGCGACCGAGGCCGCGAAGATAGCGATCGCGTAGGCGTAGTCGTCGCCGCGCGCCTCGGCGATGCCGGCCTGCGAGGCGACCACGTAGGAGCTCAGGAGATTGCCGGTCTGGTAGACCAGCCCCGGGAAAAGCGCGCGGGCCGATGGCGGTGAAAGCTCGTTCAGGTGCGCCGGGACCATCGCCCAGGCGCCCTGAACCCCGGCCTGCAGCAGGAACGCGCCCAGCGCCAGCAGCAGCGCACCGGGCGCCCACAGCGCCAGCGGCAGCGCGAGCAGCGCCAGCGCACATGCGAAGGCGATCGTCTTTCGCCGCCCGATGCTGACCGACCAGGTTCCCAGGATCAGCGCCCCGGTGATCGCCCCGGCATTCATCGCCATCGCGATATAGCTGGTCAGCTGGGTATCGTAGTGCCGCTGCTTCTGCAGGAAGGTGGGGAACAGGTCCTGCGTGCCGTGGCTGAAGGTGTTGAACATGGTCATCAGCACCACGAGGTACAGCGCCAGCTTCCAATTGGAGAGGATCGCCGCCACCGGATGCTCCACCTTGCGGTCCTGTCGCTCGGCAAAGTGGGGGCTTTCCTCGACATGCAGCCGCACGAACAGCACGAACAGCGCCGGGGCGAGCCCCAGGAAGAACATCCCCCTCCAGCCGATCTGGTCAAAGAACAGCCCGAAGGCCAAGCTCGCAAGGAAGAAGCCCGAAGGATAGCCCGACTGGATCAGCCCAGAAACCGGCCCGCGCAGCCGGGCGGGAATCGTCTCCATCGCCAGACTCGCGCCGACGCCCCACTCGCCGCCCATCGCGAAGCAGAACACCGCGCGGATGATCAGCAGCTGGGTCAGCGTCTGCGCCAGACCCGACAGCGCCGAGAGTAGCGAGAAGCTCAGCACCACCATGACCAGCACCGGGCGCCGCCCGAACCGCTCTGCGAGCCAGCCGAACACCAGCGCACCCACCGGGCGCATCATCAGCGTGAGCACCGAGGCATAGGCGACCGACTTCACGTCGGTTCCGAAGGCTTCCGAAATCGCCTTGAAGCTGAACACCAGCAAGAAGAAGTCGAAGGCATCGAGCGTCCAGCCGAGGTAAGCCGCCCAGACGCTCATCCGCTCCGGCTTGCCCATGCCGCGCCATTCGCTCAACAGACTTGGTTGCATTCCTGACTTCCCCTTAAACCCCGTCGTCTCCCTGAACTTGTTTCAGGGTTCATCTTGCCGATCAAACCGCCGCGAGTGGTGCGCGATGGATGCTGAAACGAGTTCAGCATGACGAGCTCTGGCTATGCTCAAACGAGCCTTATGCCAGCCACTACAAAAATAGGAACGCCGGACGTGCACTTGTGCCCCGCCGTTTGGCTTCGTCCTACATTACAGCATTGAAATGCAACGATTTGGGGAGCGGTGGGTTGGTTGGTCAGGGGCGGTCAACGAAGGAGCAAACCCATGGGTGAACTGATCGATAAGGCCAAGGGCGCGGTGAACGACGCGATGGGCAAGGCAAAGCAGCACAGCGAGAATCCGGACACCCGCCAAGAAGGCGCGGCTCAGCAGGCCAAGGGCAAATTGCAAAAGGCCAAGGGCGCGGTCGAAGGCGCGCTGGGCAACGATATCTAGGCAATCCGGACGGGCGCGGGGACCTCAGAACCCGCGCCCGCGGCCGCCCGGCAACGCAACGCAACGGAACGGAACGCAGGCGGTTGCACTTGTTATCGGTGCGCGGCAATCTCGGGCGATGAAACGTTCGTTCGTCTTGCTCGCTGCCTTTGCACTAGTCGGCGCCACCCGCCAAACCGAGCAGGTCAGCACAATTACGCTTGTGCGCGCCGGACACCTAATCGAGCCGTGCACCGGACAGGTGCTGAACGATCAGCTGATCTCGATCCAGGATGGCCGCGTCACCAGTATCGTCCCGTGGCGTTCTGACCGGAGAGAGTGGAAAATCTTCGACATCACCGACTGGTCGAAGCTGTGGGTCATGCCCGGCATGATCGACGCGCACGTCCATCTCGCCGATTACCTCCAGACCAATGATCCGGCCGAACCACTCAAGCATTCGCGCGAGGAAACCGCCTATGCCGGGGCGCGCAACGCCCGCGCCACGCTGTGGGCCGGATTCACCACGGTCCACGACGTCGGATCTTACCGGGCGAGCGGCAACATCGAGCTCAGGAACGCAATCAACCGCGGCGACGTGATTGGCCCGCGGATCAATGCCGTGGGCGGCTACATCACCGTGCCCGGCGGCGGGGGTGAGGTGACCGGGCTGCCCAACGGCATGTCCGTTCCGCCAGAGATGCGCGAGGGCGTCGCCTCCACTCCCGCCGAAGTGACCGCACGGGTCAATCACATGTTCGACATCGGCGCGGATTCGATCAAGCTGATCGCCACCGGCGCGGTGCTGACCGAGGGGACCGAGCCGGGCCAGATCGAACTCGACGGCCCGATGATCGCCGCCGCAGTCGCCGCCGCCAAGTCGCATGGCAGCTGGGTGACCAGCCACGCCCACGGCGCGGCGGGGATCAAGCTCGCGATCGTGAACGGCTCACGCGGGATCGAGCACGCCAGCCTGATCGACGACGAAGGCGTGGCGCTGGCCAAGGCGCAGGGCACCTACCTTGTCATGGACATATACAACGGCGACTACATCGACCAGGTCGGGCGCAAGGAAGGCTGGAGCGCGGCGATCCTGCGCAAGAATTACGAGACCACCGACGAACAGCGCCAGGGCTTCACCAAGGCGGTGCGCGCCGGAGTGAAGGTGGTGTTCGGCACCGACGCCGGGGTCTTCCCTCACGGCTGGAATGCCAACCAGTTCCCCTACATGGTCAAGTACGGGATGACCCCGTTGCAGGCGATCCAGTCCACCACCTGCGTCGCGGCGGAGTTCATCGGCTGGGGCAAGGACGTGGGTTCACTGACGCCGGGGCATTATGCGGACATGGTTGCGGTGGGGGAGAATCCGCTCACCGACATTGCCGCGCTCACGCACGTGCAGCACGTGATGAAGGGCGGGGAATTGGTTCGGTAGGAAGCCTTGGCTTTCGCCACCCTACAGGCACCAGCACAAGTCCTCAGCAGCCGACGGCTTCAGCCTCGCGCCGGGCTACACGGATCGCCTCGGCCTTTTCGCGCTCGCTGATCGCTCGCAGCGCTCCCTCTGCGAGTCCGCGCCACGTTTTTTCGGAGCGCAGGGCACGTTCGCGAACGTTATCGAGTACTGCAACCGCTGCCTCAGCTGCAGATTCGTTCGCACGGGCCTCGTAAAATTCGAAAGTCTGGCTCATGGATTGACCTCGGACAGGAAGGAAATGACCCGGGCCAGGCGACGGAGCCCAGCCCGGGTAGGCATCAAGCAGCCGAAAGGTTGACGGCGCTTTCCTTGCCGTTGCTTCCCTTCTCGACGTCGTAGTTGACGCGTTGTTCTTTGCTCAAGGTGTCCATGCCTGCAGCTTGCACGGCTGAAATATGGACGAAGCTGTCGTTCGATCCGTCGTCAGGCTGGATAAATCCATAGCCTTTGTCGTCATTGAAGAATTTTACTGTGCCAGTCTTGGCCATGGGTATTTCCTTTCAAGAAATTAAGTTACCAGACGGCAAATTGCCGCGCAGGTAGTGCGTCGGGTCTCAATTGAAAGGAAGTCGTCGTCCAATTTGCGCCTTCGTTTTTAAGCAAAAGGCGGTCGTCAAATTTTCGAAGTCCGTCGCAAAATTCGACGTCAGCCCAAGCCATATAGCACGAGATGTCTCGAAAACCTAATTTTCGCCGCATGGGAATTTTTGGATTGGCAATAACCCGGCCTCCCTTGTGGTCGATTTTGGCCATGTTCCTTGACTTCGGCTGGAAAGCGCCCATATCCAAACCATCTCTGGCAACGTAATTGTAGGCGCCAGTGGCTGAGAGACCTTCGCGCTCCCGCTTACAAGCCGGAGCCTTTTTATGGATCTCAACCAACTCCTTTCCCATCACCAGCAGGCCGAAATCGCCGGGCGCTGGGCCGCGACCGAGGAGCGTCGGGCCTGGTCGCGCAAGTGTGCCGTTTTTTACGCTGCCCAGATTGTCAGGACGCGTAGCGCGCTGGGGCGCAATGACCCCTTCACCTGGGCGCAGCATGACGCAAGGTTTGCGTCACTTGGTTGACACCCAGAGTTGGTTCGCGACCGACCGTCCGACCCGTGCAGTCAACGTCGCTGCACAGCTGCTTGACGTGCAGGTCCTATGCGCGAGCAAGAGCGTGCCAATCAGTGCGATAGAAGCGCTGCCAGGCGGCGGAACACACGTAGTTCTTGTCACCATGGAGGGCGCGGACGTCGTCCGCCGCGCTTATAAGGGCAAGCTGCTGGACCGCCGCACGCTGCGCACGCCGCTGCGGCTCAGGCGCAACGACAACTGAGTTTATCAGGGCCTAGGTCTCAGAAAGTTCCAGGCAGCCGCGACACGTTCGATGCGCCGGCTCGCCGAGCCAGCCCATTTGTTCACGCGCCAACCAGAAACGCCACCAGCGCCTTGACCTTTTTCTGCCGCCATTGCGGCGTGGGTGCGACCAGCCAGTAGCCGTGGCGGCTGTCTTCGGCATCGCCGAGCGCCGCGATCCGGCCGTTCTCATGCCATGACCGCGCCAGCAGCGCGGGGACCCGGGCGCGGCCCATGCCGGCGGCGGCGGCGGCGAGTGCCTGGCCGGCGTCGCCGACGTTGAGCAGCGGAGTGTCGCAGCCTTCGCCTTCGGGCGCCGGGTCGCCGGGCCAGGCGATCCAGCAACCTTCGCCCACATGGACGAGGCTCGCCTCGCCCAGCTGCACCCCTTCGAGATCGCCCGGACCTTCGGCGAGCCGCACCGCGAGGTCGAGGTTGGCCTCGGTGAAGTCCGCGTCCTCGTGGCTGACCAGGCTGAAGCGCACCTCGGGGTTGTCCTTGCGGAATGCAGCGAGCCGCGGGGCGAGCCAGGCGGCGAAGAATTCGCGCGGGGCGGCGATGGTATAGACGTGGCTCGATTGCCCGGCCTGCATCGCCCGCACCGCATCCTCGAAATGGAGGAACCCGGTGCGCAGCGGCTCGAGCCCGGCCGATGCCTCGTCGGTCAGTTCGAGCCCCTTCGAGGTGCGGCGGAACAGCACTACGCCGAGCACGTCCTCAAGCGCGCGGATCTGCTGGCCGACCGCCGCCGGGGTCACCGCCAGTTCGTCCGCCGCGCGGGTGAACGACAGGTGCCGCGCCGCCGCGTCAAACACGCGCAAGGCGTTGAGCGGCAGATGCGTACGCTTCATCCCCCCGGCTCCCTGATCAATCCGCGGTCGCGGGCGCGGCGAGCGGGAAGAACGGGATCGCCACTTCGAGCAGCGAATCGTCGGCGCGCAGGAAGGTGTAGTGCCCGGTCATGGAACCATGCGGGGTCGTGAGCGGGCAGCCGGAGACGTAATCGTGGCTGTGCCCGGGCAGGATCAGCGGCTGTTCGCCGACCACGCCTTCACCTTCTACGTAATTGACCATGCCGCGGCCGTCGGTGATCTTCCAGTGCCGGGTGAGCAGCTGCACCGCCTCGTCAGAGCCGTTCTCGATCCGGATGTGATAGACCCAGAACCACTTCCCTGCCTCGATTTGCGATTGATCGGGCAGGAAGGTCACCGCAACGCGGACGGTGATGCCCTCGGTGATCGCGGCGTGCTGGAACAGTTCCTTCATGGAGGCGAAGGTAGCGATTGCCCCGGCAGCCCGCAATGGTGGGCGGAAAAACTTCGCTTAGGCCAGTACGTTTGCGGCGGGACAGCGCAGGGTGAAGCGGAAGCCCGTCGGCGGAAAGTCCATTTCGACCTCGCCCGAAAGCCGCGCCTTGGGGACATCGCGGATGATCCGCGAGCCGAACCCCGAACGGCTTGGCTGGCTGACTTCAGGCCCGCCGCTTTCGCCCCATTCGAGAACGAACTCGGCCGCATCGCCGTCACCTTCCACGCGCCAGCCGACCGCAACCTGCCCCTGCGGCACCGAATAGGCGCCATATTTCTCGGCATTGTGAGCCAGTTCGTGGATCGCCATGCTCAGCGCTTCGGCGGTCTTGGCCTGGATCACCACTTCAGGCCCGATGATCTCGGTCTGCCCCGCGGCCTGTTCGATCACGCTCAACTGCGCGTCGATGAGTGCACGCAAGGGAACCGGCGACCAGTCACGCTGGACCAGCACATCCTGATTGGCAGCGAGCGCGGCAATGCGTTGCTCGAGCCGCGGAATGAAATCCTCACCGCTGGCGGCGGTGCGGCGGGCGAGCGACTGGACCACCGACAGCAGGTTCTTCGATCGGTGATTGACCTCCATCAGCAGCAGTTCGATCCGCCGTTCGGCATCGCGCAGCTTGGTCACGTCGGTGGCGGTGCCGAACCAGTACATGATCGTTCCCGCGGCGTCACGCTGCGCCACCGCACGCGCCAGGAACCAGCGGTATTCGCCGTCGCGCCCGCGGATCGGAATGGTTTCTTCCCAGTCGGCGCCCGATGCGAGATCGACCGCGATCTTGGCATTGATGCGCGGCAAGTGGTCGGCCAGCACCAGTTGCTGCCAGCCATGCCCCTTGGCTTCTTCATACGAAAGGCCGGTATATTCGAACCAGCGCTCGTTGAGCCAGAAGATCGCGCCATCGGTATCGGCGATCCATGCAAGCTGGGGAATGTTGTCCGCCAGCAGGGCAAATCGGGTCTGGACTTCGGCCAGGTTGCGGCGAAGCTGCAGCTCTTCGGTGATGTCGCGGGCAATCTTGCTGGCGCCGATAATTTCGCCCCGCGGATTGCGGATCGGCGAGACGAGCACCGCAATGTCGATACCATTACCGTTCTTGTGGAGCCGGACCGTTTCCAGCCGGTCGACGGTTTCGCCGCGGCGGATCGCGGCAAGGATAAGGTCTTCTTCGCTCTGCCGGTCATCCGGGATCAACCGCCGGATCGATTGTCCGATCATCTCCCCTGCGGACCAGCCGAACACCTTTTCCGCGGCGCGGTTCCAGGCGAGTACGGTGCCTTTGAGATCCTTTGCAATGATCGCCGCGTCGGAATGCTCGACGATCGCAGTGAATAACTCGGCATCACTCATGGGAGCATCGTGACTCACGCTTGCCCCGCCTCCGCCTTGCGCGATGCAGCGAGCAGAAACTTATTGCAAGGGTTCAATCGCTTGTCCGCCAAATCAAAGTCCCACCGCGCTGAGTGCCCGATCGAGATCGTCGACCAGGTCCTGCGGGTCTTCCAGCCCAACGTTGAGCCGCAGCATCCCTTCGCTCACCCCCATCTCCTCACGTGCTTCGGCGCTGACCGAGTAATGCGTGGTCGAGGCATTGTGGCACATCAGGCTGCGCGAATCGCCGATGTTGTTCGATATGTCGATCAGCTGCAGCGCATTGAGCAGCGCATGCGCCTGCTTGCGATCTTCCACTTCGAAGCTGAAGATCCCGCCGCAGGCATCCATCTGCCGCATCGCCAGGTTGTGCTGCGGGTGGCTGGGCAGGCCGGGATGGTTGATCCTGGGCACCCGGCCTTCGAGGAACCTGCCCACCACCATGGCATTTTCGCTCTGCCGCTTGATCCTGAGGTCCAGCGTCTCCAGCCCCTTCAGCACCACCCAGGCGTTGAACGGCGAAAGGTTGGGCCCGGTGTTGCGCTGGAACGGCAGCAGGACCTCGTTGATAAACTGCGCCGAACCCGAAACCGCGCCAGCGAGCACGCGGCCCTGCCCGTCCATCATCTTGGTCGCCGAATAGGCCACCACGTCGGCGCCCCATTCGATCGGCCGCTGCAGTGCCGGGGTGGCGAAGGCATTGTCGACCACGGTGACGATGCCGTGCTGCTTGGCAAGATCGCACACCGCCTTCAGGTCGACGATATCCATCGTCGGGTTCGCAGGGGTTTCGAAGAAAAACACTTTGGTGTTCGGGCGGATCGCCGCCTTCCACTGATCGATATCGCGCGCGTCGATCGTGGTTCCGGTAATGCCGAAGCGCGGGCACAACTGGTCAACCAGCCAGCGGCATGAACCAAAGGCGGCACGCCCCGCGACCACATGATCGCCTGCGCTCAGCTGGCACAGCATCGCCGCGGTCATCGCCGCCATGCCCGATGCCTGGACCCGGCACGCCTCGGCCTTGTCCATCAGCGCGATGCGTTCCTCCAGCATCGCCACGGTGGGGTTCTGCAGCCGCGAATAGGTCATGCCCGCGTCTTCGCCGCGGAACCGCGCTGCGGCGGTTTCGGCATCGTCGTAGGCATAGCCCGAGGTCATGAAGATGGCTTCGCTGGTCTCCCCCAGCTCGCTGCGCCAGGTGCCGCCGCGCACAGCCTGCGTGGCGGGCCGCCAGTTGGTGGTAATCGAACGATCGGTGCCGGTGCTGCGTTTCATGATGCGCGCGGCTGTAAGTGCCGCTTCCGCGCGGCGCAAGGGCGTTGCGTGACTGCGCGTGCCGGGATAATCGCCCAAACGATGTCGCGTCGCTTTACCACCGAACAAGACCCCGCCGAATGGTGCGGCGTGATCGCAATCCTGTTCCTGACCCTGGTGTGGTGGCGGCTTGGCATACCCAGCCAGATCTATTTCGACGAGGTCCACTACGTAAACGCCGCCAGGAAGTTCAACGAGGGCCTGCGGGTCAACGCCGAGCATCCGATGGTCGGAAAGACGATCATCGCCGCGGCCATGCGCTGGCTGGGCGATGCGCCGCTGTATTGGCGGGTGCCAAGCGCGATTGCGGGCGGCATCGGACTGTTCGCCTTCACCCGGCTGGTGTGGTTCGCCAGCGGGCGGCGGCTTGCGGCAATCCTTGCCGGCCTGCTGCTTGCCACCGACTTCTTCTGGTTCATCCAGAGCCGCATCGCGATGCTCGACATGATCATGGCGTGCTTTGCCATGATGGCTTTGTGGCAGCTTGCCGCGGCGCATCGCATGCCCTGGCAAGGGCGCTGGCGACTGGCGCTGTGCGGGATCCTGCTTGGGCTTGCGCTCGGCACGAAATGGAGCGTCGCGCCGTTGTTGTTGCTCCCGCCGGTGTGGTTCGTCTGGACCAAGCTGCGCAGTGCGGGAAGGGGCTTACTCACCGCGCGTGGCGGCGGACCGGTTGAAGGGATCAGCCTGGTCGAAGCCGCGCTGTGGCTCGGGGTTGTGCCGCTGTGCGTTTACTGGGCAAGCTTCTGGCCGGCCTTCCACTGGACCCCCAACCCCGTCGACTGGCGCCACCCGATTGCCTGGCATGAATTCATGGTCCGACTGCAGGATAGCGTGACCCGGCCGCACCCCTATCGTTCGGTCTGGTATCAGTGGGTCTTCGATTGGCGGGCAATCTGGTATCTCTACAAGGAGGGCGACGGTGCCCAGCGCGGGGTCATCCTGATCGGCAATCCCTTCACCATGATCGCGGGCCTTGCCGCACTGGTCTGGGCGGTGTGGGCACGGATCAAGTACCGCCGCAGCGATGCGCTGGCCTTCGCGGTCTGCTATGCGGTGGTGCTTGGCATGTGGCCGCTGTCGGGCAAGCCGATCCAGTTCATTTACCACTACCTGCTGCCCAGCACGTTCCTGATGGGGGCGCTGGCGCTTGCGCTTGAGGCGCTGTGGCGCAGAACGGACCGCTGGCGCTGGCTTGGCCCCGCGGCAGTGGTGGCAAGCCTTGCGGTCTTCGCGTGGTTCTACCCGATCATCTCCGCCGCCCCCCTCGCCCGGGGCAAGCCGGCCTTCAACGATTGGATGTGGCTCGATAGCTGGCGCTAAGGCTTAGTACTTGCCCCAGACGAACTTACTCGAAAGCGCGAAGTTCCACACCGAAGCCACGATAATCCCTGCAAGAACCGCCACAACGTCGTTGATCTCCATGCGCTTCAGTGCGTCGGTGGTGGCAACGCTGGCAAGCAGCCCGACCGCGCAGGTCAGCGCGAACTTGGCCCAGCCGCGCAGCCACGGCAGCAGACCGCGCAGGCGCTTGTCGGCATAGGTCAGCTCGTTGTTGAGCGTGAAGTTGAAGGTCATCGCGGTCAATGAGGCGAGCGCGTTTGCGATATTGAAGGTGGTGCGGTCGCTGGTCCAGTGGCCGTAGTGGAACTCCTCGCCGAGGATCCCGCTAAGCACCAGCCACAGCACCGCGAATTGCACGACCACGCCCATCGCCCCAACCGTGGCGAACAGGGCGAACCGGGTCGGGATGATCCGCCCCAGCCACTTGTCGTAAAGTCCGACCAGGAATTCGAACACCACCGTGCGGTCGAGCTTGCTCTCCCCCTCGGCGCGTGCCGCGAAGTTCATCGGGACTTCCTTGATCCTGAGCGGTGCCTCGACTGTCGCGAGGATATCGAGCAGGATCTTGAAGCCCACGCCCGACAGCCGGTGCGCGTCGGCGCGCAGCGTCTCAGTCCGAAGCATGAAATAGCCGCTCATCGGGTCACTCAGTTCAACGCCGGTGACCTTGTTGGCGATGCGGTTGGCAAGGTTCGATGCCTTGACCCGGTCGGGCCGGCCCCAGGCCTCGGTGCTCGCGCCCTCGGCGAAGCGGCTGGCATAGGACAGGTCGTGGGTGCCGTCTTCGATCGCGGCGAGCATGCCTGGAAGGAGTTCGGGATCGTGCTGGTGGTCGGCATCCATCACCGCCACAATCGGCGCGGAAGTCGCGCACATACCCTCGATCGCCGCCGATGACAGCCCGCGCCGTCCGATGCGCTGGATCACGTGGACCCGGCTGTCCTCCTGCGCGATTTGCCGCGCTTCGTCGGAGGTGCCGTCAGGGCTGTTATCGTCGACCACGATCACTTCGAACTCGATCCCGGCCAGCGCCTTGTCGAGCCGGTCGACCATGCCGCGCAGGTTCTTGCGCTCGTTATAGGTGGGAAGGACGACGCCGAGGCGGATGGTCATGTTACAGTCGTTCCAAGATCGCGTCGCCAATTGCGAAAGTGCCGTGACTACCACCAAGATCGCCGCCGCGCACCCCATCCGCAAGCGCCTTGCCCACAGCTGCCTCGATCCGCGCCGCTTCCGCTTCCAGCCCGAGCGAATGGCGCAGCAGCATCGCGGCGGACAGCACGGTGGCCATCGGGTTAGCCTTGCCCTGCCCGGCGATGTCGGGCGCGGAGCCGTGGATCGGCTCGTAAAGGCCTTGGCGGCCTTCGCTCAATGAGGCCGAGGCCAGCAGCCCGATCGAGCCGACGCACATGCTCGCCTGGTCCGAAAGGATATCGCCGAACAGATTGCCGGTGACGATCACATCGAACTGGCCGGGCGAACGGACCAGCTGCATCGCCGCGTTGTCGACGTACATGTGGCTCAGTTCGACATCGGGGTATTCGGCGGCAACCTCGCAGACCACGTCGCGCCACAATTGGCTGGTCTCGAGCACATTGGCCTTGTCGACCGAGCACAAATTACCGCGGCGGCCCTGCGCGGCGCGGAACCCCACATGGGCGATTCGGCGCACTTCGTCTTCGGCATAGGACATCATGTCCCAGCCTTGGCGGCGCCCGTCGGGCAGGGTCTTGATCCCCTTCTCGCCGAAATAGACGTCACCGTTGAGCTCGCGCACGATCAGCAGGTCGATCGCCCCGGCAACTTCAGGCCGCAGCGCAGAAGCGTCTTCCAGTCCCTTGAAAAGCTTGGCAGGGCGCAGGTTGGCGAACAGGCCCAGTTCCTTGCGCAACCCAAGGATCGCCTGTTCGGGGCGGAGGTGGCGTTCGAGGTTGTCGCAGCTCGGATCGCCCACCGCGCCGAACAGAATTGCGTCGCTGGCCTTAGCCAAGGCGAGCGTTTCGGCGGGAAGCGGATGACCGTGGCGGTGATAGGCCGCGCCGCCTACATCGGCGTGGGCGAGTTCCAGTCCGGGCAGCTCCAGCGCCTCGAGCACGCGCACCGCTTCCGCTGTGACTTCGGGGCCGATGCCGTCACCGGCCAATACCGCAATCTTCATTACCCCTCACCTCGTCATTGCGAGGACCGCAGGTCCGAAGCAATCCAAAGCGGATCGCGATGGACTCTGGATGGCTTCACTCCGTTCGCAATGACGAAATTGAAACTTCAGATCCTCGCCAAGCGCTCACGCAGCATGGCGCGCGCGCCCATAACATCTGTGCGGCGATCGGCAAGTGGATAGCGTGTAAGGCGGCGGCCCTGCGCATCGAAGGCGTCGAGCATCCCGCCAAGATCCGCGCCTGCGAGGTCAGGCAATTCGGCACCGTAGCCCAGTTCGCGCAGCAACACGGCTTCGTAGCCGATCATGCCCGGCAGCCATCCCCGCGCCGAAGAGGCATGACACACCGCGCCAAGCAGGCCATCAAGCGCGTCGTAAAGCGCGGGATAGGGTTGACGTTCCGGCAGCGCGGCGGCGGCAACCGCCGTCGCCCAGCCGATTGCCGCGGCGGCGAGCGGCTCGCCCAGCCACGGCCCGCGGCTCTCGAGCAGTTCGACCTTGAAGAACGGCAGCTGATGCTCACTGCGGCTGCGCGCTTCGAGTGCGACCTTGTTGCCGGGGATCAGCACCGGCCGGAGCTGCCGCCCGCGGGCTCCTGCAACATATCCCGCAGCAAGCCCTGACTCACGGGTCAGCAGCCGTGCAACCGCCCCGGTTTCGCCATGCGCGCGCAGGGCACAGACAATGGCAACGGCGTCAAGCTGCATGGCCTGCGCTGTGCCGGGTCAGGCAGCGGCTGGCAAGGTTCAGCAGTGTTCCGGAATGTTATCGGGTACGATCGTCACCGGACCGGACGCTTGGCGAGCCTCCGCCTTGGCTTTCGACACCAGCGGATTTTCGCTGCGCCCCATGGTCCAGTTCTTGCCGAGCCGGACCTTATGATTGGGCGCACACCACAATTCGCCGGTCTCGTCGATCGCGGTAACCCAGATCAGGTTATGCTCCTGGCCGTAGTCGATCATTCCGACCGCATAGCCATCGCCCTTGCCCAGGACGTGAACGGGAATGGTCGGGTTGAGCTGCGTAAACATTGGATAACTTTCATCAAGTTGCTATCCATGCCAACGCGGGAAGGCACCGGGAGGTTCCCGGTGGGTAGACATCGGGGATGAAAGCAGCCCAGCGCGAATTAGTCGCTGCTGCCCTGATTGAGGCGCACCTGGTCGCTGGGCGTGCACCACAGTTCGCCGGTTTCTTCGCTTTCGGTCAGCCACAGCAAGGCGTGTTCGCAGCCGTGGTCGATCATTCCGATCGCTTGCCCGTTACCCTTGCCTTCGACGTGGACCGGAATGGGCGGCTGGAGCCGAGTAAACATGAAAATATCTCAACAACATAAGGTCCCCACCCCATGGGATTGCCTATGTCATGAGCGGTCCGGCGCGATCAGCCTTTTTTGACGAACCTTGCTTCCAGTTCGACAAGCCGCTTTTTCAGCTCCTCGACTTCCTCGCGTGCCTTGGCAGCCATGTCCTTGACCGCGTCAAATTCTTCGCGGCTGACGAATTCAAGCCCGCCAACTGCTTCCTTCACGCGTTCGCGCGCGGCGTCGCGGGCTTCGCGCCCCATCCCGGCCATGGTTCCGGCAGCGCTGTTGAGCATCTTGGCCAGATCGGCCAGCAGGGGGTTTTCGCTTTGCATGGCGGCTAGATGGACCTTTGCTGGCTGCGGTTCAAGAGCGAGCTTAAGGGTTCTGGGCGACCTGCGCCATCGGCGGCTGTCCGCCGGGATTGACTTCGAGGAATTGCCAGTTGAGCAGCGTCGCGAACAGGCACCAGGCAAGGTAGGGCACCAGCAGCAAGGCGGCGAGTGGCCTGACCCGGCGGAACAGCACCATCGTGATCACGATCGCGGCAACGAGTACGATCAGCAGGACCAGCGCCGCCTGCATCTGCTGCGCACCGAAGAACAGCGGTGACCAGGCGAGGTTGAGCGCCAACTGGACGACAAATGCGCCGATCGCCGCGCTGCGCCCTGCAGCACCGCGCGCGGTAATCACCAGCACCAGCGCGAAGCCGATCATCACGTAGAGTATCGACCAGACGATCCCGAAAGCCTGCGGCGGCGGATAGATTGCCGGCTTGACCAGGTCGTCGAACCACGGATTGCCCGGACCGCTGCCGGCCAGCTGCCCGGAGAAGAATCCGAGGAACAATACCAGCGGCACGATGAACAGCGACCAGCGCAGGAATGAAGCGCGCAATTGGCCCGGAGACGCCAGCTCAGTCATCAATTATCCTCGAATCGTAGTGCGACCGAAGCCAGACTGTGGCGGCACGAACCGCGCGGTGCAATGGTTTGCCTCAGCCGCGGGTCGCCCAGATCAGGAATTCCACATTTCCTTCCGGGCCCTTGATCGGGCTTTCGGTAAGGCCGCGGACCTGCCAGCCGATTTCGGTGAGCCAGCCGCGCACCTCTTCGCAGACCCGTTTGTGCAGGGCTGCATCGCGGACCACCCCGCCCTTGCCCACTTCCCCTCTGCCGACTTCGAACTGGGGCTTGATCAGCGCGACGAGCGTGGCGGCAGGGGCTGCCAATTTCAGCGGCACTTCCAGGACCTTGGCGAGCGAAATGAAACTGGCGTCGCAAACCACCCAGGCGCAAGGCCGGTCGATCTGCGCAATGGTAAGGATCCGCGCGCTGGTCTGTTCGAGCACGGTGACGCGCGGGTCCTGCCGCAGCTTCCACGCTAGCTGGTTAGTGCCCGAATCGACTGCGAACACATGCTCCGCGCCGCGGCTCAGCAGCACGTCGGTGAAACCCCCGGTTGAGCTGCCGATGTCCATCGCAGTCACGCCTGATGGATCCAGCCCGAAATGATCGAGCGCATGCGCCAGCTTGATCCCGCCGCGCGAAACCCACGGGTGGTCGCGTCCGCGCACTTCGAGCGGGGCATCGGCGGCCAGCGTTTGTCCGGCCTTGGCAATCTTTGTCTCGCCCGAGAATACCGCGCCAGCAAGGATGAGCGCCTGCGCGCGGGTGCGGCTTTCGGCGAGGCCGCGTTCCACTAGCAACTGATCGGCGCGCGCCTTGGCCTGCTTGCTCATCGCGCCGCCTCCTTCCATAGAAGCGCGGCCATGGCAATCGACCGGACCTTCAGACAGCTTGGCGCAGCCGCCCTTGCCGCCACGCTTGCGGCCTGCGCCGCCGTGCCCAAGCCGCAGCCGCAACCAGTCCCTGTGCCGGTCCCGTCGCCGGTTCCGGCGCCGCGTCCGGCTCCTACCCCGCCTCCACGCGACTGGCGCGATGCCCCGCAAACCGCGGGCGACTGGAGCTGGAAGATGGCGGGCGGAAATTCGCAAGCAAGTTTCGGAATGAGCGGCGCACCAGTCGCCATGCTGACGTGCGACGTTTCCAGCCGTAGCGTGACCCTGGCACGCGCCGGAACCGCCGCCGGGCCCGTTCCGGTTACCGTGCGCAGCACCTTCGGGATCCGCACGCTGTCGAGCGATCCCGCGGCAAGCAGGCCCGGCTGGATCGGTCTTCGCCTGACCGCGCGCGACCCGCTACTTGACCAGATCGCGTTCTCGCGCGGGCGTTTCACGATCGAGGTCGCCGGCATGGTGCCGCTTTACCTGCCGAGCTGGCCCGAGATCAGCCGGGTCATCGAGGACTGCAGATGATGTGGAGAACTTCGCGCCCTGCCCGACGCAGGCCCGAAGGTTCTGATTCTGACAGCAATTTTTTTTAGTGCAAGACTTGTCTTGCGGCCCGGAATGACTCACATCTTACCCCAAGGACGGAAGCGCGATCCCCGCCTTTCGCTCCGGTCGATCCCAGGTGGGTCGGCAAATGGCTAAACAGCGCGAAAGGAGGTGACCGATGTCTCATGGTTCAGCAGGGAGGTCGGTAACCCGTTTCATGGAGCATTATCGCTGATCACTTGGCGATAGAGGTTTCGTGAGCGGCTCTTCCGGCCGCTGACCATGCGAAGGGCCACCCGGTTACGCCGGTGTGGCCCTTCTCATTTGTGCCCTGCCGGGGGCTTCGGGGGCCAACCGGTTACGCCGGTGTGGCCCTTCTCATTTGCCCTGCGGGAGCTTCGGGGGCAACCCGGTTACGCCGGTATAGCCCTTCGCGTTTGGAGAATCCTCCAAACGAGCGTATGTTGTTATCAGAAATAGACACTTTCATTTTATTGCATCGCACTTGCACAACGCGCAATTTTCGTTCAAGTCGATGATGTCTGGTTTGAAGGATTGGATTCGATGGCAACTCTGGCTGAACCGCGCACGAAATTCGCGCGCACGCTGAACCCCGCTCCGCGCTCGGCAGAGGTGCGCGCTGCGGTGCTCGCGGACCCCGGTTTCGGCAATGCCTTCACCGACCACATGGTGACCATCGACTGGACCGAGGGCGCTGATGGCAAAGGGGGCTGGCACGACGCTGCAGTCGTGCCCTATGGCCCCATCCCGCTCGATCCCGCCGCCTCGGTGCTGCACTACGCGCAGGAGATCTTTGAAGGGCTCAAGGCCTACCGCCATCCCGATGGCTCGATGGCACTGTTCCGGCCCGAGGCCAACGCGCGGCGGCTCAATGCCTCGGCTGACCGGCTGGCGATGCCCCAGCTCCCCGAAGACCTGTTCATCCAGGCGATCGAGGAACTGGTCGCAGTCGATGCTGACTGGTTCCCCACGGTCGAGGGCGGCTCGCTCTACCTGCGCCCGTTCATGATCGCGACCGAGGCCTTCCTTGGCGTGCGGCCGGCCAAGCAGTACAAGTTCGTGGTCATCGCCAGCCCGGCAGGCAATTATTTCAAGAGCGGGGCGCCTGCGGTGTCGATCTGGGTTTCGGACTACACCCGTGCGGCCCCGGGAGGCACCGGAGCGGCCAAGTGCGGCGGCAACTATGCCGCGAGCCTGGTGCCGACCAAGGAAGCTTTCTCGCTCGGCCACGACCAGGTGCTGTTCCTTGACGCAGCCGAACACAAATGGGTTGAGGAACTTGGCGGCATGAACCTGTTCTTCGTCCACGCCGACGGCAGCCTCAACACGCCCCCGCTAACCGGCACGATCCTTCCCGGCGTCACCCGCGACAGCCTTATCGCGCTGGCCCGCGACGAGGGCCTTACCGTGCGTGAGGACCGCTACAGCCTCGACCAGTGGCGCGCCGATGCGGCTTCGGGCGATCTGGTCGAAGTGTTCGCCTGCGGCACCGCGGCGGTGGTTACCCCGGTCGGCAAGGTCGCCGATCACTCGGGCGAGTTCACTGTGGGCAGCGGCGGCCCGGGCCAGCTTACCGGCAAGCTCAAGGCCCGCCTCACCGCGATCCAGCGCGGCGAGGCTCCGGATCCGCACGGCTGGGTGGTTAGGCTGGGCTGACCAGCTCGGTCACCACGGCAATTTCTGCGAAGAGCGGACTGAAGTCCTCGAGATCGAGATCCGATCCGGCGTGACGCGCGCCGGGTTGCACCAGTCCATCGCGGATGCGCCTGGCGAACAACTGGGCTGCCAGAGTCGGGATTTCCGGCCCGTCGCCCCGTTCGGCGATCAAAGTCCAGCCAGCCTCTGCCGCTCGCCCCCCGTGGCTGCCGCCGATCCGCACAGACATTGCCGAGCGATCGCTGCACCAGCGCGCGGTTAGTCGCTGCATCGGCGCGACCCAGCGCGCGAGGCCGACCAGCGATCGCACAATCCCCAGGCGCACCAGCCAGCTGGCCAGCCACAGCGCCCGCACCTGGAAGGAATATTCCGGGCCGGCACGGAAGGTCACCGATTTTACTTCGGGATAGGCCGCGGGCAGGATCGCCAGATCGGGAACATCGACCAGGGCCACGCTGCGCGACAGGTGCTCGGCTCCGGTCACGCGGTAGTCGATCCGCCGCACCTCGCTCCAACCGGCCACCGACTGCCATCGCCCGCCGCGCCGCATCTCGATCGGCTTGCCGGCATAGGCGAGTATCGCCTCCGAAACCGAAGCCCCTGCGACCGCCCGATCCGAGGCGCTGATCGCCAGTTCGATTGTCTCGAGCCGGTCGAACCCTGCGGCAAGCGCGCGGACCACGGCCCCCGACAGCGCCGGGACGCTCGATGCGCCGGTGATCACCGCAACCCCTGCCTTGCGAGCCGCGTCATCGAGAACGCCGATCCCGCACACGAAGTCGCGCGCATCGGCGAGATCGAGATAGTTGCAGCCTGCAGCAATGCAGGCTTCGACCACGCGGTAGTCGCTATCCTGAAACGGACCCGCGGCATCGATCACCAACAGCGGGCGCATTTGCCGGAAAAGTCCGGTCAGGTCGTGCCGGCGGTCTGCTGCCAGACCTTTCGCGTTCGGCAGGTTCGCCGCGAAGGCCTGGGCCTTGGCCGGATTGCGCCCGGCGACGAGAACGGCCCAGCCGTCGCCCGCGAGCCGCCGCGCCAGCCGCGCACCGAACCCGCCGTACCCGCCGATGAGCAGTACCTTCGGCTGGCTCACGTGTCGTGAAACTCGCCGAGTTGGTGGATGAGTTCGCCCAGCAGCGGATGCGCAAGATCGAGCACGAAAGCGAAGGCGCCCTTACCGTGATCGATATGGTCGATCGTCAGCACTCCGGGAGACAACCAGCGCGGCAGGCGCAGCCGGCGATTGCCCATGCGCAGAAAGTAGTGATCGCCGATGAAGCGGATCGCCTGATCGGTCGCTTCGACCCGCAGAGCGACAGACAGGCCCAGCCCCAGGTACTCCTCCAGCCCGGTAGGCCCGGCGAATTGCTTGGCGCTATGGATCACCTGCGGGAAACCGCCGCGGCGCGCATAGACCCGCGTCCACACCTGTCCGCCGCTCGGCCCATGCTCGGTCACCGTGACTACCGCAGCCTGCCCCCCGCCGCGTTCGAGGGGCAGCGGCGCACCGACCAGCCGGCAAGCCTGTGCAAGCAGCCAGCCCGCCACGCTCATCCGGCAATCGCGGATGATCCCGGCATAGGTTATCGACTGGCCGGGCGCATAGCGCTTGGAAAAGCGATTGCGCACCGCGGCCGGGAGCCGCTCCCAAGCAGCGGGACCCAGCAGGCCGCGAAACCGCAGATCGCCTAGCGCGGGATCGGTTTCGAATTGCGGCGCGTGTTTTCTGGCCAGCCCCTGCATGACACCCCCCTCAATCCTTGTCGCCGCCCTTGCCGCCCACGAAGCGCAGCAGGCCGACAACCTTCCGGCCCAACTTGATCAACCGCATTATCTGCGTGGGCGGCACATCGAGCATTTCGCGGTACCAGCCTTCGACCGTGTGGATGAAACCGTGCATTTCGCCGAGACGCCCGCGCACGATCGGGGATAGCGCCGGCCCATCGCCCAACCGCGCCATCGCGCCGTCGATCGCCCGGACCATCGGGTCGATCTCGCGCTCCTTGCGGCCTTGGGCGACCTTGCTTGCCATCTGCCACATGTCGGTCTCGGCCTCGTAGAAGTCGCGGCGGTCGCCCAGCACGCTGACCCGCTGGATGAGCTTCCAGGTCAGGAGTTCGCGCAGGCTGTTCGAAACGTTCGAACGCGCCATGCCCAGCGCCGCAGCAATATCCTCGGCGGTCAGCGGGCGCTCGCTCAGCAGCAGCAGCGCCTGGATCTGCGCCACCGACCTGTTCACTCCCCACTGCGCGCCAAGTTCGCCCCAGCGCAGCACGAATTCCTGCACTGCAGGATGGAGATCGCCCGACTCGTCATTCATTTCTGTCATGACAGAAATTTCAGATATTTTCGCGATGTTGTCAATCACGCAATTTCAGACCCGCGCTTGCAATGCCTCCCGCGCCTCTTACGTTGCGGTTTGCCACCTACCGTCAGCGAAAGGCCTCCCCATGTCCGACACCGAATACACCCCGCCCGCAGTCTGGACCTGGAACAAGGAGAACGGCGGGCGGTTCGCAGCGATCAACCGGCCGACTTCGGGCGCGCAGAAGGAGCAGACACTGCCGCGCGGCAAGCATCCGTTCCAGCTCTACTCGCTCGGCACGCCGAACGGCATGAAGGTGACGATCATGTTCGAGGAGCTGCTCGCCGCGGGTCACTCGGGCGCGGAATACGATGCATGGCTGATCAACATCGGCGAAGGCGACCAGTTCGGATCGGACTTCGTGGCGATCAATCCTAATTCGAAGATCCCCGCGCTGCTCGACCTTTCGGGGCCAGAGCCGATCCGCCTGTTCGAAAGCGGCGCCATGCTGCTGCACCTTGCCGAGAAGTTCGGCGCCTTCATCCCGACCGACGCGAAGGGCCGCGCCGAGACGCTGAGCTGGCTGATGTGGCAGATGGGCAGCGCCCCGTTCATCGGTGGCGGGTTCGGGCATTTCTACGCTTATGCGCCGATCAAGATCGAATATGCGATCGATCGCTATGCGATG
>JBJTMA010000198.1:0-2700 GCA_046063295.1 Novosphingobium sp.
CAAGGGCGCGCGGCAGATGCCGGCCCAGCGCGCCAAAGTAGGATGGCAAGCCCCGGATCGTGTCCCAGATCCCCGCGTGCACCGCTTCGTGGCCGCGCCACAGCGTCACCGCCTCGCACCCAGGTGAAGCGAGCGTCCAGCCCGCCTCGAACTCCTCATCGACCAGGACCGTGAACAGCCGCGGCAGGCGCTTGATCCGCTCGGCGCGGTCGGGAAATATCCAGCACATCGCCGGATCGTCGGCAAAGGCGCGGGCGAGAGTGGCAACCAGCGCGGTCCGCCGGGCCGGATCGGCTTCGAGGATCTCCGGGCGTTCGCGCGGTGCGGCGGCGCTCAATGCCAACCCATCATCCGGCCCAGGAAGATCAGCGCCATCGCGCCGACCACCGAGGCCAGGCATCCCGCGCGGTTGAATCCTTCGCCGATCTTGCCGCGGGTGGTAATCAGCCCGGCGAGCAGCGATCCGCCGATGCCCAGCAGCATGGTCAGGCCCCAGCCCATGTCGACCGCGCCAGGATAGAAGAAACGCGCCATTGCACCGATGATCAGGCCGCTGACGATGGCGCCGATGATGTTGAACATGGATCCCGTCCTTTCGTGCTCGATTCCCGGCGGCAAGTGCGCGGGTGTCTTAGTGGTATCAAGCAGCAAGGCGCAGCCCCAGGCAAGCGAATTTCGCCGGCAGACTGCAACAAAATTTCCAAGTCCGATTCTATCCGTGTCAACGCCCAGGAGCACCTGTTCACGGACATATTTTTTTTCACAGATTCACTTTGACTCTTGCACCGCGCACGAGTGCCGCTTTTCCCGCGCGTCGCTGCATAACACGGTTACGCCAGACGAGTCCGCGGCGCGGCAAACAGTGTTAGCGGCCGATTTACCCTCTTGCGCCCGAGTCCACCTTAGGCACTATAGATAGTGGTCCGGCATGCCGGGGGGCTCAAGACTTAGATTCATCCGCTGTCGCGCGGTTTTCGCGCAGGGCGGGATTCGGGCCTTGATTACGGCGCTGTCCGGGACCGGTCTGGGGAACGAATGGGGATAAGTTTTTCTCGTTTCGTTCTTCCGGTCTGGTAGGATCGGCGGCGCGCCTCCGATTCGAACACATGTGGAACAAACGCGCCGGCTTTGGCCAGGCGCGCAGGGATATGGAAAGACGGGGGCAAAGGTGGATTTCAGGAACGGAGACGAGCCGAGCATGGCCGAGGTTGAAGCAGCGCTGGATGAATCGGTAACCGCCAGCACGGATGCTCCCTCACAGAGCAAGAAGGAGGCGGGCACGCGCCCGGCGGTGGCAATGACGGACAAGACGGATGCGGGTTCGGCGGACCTGGTTGAAAAGCTGGGCGCGGATGCGCTGGCCGGGGCCATGGGCGAAATGGTCAAGGCCGCGGCCAAGCCGGCGGACGACAGCAAGGCGATTCACGAACGCCGCTTCGTGGTCGAGGTCGATCATGCCCGCGATGCGCTGCTGACCGATTTCGGCAAGGAAACGCTTGACGATCGCTACCTTCTGCCGGGCGAACGCTATCAGGATCTCTTCGCCCGCGTCGCTGTGGCCTATGCCGATGACGAGGCGCACGCCCAGCGGCTTTACGATTACGTCAGCCGCCTGTGGTTCATGCCGGCCACCCCGGTGCTATCGAACGGCGGTACCAATCGCGGCCTGCCGATCAGCTGCTATCTCAATTCGGTCTCGGACAGCCTCGAAGGCATCGTCGGCACCTGGAACGAGAACGTCTGGCTCGCCTCGCGCGGCGGCGGGATCGGCACGTACTGGGGCAACGTGCGCGGGATTGGTGAGCCGGTCGGCCTCAACGGCAAGACCAGCGGGATCATCCCCTTCGTGCGGGTGATGGATTCGCTCACCCGGGCGATTTCGCAGGGCTCGCTGCGCCGCGGCTCGGCGGCCTGCTACCTCGACATCTCGCATCCGGAGATCGAGGAGTTCCTCGAGATCCGCAAGCCGTCGGGCGACTTCAACCGGAAGGCGCTCAACCTGCACCACGGCGTGCTGCTGACCGACGATTTCATGGAAGCGGTGCGCGACGGGGCCGAGTTCAACCTCAAGTCGCCCAAGGACGGCTCGGTGCGCGGCACGGTCGATGCGCGCGCGCTGTTCCAGAAGCTGGTCGAAACCCGGCTCGCCACGGGCGAACCCTACATCGTCTTCTCCGACACGGTGAACCGGATGATGCCCAAGCATCACCGCGATCTGGGGCTCAAGGTCTCGACCTCGAACCTGTGCAGCGAGATCACCCTGCCGACCGGCAAGGACCATCTGGGCAACGATCGCACCGCGGTGTGCTGCCTTTCCAGCCTCAACCTGGAAACCTGGGAAGAGTGGAACGGCGACGACCGCTTTATCGAGGACGTGCTGCGCTTCCTCGACAACGTGCTGCAGGACTATATCGACCGCGCCCCGGACGAAATGGCCCGCGCCAAGTATTCTGCGGCGCGCGAACGCTCGGTCGGCATGGGGGTGATGGGCTTCCATTCCTATCTGCAGAAGAAGGGCGTCGCCTTCGAAAGCGCGATGGCCAAGGCGCTGAACATGAAGATGTTCAAGCACGTCGCGGCCAAGGCCGACGAGGCCAGCCTGCTGCTCGCGCAGGAACGGGGCGCCTGCCCCGACGCTGCCGACATGGGCGTGATGCAGCGCTTCAGCTGCAAGATGGCGATCGCGCCGACCGCGTCGAT
>JBJTMA010000027.1:0-11598 GCA_046063295.1 Novosphingobium sp.
GGCATCGGCAAGCTGCTGCGCACGCATCAGGTCAAGAAGATGGTTTCGAGCTACGTGGGTGAGAACAAGGAGTTCGAGCGGCAGTACCTTTCGGGCGAGCTTGAGGTTGAATTCTGCCCGCAGGGCACGCTCGCCGAGCGAATGCGCGCGGGCGGGGCGGGCATTCCGGGGTTCTATACCAAGACCGGGGTCGGCACCCTGGTGGCCGAGGGCAAGGAAACGAAGGTCTTCGACGGCGAGGAATATGTCCTCGAACGCGGCATCTTCGCCGACCTTGCGCTGGTCAAGGCATGGAAGGCCGACGAAACCGGCAACGTGGTGTTCCGCAAGACCGCACGCAATTTCAACCAGCCCGCGGCGACCTGCGGCAAGATCTGCGTGGTCGAGGTGGAAGAGATCGTGCCGGTCGGCAGTCTCGATCCCGACTGCATCCACCTCCCTGGGGTCTACGTCCAGCGCCTCATCATGGGCGCGCCCTATGACAAGAAGATCGAATTCCGCACCACTCGCACCACGGATGTCGGCTGATGACCACGCACGATCACATCGCAAAGGGCTGGAGCCGCGACCAGATGGCCGCCCGCGCCGCGCAGGAACTTCGCGACGGCTATTATGTCAACCTGGGCATCGGCATCCCGACATTGGTGGCGAACCACGTGCCCGCAGGCATGACGGTGACGCTGCAGAGCGAGAACGGCATGCTCGGGATCGGCCCTTTCCCCACCGAGGATCAGGTTGACGCAGATCTGATCAACGCCGGCAAGCAGACGATCAGCGAGCTGCCACATTCGGCCTATTTCGATTCTGCGCAAAGCTTCGCGATGATCCGCGGTGGCAAGATCGACCTTACCGTGCTCGGCGCGATGGAAGTGGCCGAGAACGGTGACATCGCCAACTGGATGGTCCCTGGCAAGATGATCAAGGGTATGGGCGGGGCGATGGATCTCGTCGCCGGGGTCAAGAAGATTATCGTGGTGATGGAACACTGCGCCAAGGACGGCAGCTCGAAGTTCATCCCGGCCTGTACCCTGCCCCTGACCGGCAGGAACGTGGTCGATATGGTGATCACCGACCTCGCGGTTTTCAAACGCGATGATCACGCAAGCCCGTTCAAGCTGATCGAGCTTGCGCCTGGGGTAAGCGCCGAGGATGTCGCGGCCAAGACCACGGCGCACTACATCAGCTGACTTGCGGCGCGGCTTCGCGCGTTCCATCATCGCTCCCGATCGGGAGAGATATATGAACAACGAAGTGTGCCGGCTGACCGGGTGCGAGTTTCCACTGTTTGCGTTCAGCCACTGCCGTGATGTGGTGGTGGCGGTAAGCAAGGCCGGCGGCTTCGGGGTGCTGGGCGCAACGCGCTTCACTCCGGACCAGCTTGAGGAAGAGCTCGCCTGGATCGACGCGCATATCGACGGTGCGCCCTACGGTGTCGACGTGCTGGTGCCCGAAACGATCGATCCGCGCGTCGCCGACTTCTCGAGCAACGAGCAGCGCGCCGCGGCAATCTCGGAGGAACACCGCAAGTTCACCGCGGACCTCCTCGGACAGTACGGCGTGGCGGTCTCGCCCGACGAAGTGGTCCGCTATGAAGGCCGCGCCGGGATCACGCCCGAAAACGGCTATGCCCAGATGGATGTGGCTTTCCGCCATCCGATCCGCCTGATTGCGAACGCACTGGGCATCGCGCCGCCGAAGATGATCGAGGAGGGCAAGAAGCGTGGTGTCCCGGTCGCGGCGCTGGTCGGCGCAAAGGAGCATGCGCTGCGCCAGGCTGCGGCGGGCGTCGACATCATCGTAGCGCAGGGCACCGAGGCCGGCGGGCACTGCGGCGAGGTTTCCACGCTGGTGCTGATCCCGGAAGTGGTGCGCGCACTCGCCGGGGCAGGGTACAAGGTGCCGGTGCTCGCAGCTGGCGGGATCATGACCGGTGCGCAGATGGCGGGGATGATGGCTGCGGGCGCTGAAGGTGCGTGGACCGGCTCGGTCTGGCTCGCCACTACCGAGAGCGAAACCAGCGAGGCCTTCCGCGACAAGATGATTGCCGCGCGCAGTCGCGATACCGTGCGCTCGAAAAGCCGGACCGGCAAGCCCGCGCGCCAGCTCAGGACCGCGTGGCACGAGGCGTGGGACGCACCCGGCGGGCCCGGTGCCCTGCCGATGCCGCTCATGGGCATGGTCTCCGAGCCCAGCTTCCAGAAAATCGAAAAGGCTGTGATCGGCGGGAACCATGAGGCGCGCGAACTCGTTTCGTACTTCGTGGGTCAAGGCGTCGGCCTGATCGATCAGGTGCGTTCGGCGCGCGGGGTCGTTCAGGATTTTCGCGAAGACTTCGCGAATGCGGTCATGGGGCTTGCCGCATCGATGGAGTAAGAATTTGAGTTTCCGGGCCGCTTTTCGCGAACGCTACCTCGATGTTCTCGGGTCGATCTACATCTACAACGAATATCGCGGCTACACTTCGCTCGACCGGGTGCTGGAAGCAGTGCGGCAGCGCTGCCCCGACGATCTCGAGTTCCAGGATGAAATCGCCAAGCATCGTGAGGACGAGCGCAAGCATTACGTGATGTTCCGCCGCTGGTTCGAACGTCAGGGACGCATGCCATTCGAGGTCGATACCGGAGTGGGCCATATCGACCGCTTCATCCAGTGGGTATTCCGCTGCTCGATCGATGAACTCGATACCGGCGAAATCGTCGCCGAACCGGGCGAATTCGAACGGCTGTGCCGAGTGATCATGCTGACGGAGCAGCGCGGCTACGCGCAGGTGGAGATCATTCTCAAGAACAAGCTGATCATGTCGGATCCGATCCTCAAGCGCATCTTCCAGATTGTGCATAAGGACGAACCCGATCACTTTCTCCCTTACCAGCGCTGGCTCGAGCGACAGGGACGGGCCACCGCCAAGTGGAACGAACGCGCCGCTGACTGGTGCATCCACAAGATACTGATGCTTGCGAAGCTGCCGGCCCTGTTCCTGGATTCGGGACGCGAGCGGATGGCTCGCTGGCCCGACGAGGTCGCACCCGCGCATTGAACGCAAGCAGCGCACGGCTTAAGGTCGCGGCATGACCTACACCCTGATTACCGCCAACCGGAACTATTCAAGCTGGAGCCTGCGTCCCTGGGTGTTGATGAAGGCCCTGGCGATCCCTTTCGAAGACCGTCTCGAACCGTTCGCCAAGCCGGACAATTACGAGGATTTCCGGGCCTTTTCGCCGACAGGGCAAGTCCCGCTGCTGATCGACGGGTCGCGCCGGATTGCTGATTCGCTGGCGATCGCGCTCTATCTTGCCGAACGCCACGCGGGCATCTGGCCGAGCGACGAGGAAGCCCGGATATTTGCACAAGGTGCGGTAGCCGAGATGCACGGCGGGTTTGGCCATTTGCGGAACGATTGCACAATGAACGTCGGTGTCCGGGTTAATCCCAAACCGATGAGCGAAGGTTTGCACCGCAATGTCCAGCGTGTGCGTGAAATCCTTGAAGGCGGGTTGAGCCGGTTTGGCGGACCGTGGCTGACCGGGGCGCAGTTCAGCGCTGCCGATGCCTTCTATGCACCCGTCGCCTTCCGCATCCGGACCTACGGGCTCGATGTCGGAGCCGGGCAAGACTGGGTAGACCACGTGCTCGCACATCCGGCGATGCGCCAGTGGGAAGACGAAGCGCTGAGCGAAACCTGGCGAGAACAGAGCCACGAGGCGGAGCTGGCCGCCGCCGGCATGATCACTGCGGATTATCGCACCGCCTGATCGCTGCGCACCAGCAGCCTCGCTTCGCTAACTTCGATCACCGGCACTTCCCACGGGTGCTCGCGGACCAGGCAGTCAAGGATGCGATCAAGTTCATCGGCGGGGCAATCGGCAGAAACATGAACCGTCACCATGACGTTAGTGGATGTCTCCGCTGTCCCGGCATGGCCAAGGGTCGGCTTAGCGCCCTGTCCTGGGGTAAAGATTTCCCAGCTCGGCGCTATCTCCGCAACCGAGCGATAGAGTCCAAAGTCGCCAAGCGCGGAATCCTTACGCAGAATGGCCAGGAACCGAGCCAACAGCGGATCAGCATCGAGCGCGTCAGAGTTGCCGCTTAGCAGTCCAGCAAACGTCCGCGTCTCAACCGGCCAAGACAGTCGAATGACGTGAACCGGCCGGTACATTGCCATGGCTCGAATCAGCCCAGTGCAGCTTTGAGCGGGCCAACAAGGTCGGTCTTTTCCCACGGGAACAGATTGCCTTCGGGCTTCCGGCCGAAGTGCCCATAGGCTGCGGTCGGCTGGTAGATCGGCTTGTTAAGTCCCAGGTGCGTACGAATGCCGCGTGGGGTCAGCTCGACCAAACCGGGCAGGATGCTCTCCAGCTGACCCTCGGTGGCGCCATTGCCGGTCCCGTGGAGGTCAACGTAAAGCGAAAGCGGCTCGGCCACTCCGATCGCATAAGCGATCTGGATCGTACAGCGACGTGCGAGACCTGCTGCGACAACGTTCTTGGCGAGGTAGCGGGTGATGTAGGCGGCTGAACGGTCGACCTTTGTCGGATCCTTGCCGCTGAACGCGCCGCCGCCATGCGGCGCGGCCCCGCCATAAGTGTCGACGATGATCTTGCGCCCGGTCAGGCCAGCGTCGCCATCGGGTCCACCGATCTCGAAGCAGCCGGTCGGATTGATGTGATAGACGGTGTTTTCGGTAAGCAATTCAGCCGGAAGAACATCGGCGATCACGCCCTTCACATAATCGCGCAGGACCTTGTACTTGGCTTCGTCTCCCTCGCCGTTGTGCCAGTAATAGTCAGGCGCATGCTGGGTTGAAACGACGATCGCGGTCGCTTCGACCGGACGCTCGTTGGCATACCGCAGGGTGACCTGGCTCTTCGCATCGGGTTCAAGAAATGGCGCGGCGCCGCTCTTGCGATCGGCCGCCATGCGTTCAAGGATTTTGTGGCTGTAATCGAGCGTCGCCGGCATCAGGTCGGGGGTTTCATCGCTGGCATAGCCGAACATGATGCCCTGATCGCCCGCGCCTTCATCCTTGTTTTCGCCCGCATCCACGCCCTGCGCGATATGCGCCGACTGGCCGTGCAGGTTATTCTCGAAGCGGAATTCGTCCCAGTGGAAGCCGGCCTGTTCATAGCCGATCCGCTTCACCGTTTCACGCACCGCGGCTTCAACCTTTTCAGGGATGCCGGCGGCCCATGCACCGTTCTCATAAATCCCCCGGCCTCGTATTTCTCCGGCGAGGACCACCAGCTGGGTGGTGGTCAGCGTCTCACAGGCGATTCGCGCCTCGGGATCGATGCCCAGGAACAGGTCGACGATCGTATCCGAAGTCTGGTCGGAAACCTTGTCGGGATGACCTTCGGAGACGCTTTCGGAAGTGAACAGGAAGGTGTTGCGCATGGGGAACCCGTAGGAAGGAGGAAGTCCGATATAAAGAAAGCTTTATGTCGGGCGTCCTACCGGCCAACGCGCCGCAGTGCAACCAGTGACAGGACAAGAAGAAGCATTGCCCAGCCAAGCGAAAGCACATTGCCCCACGCCGAAAACAGCGTGGGCGTGTGCGCAGATGGGATCAGTCCCATCAGCAGCCCGGCCGCCTGCGATGGGACCGATTGGCGGACCACACCGTTGGCATCGATAACGGCGCTGATCCCCGTGGTGGTTGAGCGAAGGACAGGCATGCCCTCTTCCAAGGCCCGCATCCGCGCCTGGGCCAGATGCTGCGGGGGACCCCAGCTGCCGAACCAGCCGTCGTTGGAGGGATTGAACAGGTAATCGGGACGATTTTTTGCGTCGAGCACTTTGCCCGGGAAGACAATTTCGTAGCAGATCTGAACCCCTGCCTTGCCGTGCCTGCCAAGGTCGAGCGTCTGGGGGCCCGGGCCTGGAAGGAAATCGAAATCACCCGGCACCAGCCGATTGAGGCCAAGTGGAGTCAGCATCGCACGCATCGGCAAGTATTCACCGTAGGGCACCAGGTGGGCCTTGCTATAACTCGCCGTAAGCTGCCCGTCGCCTTCGACCGCAGTTACCGAGTTCCGCGCCCCGATGGGCTGGCCGGCGCTGAAATTGAGATCGACAGTGCCGGTCAGCAGCAGCCGGCCCGGCTGGATCAGCCTACCAAGGCGAGCACGAGCTGCCGCGGCATTATTGTCGATCGTGTCGAGGTAATAGTCTGGCGGATACCCATCACGAAGATAGTCCGAAACTCCGGATTCCGGCCACAGGAGCAGCGCGCCGGGAGCGGGTCCGACGGGCGGCACAAGCTGGGCAAGTCGCGCGAAATTTTGCGGAAACCTTGCCGGATCGTTGAGTTCGGCCTGGGGTATATTCGGCTGGACCAGCGCGAAGGGGACCTTGCTTGGCCGATCCTGCTTGGGCGGAAACAATGTTGGTCCGACCTGCACCAGAAGCGGCAATGCAAGCAGGATCGCAGCGCGCCGATCACTGCGGAAGCTGGAAAGGCCCGCCCACCAAAATCCCGCGAGCAATACCGCAACCCCGGAAAGCGCAAAAGTTCCCAGCCAGGGGAGGGCCCGTGCTGCCCCTGGATGCTCGAAAGTTCCGAGCAGCACCGCACCTTGCGGGTTCCACGGGAAGCCGGTGAACACCCAACCGCGCAGCCATTCGAACAGGATCCAGCTGCCGGCAAGCGCCAGTATGAACCCAGCCCTGCTAGAGCGAGCGTGCCACGCGGCCAAGGTCGCCAGCGCGGGATAGACCCCAAGATAGATGGCGAGGAGCACCACTGCCACCCAGCCCAGCCAATAGGGCATCGCGGCCTGGTAAGTGAAGGCGGTGGCGATCCAGTTGAGGCCTATCGCGAACTGGCCGAGCCCGAAGCTCCAACCGAGCCAAGCCGAGGCCTTGCGGGTCGGCGCGCGCTGCACCAGCCCGCACAGGCCGGCTATTGCCAGCAGCGCAATCGCCCACAGACCCCAGGGCTCAAATCCAAAGGCAGATCCGGCGCCCAGCAGCAAGGCTGCCAGCCGCGGATAGTTCAGGGCAAGGGCAAGCAGCCGGGGCAAGCGGGCTGGTTAGCCAACCGTTTCGAGCGCTTCGCCGGCATCGCCATCAAGCGGCTTCTTGCGCGGGCGGCCGCGGCGCGGCTTGGCTTCAACCTCGCCCTCGCCGGGCTCCGAAACACGCACCGCCGCAATCGCGGGGGGCAGTGAAGCCGGGTCCAGGCCCGTCTGGTTGAGCTCGGCTTCCGCAGCTTCGTCCTGTTGTCCGCGCGCGGGGCGGCGCGGCTTCAGTCCGCCGCGGCCGCGATCCCTGACAAACGGATTGTCCGCAGGCTCGTACGGATTGCCTTGTGTTTCGGCTTCAGCCTGATCGGCTTCGACAACGCCTTCGTCCTCGGCGCCGCGATTGAAATCGCGCTGCCGCTGCTCACGCTGCTCGCTCTGCTGACGCGGGCGATCCTCCCGCTGGGGACGATCTTCCCGCTGCGGACGGTCTTCGCGCTGGGGGCGGTTGAAGCTGGGCTGCTCAAAACGCGTGTCGAAATTCGGGAAATCGCCGTCAGCCGAAAAATCGCTGTCGTCGCCGCCTTCCTCACCCGCGCCACCTTCCCAGCGCTCGCCACCGCGACTGCGCTGCTCTTCCTGGCGAAGGCGACTGTCGGCGGTCACGCGGAAATAATGGTCAGCGAACTGCAGGTAATATTCTGCCTGCACGCGGTCACCGTTGAGGTGCGCGTCCTGCGCCAGCTTGCGGTATTTCTCGAGCAGCTGCGGAGCATTGCCGCGCGCCCGGCTGTCAATCCGGTTGAGCTGCTGTCCGCCGCCACCGCCACCCTGGCGATTGCCGCGGCCGCGCCGCCGGTTGTTGTTACCGCGATTGCTGTTGTTGTTATTCAAGGGGTACTCTTCCCTAATCCGTCAACCTGTCCGGTGTTCCAGAGACATGGTTGCGACCCAGTGCCACGGGCGCCCTTTGCGCGTCGTGGGTCCGACATCTGCTGAACCGTAGGGGCGTTGCTTGCCGCTTCGCATGCAAATGCTGGAGTTGGCCTGCGGGTCTCGCCTGAGCGGACCAGCGCTGGCCTGCATTTGATTTAGGCGCTGGCAGGGCCTTTGCCAAGCGAAATCTTGAGCTCCAGCGCGCGTGGGCGATTGCCAAGGTCCCGGTGCAGCAGCGCTTCCATCCCGGCTTCGGCTGCCAGCGCGCTCACCGCCTCGGCTTGACGGTGGCCGATCTCGACCAGCGCAATGCCGCCGGGTGCTAGCAGCGCGGGAAGCTCGGGCATGAGCAGGCGGTGATCTTCAAGCCCGTCGGCTCCGGCAAACAGAGCCCCGGGCGGCTCGAACGATCGAACCGAGGGTGCAAGGTCAGCATCGTCTTCGACGTATGGCGGATTGCACAGGATCGCATCGAACCGGCCAAGATCGTCGCGCCACCCAGCATTGGTCCAATCCCGCCGTTCGAGCCGCGTGCGCTCAGCCAGCCCCAGCGCGCGGGCATTGGCGGTGGCGACCGTCAGCGCCGCGACCGACCGATCTATACCCATTCCTTGGGCTTCGGGCAGTTCGCTCAGCAGCGCCAGAAGCAGCGCCCCCGATCCGGTCCCAAGGTCGAGCACGCGGCGCGCTTCGGGTTTCGCGGCAAGGGCTGCCTCAACCAGTACCTCGCTATCGCCGCGGGGAATCAGCACGTCGGGGGTGACCTGGAAGCCGAGCCCGAAAAACTCCTGATAGCCGCGGATGTAGGCGACCGGTTCGTGCGCGGCGCGGCGTTCGACCAGTGCCGCATAGCTCGCAGGCGCAGGGTCACGCATCCGCCGCAGGAACAATTCCGAGCGCGTGCAGTCGAGCGCCTCGGCCATCAGCAGTTCGGCGTCGAGCCGCGCCGTATCGGATCCGGGACCAATCCGCTCGGTTGCGGCGCGGATCGCTTCGGCGACGGTATGGCTCACTCGCCCAGCGCCGCGAGCCGCTTGGCCTCGTCCTCGGCGATCAGCGCGTCGATCATTTCGCCGAGGCCCGGTCCTTCGAGCACTTCGGGCAGTCGGTGCAGGGTCAGGTTGATCCGGTGATCGGTCACCCGGCCTTGCGGGAAGTTGTAAGTGCGGATCCTTTCGGAGCGGTCGCCCGAGCCGACCATCGCCTTGCGCGCTTCGGCCTCGGCGCCTTGCACCGCATCTCGCTGCGCTTCGAACAGGCGGGCGCGGAGGACCTGCATCGCCTTTTCCTTGTTCTTGTGCTGGCTGCGGCCGTCCTGGCAGGTGACCACGGTGCCCGTCGGCAGGTGCGTGATCCGCACCGCCGAATCGTTGGTGTTGACGTGCTGCCCGCCCGCGCCGCTCGCCCGGTAGACATCGATCTTGAGGTCGTTGTCGTTGATCTGGACATCGACCTCATCGGGCTCGGGCAGCACCGCCACGGTCGCCGCCGAGGTGTGGATGCGCCCGCCGCTCTCAGTCACCGGCACGCGCTGGACGCGGTGGACGCCGCTTTCGAACTTCAATTTGGCGAACACGCCGTTGCCGTTCACTTCGGCCACGGCCTCCTTGAACCCGCCGATATCGCTGGTATTGGCGCTGACCAGTTCGAAACGCCAGCCGCGGTCGGCGGCGTAGCGCTCGTACATCCGGAGTAGGTCGGCGGCGAACAGCGCGGCCTCGTCGCCCCCGGTCCCGGCGCGCACTTCGAGCATGGCCGAGCGGCTGTCGGCGCTGTCGCGCGGCAGCATGGCAACGGCGAGTGCGTGTTCCGCAGCGGGAAGTTCGGCCTTGAGCTTGGCGATTTCCTCCTCGGCCAGCTCGCGCATTTCGGGATCGTCGATTTCGGCGAGGCTGGCCAATTCGCCACGCATCGCGGTGACCTCGGCGGCGATCCTGGCGACCGGCTCCAGCTCGGCAAAGTCGCGGCTCGCGGCGACGAAGTCCTTGCCCTCAAGCGTACCCGAAGCGAGCCGCGCCTCGATCTCGGCGAAGCGGGCAGCGATTTGAGCGAGGCGAGCGTCGGAGACGGACATCAGGCTTTGGTTTGGCGATTAAATATTGCGACGATCTGATCGCGTTTCAGCGTTTCGCGATATGGCTTCGCTGAATGGGAAGGAACTCCGTCGCGAATATCGAGCGAGATCAAAATTGCAGGGTCCATCTTCCTGGCGCGGTCAAACCGCTTCTTGGCGCTTCCAGTGGCAACTAGTTCCGCGTCCACCCCAGCGCGACGAAGCTCCGTAACCAATCCAAGTGCATCGGTTTCGCGCGCTGAATTTTCGGCCACGACAATGGCATCGGGGCCGCTCAATTTTGATTCACCCACCAACATCGCCAGCCGCTCAATCCCCGCGGCCCAGCCAACCGCGGGCGTGAACGGGCCGCCCAAGCTTTCCATCAGCCCGTCATAGCGCCCGCCGCCGAGCACGGTGCCTTGCGCGCCCAGCCGGTCGGTTACGAATTCGAACGCGGTGTGGCGGTAGTAGTCGAGGCCGCGGACCAGGCTTGGCGCGCGGGTCCATTCGACGCCTGCGGCATCGAGCGCCGAAGTGACCTTGCCGAAGAAGTCCTGCGCCTCGCCTGAGAGGAAATCGTCGATCTTCGGCGCGTCCGCCACGAACGCCTTGTCGCGCGGGTCCTTGCTGTCGAGGATGCGCAGCGGATTGCGTTCGAGGCGGTCCTGCGAGTCTTCCGAAAGTTCGCCCTTCACGGCGCGGAAGTATTCGACCAGCGCGGCGCGCCAGGCCTCGCGGCTGTCGGCATCGCCAAGTGTGTTAAGCTGCAGCGTCACCCCATCGGCAATACCCAGTTCCTTGAGCAGCTGGTCGGCGAGCACCAGCAATTCGACATCGGCCTGCGGTTCGGCCGCACCGATGATCTCGGCATCGAGCTGGTGAAACTGGCGGTAGCGGCCTTTTTGCGGGCGCTCGTAGCGGAACAGCGGGCCGTGGGTGGCGACTTTCAGCGGCGCATGCTGCTGCCAGCCGTTGGTCAGGTAGGCACGGGCGATCCCGGCAGTGAATTCGGGCCGCAGGGTCAGCGATTCTCCGCCGCGATCCTCGAACGAATACATTTCCTTAGAAACGACATCGGTCGTTTCGCCGATCGATCGCGAAAACACCTCGGTCTTTTCGAACACCGGCATTTCGATCCGGCGAAAGCGGTAGAGCTTGCGCACCCGTTCGAACACTTCGACCACGTGCGCGAAAGCCTCGGCATCGGCGCCGAAAATGTCCTGGGTCCCACGGATGGCTTGCGGTGTGCTCATGGCAAGCGCGCTTAGTCTGCCTTGGGCGCAAGGTGAAGGGTCTTCGTGCGGCCGACTCCAATCGACCAGCGTAGTTGCAACACACCTGATCAGACGGCACAAACCCTGCCCATGAACAAGACAACAGGGTCGATCCTCTCTGCTATCGCGCTTGCGCTCGCCGCGCCCGCACTCCTCGCCGCCAATTCCGCTCCCGTCGCGGTTCCGCTGGCGCACAATGTACCCGATGCCGTCGATGCGCCCTATCCCGGCGGTACGCTGGGGCTGAACATCGATGCGACCGACGTGACCCGCGGGATCTACCGGGTCACCGAAACCATCCCGGTCGCGCCGGGCAAGAGCGAGCTGACCCTGTTGTTCCCGCAGTGGCTCCCCGGCAATCACGGCCCGCGCG
>JBJTMA010000199.1:0-14602 GCA_046063295.1 Novosphingobium sp.
CTGAAGGTCGTCGCCGCCTTCGACCACCGTCACATCTTCCTCGACCCCGATCCCGACGGGATGAAGAGCTGGAAAGAACGCGCGCGGATGTTCGCTCTGCCGCGTTCGAGCTGGGACGATTACGACAAGAAGCTGATCAGCAAGGGCGGCGGGGTCTTCGCGAGAAGCCTCAAGGAAATTCCGCTTTCGAAGGAAGTGCGCGCGATGCTGGGCATCGAAGCCGCGACGATCGACCCCGACAGCCTGATCACCGCGATCCTCAAGGCAGAGGCGGACCTCCTGTGGTTTGGCGGCATCGGCACTTACGTAAAGAGTTCTGCCGAAAACAACGTCCAGGTCGGCGATCCGGCCAACGACGCACTGCGGGTCGATGGCGCGGACCTTCGGGTCAAGGTCGTCGGCGAAGGCGCCAACCTTGGCACCACGCAGGCCGGAAGGATCGAATTCGCGCTCCACGGCGGGCGGATCAACACCGACTTCATCGACAATTCGGCCGGGGTCGATTGCTCGGACAACGAGGTCAACATCAAGATCGCGCTGGCCAGCGCAAAACGCGACGGCCGGCTGACCGAAACCGCACGGGTCAAACTGCTGCAGAAGATGACCGACGAGGTTGCCGAGCTGGTGCTCGAGGACAACCGTCTCCAGGCGCTCGGCCTGTCGATCGCACAGGCCGGCGGGGCCAAGGCGGTTCCCGCGCAGCTTCACCTGATCGAGCGGCTCGAAGCCTTGGGCCAGCTTGACCGCAAGACCGAAGGCCTCGCTGAAGCCGATGTGCTGCTGCGCCGCGCTCAGGACGGCCACGGGCTGACCCGGCCCGAGCTTGCGGTGCTGCTCTCGTGCGCCAAGCTGGCGATGCAGGAAGCGCTGGAAGCATCGGCGCTGCCCGATGATCCGGGCCTGGCCACCGACCTGCTGGCCGCTTTCCCGAAACCAATGCGCGGGAAGTTCGAAGCCGACATCCTCGCGCACAGGCTGCGCCGCGAAATCATCGCGACCAAGCTCACCAACCGGATGATCAACCGCCTTGGCGTGATCCATCCCTACGAGCTCGCCGAAGAGGAAGGCGCCACCCTGGCGCAGGTCGCCGCGGCATTCGTTGCTGCCGAACGGCTGCTCAACATGGGCCCGCTGTGGCAGCGGATCGAGACCGAGGCGATGAGTGAAGGCGCGCGCATTGTCCTGTTCGACTGCGCGGCAGCAGCAATGTCGGACCATATCGCCGACATACTCCGTGTCGGCGGTGGCACGCTCATACCTTCGAAGGTGGTCGCCGACCTTGCCGCCGGGGTCAAGGACCTGTCGCATGACACCGCCGCGCTGATGGCGGGCGAAGGTCGTTCGGCTTCGGCAGCGATGATCCACCGCCTGGCCGCTGCTGGCGCACCTGCCTCGCTCGCCTCGGCAGTGGCGAAGCTGTTCGACATGGACGGCGCGATCGGCCTTGCCAGTCTGGCCCGCGAGCAGAAGCTGGGCGCCCGCCACCTGACCGAGGCCTTCAGCGATCTTGGCGCACGGCTGGGGCTTGATTGGGCTCAGCAGACTGCCGCCCGGATGAGCCCGTCGGATCCGTGGGAGCGCTTGCTCATCAACGGCCTCGCCCGCGGTTTCCAGCAGATGCGTCTGGACTTCCTGCACCGCCGCGGCGGCAAGCAGGCAGCGCAGGCGGTGCAGGCATGGGCGGAAAGCCAGGCCCAGGCGATCGCGCAGTTCCGCATGGTGATTACGCGGGCACAGGGCGCGATGCCGGTGGCTCCCGCCATGCTTGCACAGATTGCCAGCCAGGCACGCAACCTGCTGGGACGCTAGGACAACCGGTCCAGCGCCCAGCGCGCCGCATCTGCCACCACCGCGTCGGGATCACCGAGAAGCGCGGACACCTGCTCTCGCAGCGCGGCATCGCCGCTGTTGCCCGCAGCATAGAGGCAATTGCGTACGAACCGGTTGCGCCCGATCCGCTTGATGGGCGAACCGGAAAACAGCGCGCGGAAGCCGGCATCGTCGAGCGCCAGCAGTTCGGCGAGCCGGGGCGCAGTCAGTTCGGCGCGGGGCACAAAAGCCTGCATCGCCGCAGCCTCGTTCGCGAACTTGTTCCACGGGCACACCGCGAGGCAATCGTCGCAACCGTAGATGCGATTGCCCAGTGCCGCGCGCAACTCCTTGTCCACCGGGCCTTTGTGTTCGATCGTAAGATACGAAATGCATCGCCGCGCATCGAGACGGTAAGGCGCAGGGAAAGCGTCGGTGGGACACGCGACCTGGCAGGCGTTGCACGATCCGCAATGGCCGCCCGACGCCGCATCGGGTGGGAATGCGATCGTGGTGAAGATCGCCCCCAGAAACAGCCACGAACCATGTTCCCGGCTGACCAGGTTGGTATGCTTGCCCTGCCACCCCAGCCCGGCCGCTTGCCCCAGGGGCTTCTCCATGACCGGTGCGGTATCTACGAAAACCTTGACCTGTGTCTCGCCAAGGCCTCGCCGTTCGGCCTCGGCCACCAGCCACCGCGCCAGCGCCTTGAGCGCCTTCTTGACCACGTCGTGGTAGTCCTTGCCCTGCGCGTAGACCGATATGCGCGCGCGGTCCGGCGTGTCGGCCAAGGCCAACGGATCGCTTGCCGGGGCATAGCTCATCCCCAGTGCGACCACGCTCCGCGCCTCGTCCCACAAGCCTTGCGGGCTGCGTCGGTGAGCGGCGCGCTCGGCCATCCACGCCATCGAACCATGGTTGCCTTCACCGAGCCATTGTTCAAACCGCTCGGCAACGAGCGCGTCCTCGCGCGCGGGCGCAAATCCGCAGGCGGCGAAGCCCAGCCGCGCGGCCTCATCCTTCAAATCGTGCTTTAAGGCTTCGATTTCCGCGGCGTTAACCAAACTTGCTGTTGCTCCTGTTCATGGCGGCGCCATAACGGCATCTGGATGAAGCTAGGGGAATGGCAGATGCCGAGCAACGCGCCAACCGCGGGGAACCGCCCGCTGGCGATCGAGGCGCGCGGCCTGGTGAAGCGTTTCGAAGGCTTCACCGCGGTGGACGGCGTGGACCTGACCGTTCCAGAAGGCTCGATTTACGGCATCCTTGGTCCAAACGGCGCGGGCAAGACTACGACGCTGCGCATGCTGCTGGGCATTATCGACCCCGACAGCGGCATCCGCCGGATCATGGGCCATGACCGCCCGCACGAAGTTGCCCACACGATCGGGTACCTGCCCGAAGAGCGCGGCCTCTATCCGGCGATGAAAACCTACGAGGCGATCGCGTTTCTTGGCGCGCTTCGCGGGTTGCCGCTCAAAGAGGGACGCGCGCGGGGCAAGGCGCTGCTCGAAGAACACGGCCTGGGCTACGCGATCGAGCGCACGATCCGGCAGCTGTCTAAGGGCATGGCGCAGCAGGTCCAGCTGCTCGGCACCTTGGTGCACGAACCGCGTCTGGTTGTGTTCGACGAGCCTTTCTCGGGTCTTGATGCGCTCAACCAGGGCAAGCTCGAAAAGATGATCAGGGCGCTCGCCGCCAAGGGGACCACCGTGATCTTCTCCACCCACGTCATCGCCCATGCTGAGCGGCTGTGCGACGAGGTGGCAATCATCGCGGGGGGCAAGGTGCCCTTCGCTGGACCCGTCGACGTCGCGCGAGACCGGATCCGTCCGCAGGTTCGGCTTGAAACCCGCGCTCAAGATGGCACCTGGCGCAGTGCCCTGCCCGCCGACGCCCGCCACGAAGGCAACTTCTGGTTTTTCTCGCTTCCCGAAAGCGGAATCGAGCCGCTTCTTCGCGCACTGATAGAGGGCGAGGCAGGCATCCTGTCATTGTCGATCGAACGCGCCGGACTGCACGATGCCTTCGTCGCCATAGCGGGCGAGGCGGCGGCAAAGGCCCTGGCCGAGGAAAAGAGCGAGGAGCCGCGGCGATGACAAACACTCGGCGCAGCGGACGCCTTTCGACCCTTGCCGCAGCCTATGTAATCGCGCGGCGGGATTTCGTGGCGATCCTGTGGTCGCGCAGTTTCATCTTCTTCCTGCTTGGCCCGCTGTTCCCGCTGCTGGTCGGCACGCTCGCGGGAACGATCGGCCAGCGGGTGGAAGAACACGCGGCCCGCCCTGTGCTGGGCATCGCGATGAGCTCTGCGGATACCGCCCGGATGGTCAGGGCCGGGCACTCGCTTGCCGAACAGCTTGGGTCGAACATGCCCGACCTGATTGTCGTGCGGGAATTGCAGCCTGGTGAGGCCTTCGATCCGGTTGCGGCGATGAAGGGCAACAAGGCGAACCTTGCCGCGATCGTCACTGGCACGCCGGGTCATCCGGTGCTGACCGGTTCGAACGACAGGATCGAGGCGTGGCAAGGCCGCGTTGGCCTGCTTGCAGCGCAAGCCCTCGGTCAGGCGCCAAGCACCTTCCCGCAAGTGGAGCTTTCGGGGATCGCGACCACCCGTGCCGACCAGACCCGGGGGCAGATGGTCACCGCTCAAATCGGGCAGACGGTCTTGTTCCTGCTGATGATGATCCTTGCCGGCATGGTGCTTTCGAATCTGGTCGAGGAAAAGGGCAACAAGATAATCGAAGTGCTTGCCGCTGCGATTCCGATGGATGCGGTATTCCTTGGCAAGCTGTTCGCCATGCTCGCAGTTTCGATGGTGGGGATTTCCGTCTGGGCACTGTTTGGCGGGGCCGTATGGCTATCGGCTGGACACAGCCTGGGTGACTATCCAGCCCCTGCAGTGGGCTGGCCGACTTTCATTGGCCTGGGCATCGTCTACTTTTCGCTTGGCTACCTGATCCTTGGCTCGCTGTTCCTTGCGATCGGTTCGATGGCGACAACGGTGCGCGAGGTGCAGACGCTGTCGATGCCGGTAACCATGCTCCAGCTGCTCAACTTCTTCTTTGCGAGCTTCGCCATGGCCCAGCCCGGCACCTGGATCGAAAAGGCGGCGATGATCATTCCGTTTTCCTCGCCTTTCACGATGCTCGCTCACGCCGCGCAGGACAGTGCGATGTGGCCTCACGCGCTCGCGATCGGCTGGCAGCTAGTCTGTGTGAGTGTGCTCGTCCGGATGGGTGCGGCGCTGTTCCGCAAGCGGGTGATGCAAAGCGGTCCGCAGCAAGCGAAACGCAGCTGGTGGCGGCGAAAACCCGCGGTCAGCACCTGACCCGCGCGCTATGCAGTTCGCCGAGGCGCTATTGACATTTGGGTAAGCCGGGCAGGATAAGTCTTTTGTCGAAACGCATTCCAAAATGCGCACGACAGGAGAGATTCGCATCATGGCAACCCAGGCTAGCGCACCCGAGCAGTTCAAATACCGCACCTCGCCCACCGCGAGCGAGGCTTTCGAAGGCTGGCTGAAGGACCATCGCCAGGAATTGCCGGTCCACACCCACCCGTGGGACGTTTCGCGCTCGGACATCTATGTCGAGGACCGCTGGCAGCCGATCTTTGCCGAGATGCGCAAGAAGGCCCCGGTCAACAAGGTCACCGGTACGCCCTATGGAGATTTCTGGAACGTCACTACGGTCAAGGCGATCCAGCATGTCGAGGCGCTACCTGAACTGTTCTCATCCTCGTGGGACAAGGGCGGGATCACGATCGGCGAGCCGCCCAAGGACATCACCCCCGAAGAACTGCAGGAACGCCGCCTGCCGATGTTCATCGCGATGGATCGCCCTGAGCATACCGGCCAGCGCCGTACCGTCGCCCCGGCCTTTACCCCGGCCGAGATCGAGTATCTCGCCACCGAAGTGCGCCAGCGGACCGCGGCAACGCTCGATACCCTGCCCTTTGGCGAGGAGTTCGACTGGGTCGAAAAGGTCTCGATCGAACTGACCACCGGCATGCTTGCGATCCTGTTCGGTTTCCCATGGGAAGACCGCCACCTCCTGACCTTCTGGTCCGACTGGGCCGGCGACGTCGAATTGGGCCTGGCGCGCGAACTGCAGGAGACCCGCTGGGAGATCTTCGGCGAGATGGCCAAGTACTTCCAGAGCCTTTGGTTCGACCGGATGGGCAAGGCGCCAAGCCGCGATCTCATCTCGATGATGATCCATTCGGATGCGATGAAGGAAATGAGCCCGCAGGAATTCATGGGCAACCTGATCCTGCTGATCGTCGGCGGCAACGACACCACCCGCAACACCATGTCGGGCATCATTCACGGGCTGCACACTTTCCCCGAGCAGCGCGCGGTGTTCGAAAGCGATCCATCGGTGATCCCTAACGCGGTGCAGGAGATGATCCGGTTCCAGACCCCGCTGGCGCACATGCGCCGGACTGCAACGCAGGACACCGAACTGTTCGGTAACGAGATCAAGGCCGGCGACAAGGTCATCCTTTGGTATATCTCGGGCAACCGCGACGAAGAGGTGTTTGCCAATCCCGACCAGCTCGACCTGCGGCGCGAGAATGCCCGGCGGCATGTCGCCTTCGGCTACGGCATCCACCGCTGCGTCGGCGCGCGGCTGGCCGAGCTGCAGTTGAAGATCCTGCTGGAAGAAATGCACAAGCGGCGTATGCGCGCGAATGTGACCGGCAAGGTTGAGCGCGTGCGGGCGAACTTCGTCCACGGCTTCCGCCATCTTGGCGTGACACTCGAGAAATTCTGAGGCGGCCTGCAACTTTCGGGTCCGCGCCGACGTATATAGCGGCAAAGGAGCCAAGCATGACCGCTCAAACCAATCGCCGTTCGATCCTGCGCCTGTTTGCCGCCGGCACTGCCAGCGCGGTGCTTGCCGCCTGCGGCTCTGGCCGGGCCGAGGCCAAGGCCTATCCTGTGCACTTCTCCGATGCCGAATGGAAACGCCGGCTGACACCGAAGCAGTACTACATCCTGCGCCAGAAGGGCACCGAGCGGCCATTCACTTCGCCGCTGCTGGAAGAACACCGCAAAGGGACCTTCGTCTGCGCCGCCGACGGCAACCCGCTCTATTCGAGCGCAACCAAGTTCGACAGCGGCACTGGTTGGCCAAGCTTCTGGCAGCCGCTGCCAGGGGCGATCGGCACCAGCACTGACTGGGAAACAGGATACCCCCGAACCGAGGTCCACTGCGCCCGCTGCGGCGGACATTTGGGCCACGTATTCAACGACGGCCCCAAGCCCACCGGCAAGCGCTATTGCATGGACGGTGATGCGATGCTGTTCAAACCCGCCTGATCGCGCGGAGAAGCTGGTGCGGACGGTGGGACTCGAACCCACACGAGCAAGGCCCAGGGGATTTTAAGTCCCCGGCGTCTACCATTCCGCCACGTCCGCGCGGACTGCCGCCTTACGGCGCTGCGGCAGGTAATGCCATCCCTGCCTTGCAGCGCTAAGCAATTTGCGGATGCGACTTGCGCACCGGGCTAGTCGCTGTTCAGCTTTGCCCGCATTTCCTTGCCCGGCTTGAAATAGGGCACGCTCTTGCCTGGGACATCGACGGATTCGCCCGTGCGGGGATTGCGACCTTTGCGGGCTTCACGGCCACGCGTTGAAAAGGCTCCGAAGCCGCGCAATTCGACGCGGCCGCCGGCTGTCAGCCGGGCTGCAATTTCATCGAAGAAGGTGCTGACCGCCTTCTCTATTTCCTCAACCCGCAGCCCTGGATTTTCCTGGGACAGTGCCTGCAACAATTCCGATCGGATCATGACACGCTTCTCCCCGGGCGTTGCGCATGCAAGCCCGCCCCTGTTCACCTCGCAACCCAAACCCCTCAGTCCGGTTGCTCAGAATTCCCGCCGGCGCGGAGTGTGCCAAATGCCTTGCGCAAGCGCAATCGGCGATTCTTGGTCAGATCATAATTTTTCGGTGAGCAGGTCGCTTGGCGCGATGCCAAGGCGCTCGATCCGCCGCGCCAGCGCCGGCCACTCCTTGGTGAGGAACGCCTCGCGCTCTGCCCGGCGCAGCTTATCTGCTGCTCCGCGCGCGACAAACATGCCGACCCCGCGCTGTACTTCAACCAGCCCGTCAAGCTGGAACTGCTGATATGCCTTGGCCACAGTAAGCGGGTTTGCGCCCTGTTGTGCCGCAAAGGCACGGACGGAAGGCAGCATCGAACCTTCCGAATAGGTGCCATCTATGATCGCCGCGGCGATCAGGTCGCGCAGCTTGAGGTACACGGGCTTGCTGGAATCTGGCATAGTGCTTCAGTGCCATAATACAGCGGGGCAGACAAGCTTTTTCGGCTAGAGTCGGCGAGCGCAACCTCGTTTCGCAAGCGCGCAACATTCTGCTTTGCACGCGGGAAAAGCCCGCTAATCTCCCCGCCATACCGCGCTGGTCCACAATCGGCGCCAGGCAAAGATATACGAGGGGAGCTCCACACCGCCATGACCACCCAGATCGACGACGCGGCAGCCGAACCCGGCGCCGTCCCGGCCGATGTCACCACGATCCATCCAAGTCCCAGTGGCAGCGGTCAATGGTTCGGCCACCCGCCGCAACTGAAGCGCCTGTTTACCACGGAGATGTGGGAACGCTTCGGCTATTACGGCATGCGCGCGATCCTCACGCTGTATCTTGCCAAGCATTTCCTGTTCAACGACAGCACCAGCACCGGGATCTATGGCGGATTCACCGCGCTGGTCTACCTGACCCCGCTGATCGGCGGGCTTATCGCGGACCGCTACCTCGGCTCCAAGCGATCGGTCAAATTCGGCGCGATCCTGATGGCGATCGGCTATTTCACCCTGTGTTTCGGAGGCGATGCAGCCAAGCCATTCGCGACGATCGATGGCCAGAAGTACGAAGTGACCGTCACCGGCAAGGGCGAAACCGAAGCCCGGCATGTGACCTTCGGTGGCCAGGACGTGACGATCAAGGGCAACGAAGACAAGACGATCTCGCTCCTCGGTGCCGATGGCGCCGAAGTGAAGAAGCTGACTTCGGATCAGTTCAAATCGGACGGTGAGCGCAATCCGCTGCTCGTCACCATCCTCCTGCTGGGGCTGGGCCTGATCACGATCGGCAACGGCTTCTTCAAGCCCAACATTTCGACGATCGTCGGCTCGCTCTACGCCGATGGCGATCGTCGCCGCGATGCCGGGTTCACGATTTTCTACATGGGCATCAATCTGGGTTCGCTGATCTCGCAATTCTTCTGCCCGATCCTTGCTGACGCGGTCGGCTGGTGGGCCGGTTTCGGCCTGGCCGCGATCGGCATGACTTGTTCGTGGCTGCTGTTCCAGTTCGATGGCGGACGCCTCAAGGGCTATGGCGAGCGGCCCGAGGGCGCCGATCCCAAGAAGGACTGGCTGATTTACGGCGGTGCGCTGCTGGCGCTTCCGCTGATCTATTTCCTGTTCACCAACCTGATGAATTACACCGCTCCGGAAGCCGGGACCGGCGCCGGCATGATCGCCTACTTCATGGGCCTGCCGATCATGGGCAAACTGATGTTCGGCACTTTCCTTGTGGCGATCCCCGGCATCCTGATCTGGTCCTTTGCGGTCGGCAACAAGGTCGAGGCGCAGATGATGCTCGCCGCTATGGTGCTGATCGTGTTCAACACGGTATTCTGGACCCTGTTCGAACAGGCGGGATCGTCGCTGACGCTGTTCGCCGAGCGCAACACCGTGCTCGAAATCGGCTGGACCAGGCCGCTGTTCGCCATGTTCCGTGCAGCACCGATCAGCTACTACCTGTTCTTCGCGGCCCTGATCGGCGGAGTTGCCTGGCTTGCCTGGTGGTTCTTCTCCAACGGGGAGGAAGCCGCGTCACGCCGCAAGATGGGAATGTTCTTCGGCGCCATTGCGGTGGCAGGAGTGGTCGGCATGCACATTGCCCGGCTCAAGGGCTTCGGTAGCGCTGATGTCTACGTGATGCCGGCGGGGCAGACGCAGATCTTCAACGCGCTGTTCATCGTGGCGCTCGCACCGGTGTTCTCGGCACTGTGGAATGCGATGGCGCGGCGCGGCATCGAACCTTCGATCCCGGTAAAATTCGGTATCGCCCTGATGGGCGTCGGGCTGGGCTTCCTGCTGTTGGTCTGGGGTTCGCAGTTCGCCGATTCGAGCTTCAAGGTCGGGATGATCTGGCTGGCAGGGCTCTACTTCATCCACTCGGTCGCCGAACTGTGCATCTCGCCGGTCGGTCTGTCGATGATCACCAAACTGTCGATGGCCCGGATCGTGGGTATGATGATGGGGGTATGGTTCCTGTCGATCGCAGTCGCGCAGTACGTCGCTGGGATTGTTGCAGGTCAGGCCAGTGTCGAAACGGTGGGCGGACAGGTTACCAACCTGGGCGTCAGCCTGCAGACCTATGTCGGTGTCTTCACGAAGATCAGTTATGTCTCGATCGGTCTGGGCGTCCTGCTGCTGCTGCTTTCGTGGCCGCTCAAGAAACTGATGCACGGGGTCAAGTGAGGATGAGCCTGCTGCGCACGTCCGCCCTGCTGCTTGCCGGTGCCGCCCTGGCGGCGGGGGCGGGCAGCGCCGGTCTCGCCAAGGACAAGGACCAGAAGGGCGACAGCCCCGCGGTGATCGCTGCGCGGGATTTCGACAAGAACCCCTATCCTTCAACCTACCGGGCCTATCCGGGCGCGCCGACCGCGCTGGTCGGCGCCACGGTGTTTGACGGCGAAGGCGGGCGAATTGAGCGCGGCACGGTGCTGATCGCCGATGGCAAGGTCGTGGCTGTGGGCGGAGCCGACCTGGCAGTCCCCGACGGTTACACGCGGATCGATGCTACGGGTAAGTTCGTCACCCCCGGCATCATCGACGTGCACAGCCATCTGGGCGTCTATCCAACACCGTCGGTCGATGCCCATTCGGACGGCAACGAGGCCACGTCGCCCACCACGCCGGAGGTCTGGGCCGAACATTCGGTCTGGCCGCAGGACCCCGGCTTCAGCCGCGCAATGGCCAACGGCGGGATCACCACTTTGGAGATCCTCCCCGGCTCGGCCAACCTCATCGGCGGGCGCTCGGTGGTGCTCAAGAACGTCTATTCCCGCACCGTGCAAGGGATGAAATTCCCCGGCGCGCCCTACGGGATGAAGATGGCCTGCGGCGAGAACCCCAAGCGGGTCTATGGATCCAAGGGCCGCATGCCGAGCACGCGCATGGGCAACTTCGCGGTGGACCGCGCAACCTGGATCAAGGCGCGCGAATACCGTGCCAAGCGTGATGCCGGAAAACTTGAGACCCGCGATCTGGCGATGGAGACGCTAGCCGGAGTGCTCGATGGTTCGATCCTCGTACAGAACCATTGCTACCGCGCCGACGAAATGGCGCAGGTGCTCGATATGTCGCGCGAATTCGGCTACCACGTCAGCGCGTTCCACCACGCGGTCGAAGCATACAAGATCGGCGACCTTTTAAAGGCGAGCGACACCTGTGCCGCGGTCTGGTCGGATTGGTGGGGCTTCAAGATGGAAGCCTACGACGCGATCCCCGAGAACGCCGGGCTGCTCTACAAGGCAGGCGCCTGCGTGATCATCCACTCGGATGATGAAAACGGAATCCAGCGGCTCAATCAGGAGGCCGCCAAGGCGCAGGGCGATGCGCGGCGGATCGGGATCGACATCCCCGATGCCGAAGTGATGAAATGGCTGACCTTCAACGCCGCCAAGGCGATCGGCGTCGAGAAGATGACCGGCAGCCTGATGCCGGGCAAGATGGGCGACGTAGTGCTGTGGAACGGCAACCCGCTGTCGGTCTATTCGCGTCCCGAAAAGGTCTGGGTGGATGGTGCGCTGATGTACGACTCGGGCAACCGCAAGCTGCGTCCGGTGAGCGACTTCGAGCTCGGCCAGCCTGGTGAAGGAGACGTCAAGTGAAGCGCGCCGCACTGCTCGCAGCCGCTGCGCTCAACCTGTCTGCTGTGCCGGCCTTGGCGCAGAGCATCGCGATAACCCATGCCAAGCTGGTGATCGGCGATGGCAGTGGGCCGATCGACAATGGCACCGTCGTCATCCAGGGTGGCAAGGTGGTCGCCGCGGGTGCGAGCGTGCAGGTACCCGCCGGGGTCAAGACAATCGACGCCGGTGGCAAATGGGTGACACCCGGCCTGGTCGTCGCCGTTACCGACCTTGGTCTGGTCGATGTCGGTGCCGTCGATGACAGCAACGATAGCGATGCGGACAAAAGCCCGTTCAGCGCCGCACTCGATATCGCCCCGGCAATCAACCCCAACGACCTGCCGATCGAGGTCAGCCGTGCCGGCGGGGTGACCCGCGCCGCAGTCGCCCCGATCGGGACCAGCTCGATCTTTGGTGGGCAGGGCGCCGTAATCGACCTAGGCGCCGATCCCGATGCGGTGACCGCGGCGCGTGCTTTCCAGTACGTGGAATTGGGTGAAACCGGTGCGCGCCGCGCCGGGGGCAGCCGTGCGGCGACCTATGCGCTGCTGTTCAACGCCCTTAGCGAAGCCAAGGAAATCGCGCTCGCGCCCGCAGGGGCGCGCCGTGACGACGTGCTGCTCACCCGCCGCGATGCGGCCGCGCTGGTTCCGGTCGTAACGGGCAAGCAGCCGCTTTACGTCCACGTCGAACGGGCTTCCGACATTCGCATGGTGCTGGGTCTTAGGCGCGAGTTCCCATCGCTCAATCTGGTGATCGTCGGCGCGGCCGAGGGCTGGATGGTTGCACCCGAACTGGCAAAGTCCGGGGTGCCTGTGCTCGCGACCCCGCTTACCGATCTGCCGAATTCGTTCGAGCAGCTCGGCGCAACCCAATCCAATGTTGGCCGGATGAAAGCCGCCGGGGTCAAAGTGGCGCTGGGCGACTTCGGCGACCAGCCGCGCTATGCTCCGCAATATGCCGGCAACCTGGTTGCGCTGACCAAGGTGCCCGGGGCAACCGGCCTGACCTGGGGCCAGGCGTTCGCCGCGATTAGTTCGGGCCCGGCCGAGGCCATGGGCATGGGCGATAAATTCGGAAGCCTGCGAGTTGGGCGCGCTGGCGATGTGGTTATCTGGGACGGCGATCCGCTGGAGGTAAGTTCGGGCGTGGTCCGCGTGTTCATCGACGGCACCGAGCAGCCGCTCAGCAATCATCAGACGCGGCTACGCGAGCGCTACAGCCAGCCGGGCGAAGGCGCGCTGCCCAAGGCCTATCAATGGTAGGGTAACGGATAAAACAGCTCTGGGAGGGGCAGCCGATGGATCAGGAATACGCCAATCTCGTCGCCGCGGTTCTTGCCTTTGTCGGCACCCATTTCGCGATGTCGCATCCCTTGCGCAGGGGCTTGGTCAAGGCGCTGGGTGCCGGAGGGTTTCAGGGCGTCTATTCGCTGGTTTCGCTCGCCACTTTCGCCTGGATCGTCTTCGCCTTTCGCGCCATCCCCCTTCAAGGCGATCTTCCCTGGGATGGGTCCGGCACTGTCCCTTGGGCAATCGCCACGGTCCTCATGCTTGCTGCATCGGTGCTGCTGGTGGGCTCGTTCATGGGCAACCCCGCGCTCCCGCAGCCCAATGCCAAGGCGCTTGCCGAACATCGCCCCAAGGGCGTGTTCCTCATCACGCGGCATCCGATGATGTGGAGCTTCGCGCTGTGGAGTTTGAGCCACGTGCTGGTCAGTCCGGCGGTGCGGGTGATGATCCTGGCTGGCGCGATTGCTTTCCTCGCGCTGGTCGGCGCGCACATGCAGGACCGCAAGAAGGAAGTGCTGATGGGCGAAGCCTGGGCCCGCTGGGAACACCGCACCAGCTATTGGCCGAACCTTGCGGGCTTTGCAAAGGCCGGCGCCATCCCGTGGGTCGGCGGCGCCGCGCTGTGGCTCGCCGCGACCTGGGCACACATCCCGGCGATCATGATGCCGGCGGGGGTGTGGCGCTGGCTTATCTAGCCTGGAGCGACCCAATCGATAGCCATTTGCCGTAGTTCCTGATCGTCGGCGGCCAGTCAGAAGGCCAGTCGGGCAGATCGCGCGGTTTGATGCCTTGCATCCGGGCCCATTCGGCGGGCCAGTCCATTGACCAATCGTCGTCATCGATCTTCAGGTCGTCGCCCAAGTGGTCATCCGGATGCGGAGTAAGCGAGGGGCCGATGTAGAAGGCCGTCTTGTCCCAAAGGTATTGTGCCGCGTGCAGGGACACTTGCGGGGTCATCCACGCCAAGAATTCCGCATGCGACAAGTTCGGGCGCCTTGCCGCCAGTTTGCGATGCGCTTTCGCGATGCTGCGGTTACCAAGGAACAGCAGCAATCCAAGCAGCGCCACTAATCCAGTGGCCGCTGCGGCCCATCCGGGAATCCCGGGCAAAGCGCTCACCGCGCGGTTAAGCCCGCGCCTCTTCGATGCCCGCCGAATTATGACGCAGCGCCTTGAGCACGCAATCGACGATGCCAGCAGCGTTGAGACCGGCAGCTTCGTACTGCTTTTCCGGACTGTCGTGGTCCTGGAACAGGTCGGGCAGGCGCAGGGTGCGGATCTTGAGCCCGGCGTCGGTCAGGCCTTCGTCGCTCGCCATGGTCAGCACATGCGCGCCGAGTCCGCCGATCGCGCCTTCTTCTACCGTGACGACCACCTCGTGGCTCGCCATCAGCTGGCGGATCAGTGCTTCGTCGAGCGGCTTGGCAAAGCGCAGATCGGCGACGCTGGTCGATAGCCCGCGCGCATCGAGCGCGTCTGCCGCCTTGAGCGCCTCCGCCAGCCGCGTGCCGAGCGACAGGATCGCCATGGGCAGGGGCAAGCGGTTGC
>JBJTMA010000200.1:0-6806 GCA_046063295.1 Novosphingobium sp.
AGCGCGTCGGCGGTGGTCGCATCGGGGCGCACTTCGGTGAGGTGAACGCGCTCGCCGTAACCCGGATCGGCTTCCACCTGCGCGGCGATGCGGTGCATGATCGTCACCGCCTCGACCGGCCAGGCGCCGCTGGCGGTTTCCGCTGACAGCATCACCGCGTCGGCCCCGTCGTAAACCGCATTGGCGACATCGGATACCTCGGCGCGGGTCGGGGCGGGGCTCTCGATCATCGATTCGAGCATCTGCGTGGCGACCACCACCGGTTTGCCGCTGCGCCGCGTGCTGGCAACGATGCGCTTCTGCAGCGGCGGCACTTCCTCGGGGTTGAGCTCGACGCCGAGATCGCCGCGCGCGACCATGATTCCGTCGGCAAGCTCGATAATCTCGTCGAGCCGGTCGATCGCGGCGGGCTTTTCGATCTTGGCCATCAGCGCCGTATTGGCCCCGCGCATCAGCTTGCGCGCTTCGGCGACGTCTTCGGGGCGCTGGACGAACGACAGCGCGATCCAGTCGGCGTGCTGTTCGAGCGCGAAGGCGAGATCTCGGCGGTCCTTTTCGGTCAGCGCCGGGACGGGCACCACAGCATCAGGGACGTTGACCCCCTTGCGGTCCGAGATCACCCCGCCGACTTCGGCCGAGCAGAGGATGCGGGTCTCGTCGGCCTCGATCACCTTGAGGCGCAGCTTGCCGTCGTCGATCAGCAGCCGCTGTCCCTTCTGGAGGATCCCGAACAGTTCGGGATGCGGCAGCTGGACGCGGTTCTCGTCACCGAGCGCGGGATCGCGGTCGAGCGTGAAATGGCCCGAATGGCGGATCACCGCCTTACCCCCCTTGAACTGGCCCACGCGAAGCTTGGGACCCTGCAGGTCGCACAGCACCGCTACCGGCCGGCCGACCTGCTTTTCGATGGCGCGGATGTTGGCGATGGTCTCGGCATGGGTGGCGTGATCGCCGTGGCTCATGTTGACCCGGAAGGCATCGGCCCCGGCACGGAGCAGCTTCTCGATCATTTCAGGGCTGCGGCTGGCTGGACCCAGCGTTGCCAGGATCTTGATCTTGCGACCGCGCAAATCGAGTTTTGCCACTGTAACCTCTTCCCGTGTGAACCTGCGCTATGGCAAAGAACGGCGCAAAGCCCAAGGAAACCCGGATGAGCTGTTCAGAAAATACGAATGTAGATGCCGCCGATGCGCTCGAGGCGCTCGATGATGCGGTCGCCGCGGCAGCCTTTCGCCGTCTGGTGCGGCACCTGCGCCACCGTCACGATGCGCAGAACATCGAGCTGATGGGGCTCGCTGGCTTCTGCCGCAATTGCCTGGCCGACTGGATCATCGATGCTGGCGCGCCGATGGACAAGGCGGCCGCGCGCGAAGCGATCCACGGCATGCCTGCGGGCGAATGGAAGGAACGGTTCCAGACCGAGGCCACGCCCGAACAGCTCGCGCGGATGGCGCAGAGCATGGCGAAAAACCCCTGAGCGGGATTTCCACAGCCCTCTCTTTGCCCGAATCTCCGCACCCCGCTACCGGGCGGTCAACCGATTCACTTTACTCCCGGAGCATACCCCCATGGCCGAAGCCACCGATGATCGCCTGCGCCTGCTGATCGAACGCGTCGAGCGTCTCGAAGAGGAAAAGAAGGGCATCGCCGACGATATCAAGGACGTCTACGGCGAGGCCAAGGCGGTTGGCTATGACGCCAAGATCATGCGCCAGATCGTGCGCCTCAGGAAGATGAAGCCCGACGACCGCGCCGAGATGGAAGCGATCCTCGATACCTATAAGGCCGCGCTGGGCCTCGGCTGAGGCGAGCTGCGGGAACGGTAGTCGGGCAGGGCGGTTGTCCCTTTGTGCGGCGCGTAAAGCGTTGCGACAAAAGGATATCGACAATGACCGACCAGGCCCATTTCACCCCGCAGATCCATGAAGACGCGCTGCCGGGGAACGAGCAGGAGCTCGATCCCAAGCCGCAGTGGCAGCCGCGCTACCCCGGCTCGGGCCGTCTCGCCGGCAAGGTCGCGATTGTCACTGGCGCCGACAGCGGCATCGGCCGCGCCGTTGCGGTGCTGTTCGCGCGCGAGGGCGCGAAAGTGGCAGTGGCCTACCTGTGCGAGCATGAGGACGCGCGGGTCACCGCCGATGCAATCGCCGCCGAAGGCAGCGAGGCGCTCCTTTCCGCGGGCGACCTTGGCGATCCGAAACACGCGCAGGGCCTGATCGGTGCGGTTATCGACAAGTGGGGGCGGATCGACATCCTGGTGAACAACGCGGGCGAGCAGCATCCCGACAAGGACATCCGCGACATCACCGCGCAGCAGCTGCAGCGGACCTTCCAGACCAACATCTTTTCAATGTTCTACCTCGTCCAGGCCGCGCGCGATCATTTGACGGAAGGCGCGGCGATCATCAACTGCACCTCGATCACCAATTACGAAGGCTCGGGCGAGCTGCTCGACTATTCGGCCACCAAGGGGGCGATCACCGCCTTCACCCGCTCGCTCTCCGAAAACCTGATCAAGGACGGCATACGGGTGAACGCGGTTGCCCCGGGCCCGATCTGGACCCCGCTCAACCCGTGCGGCGGTGCGAGTCCGGAAAAGCTCAAGACGTTCGGCCAGAACACCCCGATGGGGCGGCCCGGCCAGCCCAATGAGGTTGCGCCAGCCTTCCTGTTTCTTGCCTGCGAGGATTCGAGCTACATGTCGGGCCAGGTGCTCCACCCCAACGGCGGAGAAGTGGTCAACGGTTAGGCCTGCATGCGGTGCACTTACCGCGCTTGATTGCGATTGCCGGATATGCGGCACGATGGACGCTGAAACGGGCTCAGCATGACGAGTGCAGACAGGCGGAAAGTTTCGCCGGATTGCTCCAAGCGTTGCCATCCGCTAGGGCGCGGCCAAACGCCAATCCTAACAAGCGAAGAATCCATGGCAGGCCATTCCAAGTTCAAGAACATCATGCATCGCAAGGGCGCGCAGGATAAGAAGCGCGCCGCGCAGTTCTCCAAGCTCAGCCGCGAAATCACCGTCGCGGCGAAGCTCGGCATGCCCGATCCCGACATGAACCCGCGCCTGCGCGCCGCGGTTCTGGCGGCGCGGGCGCAGTCGATGCCCAAGGACAACATCCAGCGCGCGATCGACAAGGCGAGCAAGGGCGATGCCGAAAACTACGAGGAAGTGCGCTACGAAGGCTACGGCCCGGGCGGGGTCGCGCTGATCGTCGAGGCGCTGACCGACAACCGCAACCGCACCGCCACCAATGTGCGCACCGCCTTTGCCAAGAACGGCGGCAACCTCGGTGCCTCGGGCGCGGTGAGCCACGGCTTCGAACGGCTCGGGCTGATCGAATATCCGGCCAGCGCGGGCGATGAGGACAAGGTGCTCGAAGCCGCGATCGAAGCCGGTGCCGACGATGTCGAAAGCGACATGGGCGATGGCGACGAGAACCCCGGCGGTCACTCGATCTGGGTGGCGGTGGACCAGCTCCACCCGGTCGCCAAGGAGCTCGAAAAGGCCTTGGGCGAAGCTGCAGGCGTCAAGCTTGCCTGGAAACCCAGCCTCAAGACCGAAGTCGGCGCCGAGGACGCGGCGACGCTCCTGAAGCTGATCGACGTGCTCGACGAAGACGACGATGTGCAGACCGTCTGGGGCAACTACGAAATCCCCGACGAGGTGCTGGAAAGCCTGCAGTAATGTGGCAGTTGGTCGCCAAGGCGCTGCTTTCGGGCGCGCTGATCGCGGCCATTTCTGAAGTGGGCAAGCGGCTGCCGACGCTCGGCGCGCTGATTGCATCGCTCCCGCTGGTTTCGGTGCTCGGCATGATCCTGATCTGGCACGCGCGTCCCGATGCGGAGAACATGGCGGTCCATGCCGGGGCGACCTTCTGGTACGTGCTGCCCAGCCTGCCGATGTTCCTGCTGATTCCGTACATGCTGCGCAGCGGCTACGGCTTCTGGACCGCACTTATCGCCGGATGCCTGCTGACAGTCGCGTTGTACCTGGCGATGATGCAGCTGGGCCCGCGGCTCGGCCTGAAGCTCTGACGTGCGGATCATTGGCCTCGATCCGTCGCTTACCTGTACCGGCTGGGGGGTGATCGAGGCCGAGGGCAACCGGCTCAAACACATCGCCAACGGCCAGATCAGGACCGAAGCCAAGGCCCCGCTGGCGCAGCGGCTGCTCGAGATCGATACGGCCTTGGCTGCGGTGATCGCCGAATTCCGCCCCGATGCTGGCGCGGTCGAGGAGGTCTTCGTCAACCAGAACGGCCAGTCTACGCTCAAGCTCGGCCAGGCCCGCGGGGTCTGCCTGCTCGCTCTGGCGAGGGCCGGGCTGCCGGTGGCCGAATATGCGACGCGGCTGGTCAAACAGGCGGTGGTCGGCACCGGCGGTGCGGAGAAGGCGCAGGTCCAGGCGATGCTCAAGGTGCTGCTCCCCGGCGCGCAGCCAGCCGGCGCCGATGCCGCCGATGCGCTGGCGGTGGCGATCGCCCATGCGCACCTTGCAGGAACCGCAGCGCGGCTCGGACGTTAGCAAGCCGCGGTTCACTTGAACCCCGATACAGCCCGCGACAATTCTCTTTCGGAGGTCGCCTTCATGAAACCACGACTCAAGATTCTTTCGCTCGCCGCCGTTGCCAGCATGGCGCTTACCGGCTGCATGGCCAGTCGCTACCAGATTTCGGACGCGCTGATGCGCTATGGCCTTGATCGCAACCAGGCGAGCTGCGCCGCCGAATTCCTCCACGGCCACCTTTCGACCAGCCAGGTCAACCGGCTGGCCGACGCCGCGCGCTATTACCGCAGCGACAACCGGCTGACCTTCGGCGACCTGATCCGCGTCGCCGCCTCGGTCCGCGATCCCGAAACCGCGCTCGAAGTCGGCGCGGCGGCGGTGGCCTGCAAGATCGGCGCGAACATCCCCATTCCGGGGTACTGATCGCGCTGAGGCCCGGCGCGGGATTGCCCCCGATTCCGCGCTGTGCCAAGCAAGGCGCATGATCGCCAAGCTCACCGGCATTTTCGACGATTTCGGCCCTGACTGGGCGGTGATCGACGTGTCCGGGGTGGGTTACCTCGTGCATTGCAGCGCCAAGACGCTGGACGCACTCGGCACGCGCGGTGATGCGGTGACGGTGCATACCGAGCTGCAAGTCAGCGAGAACGACATGCGCCTGATCGGCTTCGCCAGCGGCGAGGAACGCGCGTGGTTCCGCCTGCTCACCGCGGTGCAGGGGGTGGGCAGCAAGATGGCCCTGGCGGTGCTTTCGGCGCTGTCGGTGGAGGAGTTGCAGCGCGCCTGCGGTGCCGGCGACGCAGCCATGGTTGCGCGGGCGCAAGGGGTCGGACCGAAGCTCGCCGGGCGGATTGTCAACGAACTGAAAGACAAGGCCGGAGTGGTTGCCGGCACAGGCGGGGCCACACTGGCGGCAGTGCCCGCCGGATCGGTGACGGCGGATGCGGTCTCGGCGCTGCAGAACCTCGGCTTCAAACCGCAGGTCGCGACCTTGGCTGTGGCAAGGGCGATTGAGGAGCTGGGCGAGGGCGCTGGGCTCGATGCGCTGATTAAGGTCGGGCTGAAGAGGGCGGCGGGGTGATTTTTCGCCGGCATGATCGCCGATCACGATGGCTTCGCGATCTTAAAAGAGAGCTGCTGGGACAGTCTGCCAGTATCGAGAAGAACGACGGCCACACGGTGATCCATGTCGGATCAAACGCTAACATCAGCGTTGAATCTCAGTGGCGTCTGATCGACAGCAAGAACATTGTCGTTACCGACAGCGATGATTGTCAATGGTTTGGTCTCGAAGCACCGGTCGATGCGATTGCCAAGGCAAATGAGCGCTTGCTCAATGAGACCATCAAGTCCGTTGCGCTTGATCAAAGGACCGGAGACTTGCGACTCCTTTTTTCAAAATCGCTTGTCTTGGAGATCATCACCAATTCGAGTGGATACGAAAGTTGGGTCATGGACATCCGCGGGGAACATTTTGCGGTGGGAGCAAATGGCGGGTTGGCCTGACTGCCAAACAATGCCCTTGAACTTCACCGTCACCCTGAACTTGTTTCAGGGTCCATTGTGCCTGACGTTCGGAGCAACAGGCGGCAAGCCCAACCCCACCGCCAGATCGGCCCAATGCGGATTGGCCTCGTTGATCAGGTTTATTTTCCACGACCGGTGCCAGCGCTTCAGCTGTTTTTCGCGGGTGATCGCGGTGTACATGTCACCCAACATCTCAAAGTGAACCAGCCGGTGGATTTTATGCTTCCGCGTGAAGCCAGGCAGAGCGTCGTTACGATGCTGCCACAGCCGGGCGATCAAGTCGGAGGTCACACCTATGTATAGCGTGCCGTAGTGTGCGCTTGCCAAGATGTAGACACACGGGATGCGTTTCTGCCGCATGGCTCGGAGTTTGGGGCACGATGGACCCTGAAACAAGTTCAGGGTGACGGATTTGGTTTAATTTGGAGCTAGTTCCCTTTACCCGCCCCAAGCATCCCGATAAACCCGCAGGAAATTCCCGCCCAGCAGCTTCTCCAGCCGCGCCTGGCTCCAGCCGCGCTTGGCCAAATCGCCCGCCAGCCGCCGGTAGCGGTCGATCGTGTTGTAGTCGGCGACCAGGGTATAGACCCCGACCGCCTCGCCCGGAGCGGCGATGCCGCGCTTGATCCGCTCGAGGGTCCAGTCGTCCATCGCCTTTTTCGATTTCTCGTCGAGCTGGACCGGGAGCACGCCGTTGTCGGTGCCGATCCCGACGTGGTCCTCGCCCGCAACATTGGCGACATGCTCGATATGCGCGATCAGCGCC
>JBJTMA010000201.1:0-5358 GCA_046063295.1 Novosphingobium sp.
GGCCAAGACCGGCGGCGCCGCGCCGGACATGGTCGCGCAGATGGTCAAGGTCGCCGATCTCACCCGGCAAGGCTTCATCAACGGCGATATCAGCACGGTGATGAGCCCGCGTACGGTGATCACCTGGGCGCAGAATACCGCGATCTTCAAGGACCCCGGCTTCGCCTTCCGCCTCTCGTTCCTCAACAAGTGCGACGAGACCGAGCGGATGCTGGTGGCTGAATATTACCAGCGGGTGTTCGGCACCGACCTGCCCGAAAGCGTGGTCGGCAAGGCGTGATGCGCAGGTGGACTGCGGCAGCTGCTTTGCTGGCGCTTTGCGTTGCGCAATTCGCGCATGCACAGGATACAGTCGCTGCGCCCATCGGCGGGCAACAGCCCAAACCGATACCCGTTCGCGTCAAGGTCGCACCCAAGCTGCTCAGCGGAGGCGATCCGGTCTATCCCGCAGAAGCCCTGGCCCAAGGGCATCAGGGTACAGTACTGGTTTCGCTGCTGATCGGCACGGATGGTGCCATCAAGGATACCCAGCTCGTTTCGAGCAGCCGCTCCGCGATCCTCGACAAGGCTGTGCTGGACTCGCTTGCCGGTGCGAAGTTCTCGCCCGCAATCGATGCTGCCGGAAATCCGACTGAAGTGCGCGCCAAGATGCCTTTCGAGTTTCGGCGCTGGGTGAGCGACGATCAAAGCCGGAGCCTTGCGACATACAAATGCGCGGAGTTTACGCTCGACAATTCATGGTGGCGAACGGCTTGGGCCGATACGCCGGGCAAGAAACCTGAACTTTACAGCATGCTGGTTGGCCTCGCCTTCGTTATGCAAACTTCGCCGAAAGATGCCGGGTCGCTGAAGAAAATGCTCGCAAATTCGGAGAAGGATTGGGCTTCGGCAGAGAAGGCCTGTGCCGACCACCCTGAAAGCCTCGTCGTCGATCATCTCAAGCAGGGCAAGGTGCTGCTCGCATTGGCGAGTGGAGGCGGAGCATGATGCTGAAGCTGATCGCAGCGGCCTTGCTTGCTCTGGGAGCAGGGCAGGCTGCGCCAACCGTGCCCGCGCCCGAAGCCAAGGCCGAGGTCCAGTCGGACAAGCCCCGCGTGCTCTATTACCCGGTCGACGCCGACGCGGCGAAGGTGTTCGATCAGGCGCTTGCCAAGGCCAGGGGCGACAATGCCAGGGCGGTGATCGTGTTCGGTGCTGACTGGTGCCACGACAGCCGCGCGCTGGGCAAGCTGCTCACGTCGGACGCATTCAAGTCCGAATTCGGCAGCCGCTTCGAAGTGACCTTCATCGACGTCGGCCGCCCCCAGACCGGCGAGGGACGCAACCTCGAACTGGTCAGGAAGCTTGGGGTCAAGGATCTCAAAAGCACGCCTGCCATGTTCGTGCTGCGCGGCGACGGCAAGGTGCTCAACGGCAAGAAGGACGCGGTCAGCTGGCGCAACGCCGAAAGCCGCGGAACCGACAAGATCCTCGCCTGGTTCCGCGACTTCAAAAAGAGCTAGAGCTTATTCGCCTTCCCAGCCGTCGAGCAGATCGGCGAATTCGTCGGCATGTTCTTCTTCCTGCTCCAAGATGTGTTCGATCATCTTGCGCGTGGTTGGATCGCGCTCGGCCAGGTATTGCGCGAGCTCGCGGTAGGCCTCAATCGCGATGCGTTCAGCGACCAGGTCCTCGGTGACCATTTCCTTGAGCGTCTTGCCCTCGCGATATTCGGCGTGGCTCTTCTTGGTCAGGCCATCGGGGTTGAGATCGGGCTCGCCGCCAAGCTGGACGATACGTTCGGCCAGCATCATCGCGTGGCCTTGTTCCTCTTTGGCGTGTTCAAGGAAATGGGCCTTGATCGGTTCGGACACGAGGCCGGTTGCGGTGTGGTAATGGCGCATATAGCGCAGCACACAAACCCACTCGGTCGCCAGCGATTCATTGAGCTTCTGAATAATCGTCTCGCGGTCAGACGGGAAATTGACAGTTACCGCACCGTCTTCCACGTTCTTGCGGGCATTGGCGCGCAGCGTCTTGGTGTCGGTAAAGGTCGATTGGGCGGCTTTTGCGGCGGTTGCCATTGTGCAGGTCCCTCCTTGGAAATCGGAAAGCCGCGCCATCTGGCGCGGCTTCCTTCAAACGATTTCACCAGTCCGGAGTTCCCGAAGCATAGCATTCAGGGAACGACGAGATACTTCTCGCCCGTGCGGCGGGCATTGTATTCGCTCACCGCTTCCTTGGTCAGCATGCCTTCGAGCGAAACCTCGGCCTTGTAATGGCTCGCGAAAGTAGTGGTCAGGTCCTTGGCGACGCGCGCGCGCATCCGGCCGACCACTTCCATTCCGGCCTTGGCCATGAATGGGGTGAGCAGCCATCCAGCGAGGTCCCAGGTGAGGCCGAAGGCGCGGTTAAGGATCGTCGGTCCCAAATCGAGCGCGCCGTAGATGTAGACCTTCTTGGCCTCGCTCGAACCATAGCGACTGAACGCCGCGCCGCGGCTGGCAGCGGCTTCCATCGCGGTGAGGATCTGCCCGGCGAGGGTGCCACCGCCGATCGGATCGAAGCCGATCATCGCTTTGGTCTCGGCGATGGCGTCGATCAGCTTGGGCATGAAATCGGCGTCGGTCATATTGAGCACGTGTGTCGCGCCAAGGTCCTTGAGGATTTTTACCTGCTCTTCGCTGCGCACGATGTTGACCAGCGGCACGTTGTCTTCCTGGCAAATCTTGACCAGCATCTGCCCAAGGTTCGAGGCGGCGGCGGCATGGACGATGCCGGTGAAGCCTTCGAGCTTCATCGTCTCGACGAAGCCCAGCGCGGTCATCGGGTTGACGAAGCTCGACGCGGCCTGCGCCGGGGTCACGTCGTCACCCACCGGCATGCATATCGCGGCGTCGGCATAGGCGTAGCTGGCGTAGGCAGTGCCAGGCACGCAAGCGACGCGCTTGCCCATCAGGCTTTCTGCGCCTTCGCCAGCGGCGACCACGGTGCCGGCAGCCTCATTCCCGGCGGGCATCGCCATGCCGTGTCGCGCCTTCATCGCGCGGGTGGCGTTTTCGGGCATGCGGGCGACGACCTTGCCGGGCGAATATTCAGCGTTGTCGGTATCTGCCGAGGCAAACAGCAAGCCAAGGTCGGACGGGTTGATTGGGGTCGCTTCGACCTTGATCAGAACCTGACCTGGTTTGGGATCCTCCCAGGTCTTGTCGTTGAGCTGAAGGGTCAGCGTGCCGTCCGCGTCGAGCTGGGTGGTGAGCTGCTTGCCGGTAAATGCCATGGGTCGTCTCCCGATTGTGTTTCGAGATGCAACCTAGTGCGTCATTCTCCGGGGTAAAGCGCGCGGACGAAATAAAGCCCGTGCGGCGGAGCGTTGAAACCAAGCGCCTGCCGGTCGCGAGCCTCCAGCGCGGCAGCGAGATCGGCCTTGCTCCACCGCCCCATGCCGACCATGGCGAGGCAGCCGACCATCGAACGCACCTGATGGTGCAGGAAGCTGCGCGCCGCCGTTTCGATCATAACATGCTCGCCCTCGCGCCGAACGTCGAGCCGGTCGAGCGTCTTGACCGGGCTGGCCGCCTGGCAGTGGACCGAGCGGAACGTCGTGAAATCGTGGTGCCCGACAAGAACCTGCGCGGCATCGTCCATCGCCTCTGCGTCGAGTGCCTGCGGGACCAGCCAGGCGCGGTTCGCTTCGAGCGTGAGCGGCGCCCTGCGATTGGCGATACGGTACAGATATTCGCGGCCGATGCACGAAAACCGCGCGTGCCAGTCGTCCGAAACCACCTCGCAGTTCAGCACCGCGACCGGGGCAGGGCGAAGCAACGCGTTGAGCGCCTCCATCAGGCGGAACGGCTCGATCGGCTTGGCGATGTCGAGATGCACCCGCATCCCCAGCGCATGGACCCCCGCATCAGTACGCCCGGCGGCGTGAAGCGTGACCGCTTCGCCGGTGACCTGCCTGGCCGCATCTTCGACAGCCTGCTGCACCGAGGCCCCATGCGCCTGCCGCTGCAGCCCCATGAACGGCGTTCCGTCGAATTCCAAGGCGAGCGCGAAGCGGGTCAAGTGAGGTGTGTTCCTGCGGGTATCGGGCGGCCCCGCAGCAGTTCTGTGACGCTCATCGCGGGGCGTCCGGCGCGCTGGATAGTGGTTGGAGCAATCGCACCGTGCCCGCAGGCTATGGTCAATTCATCGTCCAGCGTGGCCCCAGCAGCGCCTTCGCGCGCGACAACCTTCGCTGAGAGGATACGGTAGCGCTCGCCGTCTAGTTCGAACCACGCGCCCGGCGCGGGCGCAAACGCGCGGACCTGGCGTTCGATGTGTTCGGCGGCGCGGTTCCAGTCGATCCGGGTTTCGGTCTTGTCGATCTTGGCGGCGTATGTCACCCCAAGATCGGGTTGCGGGGTGGGGTGGTGACTTGGCAGGTCGGCCAGTACATCGAGCAACAGTCGCGCCCCGATTTCCGCCAGCTCGGCTGTCAGTTCACCGGTGGTCTTGTCCTCTACCGGGGTGCGCGCGGCGGCCATCATTGGCCCGGTATCGAGCCCGGCTTCCATCTGCATGATCGTGACCCCGGTGACCGGATCGCCGGCCAGGATCGCGCGGTGGATCGGTGCGGCCCCGCGCCAGCGCGGCAGCAGCGAGGCGTGGATGTTGAGGCAGCCGTGGCGCGGTGCATCCAACACCGGCTGCGGCAGGATCAGGCCATAGGCCGCAACCACCGCCACTTCTGCTTCGAGCGCGGCAAAGTCTGCCTGAGCTTCCAGATCCCGCAATTTGAGCGGGCTGCGCACCGGGATGCCGAGCTTTTCGGCCTCCATCTGCACCGGGGATGGCATCAACTGCTTGCCGCGGCCCGCGGGGCGCGGCGGCTGCGTATAGGCGCAGACCACATCGTGCCCGGCCTCGACCAATGCCTGCAGCGCCGGCACCGCAAAGGTCGGTGTGCCCATGAACACAGTTCGCATCGCTAGCTTTGCCTTTCTTCGGGTCCGGCCCTATCTGGGGCGCAATGGCATCGCAAGAGATCGAAACGCTGACTTCCGCGCTCTCCCGGCTTCCCGGGCTCGGCCCGCGCTCGGCGCGGCGCGCGGTGCTGTGGCTGATCAAGCGCCGCGAAGGCGCGCTGGTGCAGCTGCTCGAAGCGCTGGGTGCGGTGCGCGAAGGGCTCGTCGAATGCCAGACCTGCGGCAATGTCGATACCTCGGACCCTTGCGGAATCTGCGCCGATCCGCGCCGCGACCAGCGTTCGCTCTGTGTGGTCGAGGATGTCGCCGACCTCTGGGCGCTCGACCGCGCGCGGCTGTTCGCCGGGCGCTACCACGTCCTTGGCGGGCGGCTTTCCGCACTCGACGGGGTGCGGCCGGAGGACCTGAC
>JBJTMA010000202.1:0-7511 GCA_046063295.1 Novosphingobium sp.
ACAGGATCACGGCATGGGGGATGTAATGTTTGAAAAGGCGGATCATTGTCCGTTCGCGGCCCTCAAAGCGGTGTCTTGCGAAACTGCCTAAGCCGCGAAGGTGAAATGTCGGTAAATTTTACAGCGCTTGGTTAACGCATCTTGCGGGGTCAGCTGCCGAACTGGAATGGCGTCAAGCCGCGGCTCCGCTCGTCGAATTGCAGCGTGGTCCCGCGCGGTGGAAGCGAGCGTTGCGTGCAATCCCGGCGATGGCAAAGCGCGCATCCCGGGCCAATTCGCTCCGCATCGCCGCGGCCCAGCAGTGCGCCCCGGGCTTGCGCCAATTGCCCTGCCAGCAAAGCGTCAAGTCCCAGCACGACAACGAACTGAGCGCCTTCGCTGCCCAGCGCGCCACTGCCCTGCACCGTTCTTGCCAGCGTGAACAAATGCGAAGCTTGCCCTGAACCATCGGTAAATTCGACGTTCTGGACGAAGATCCGCCCCGCGCGTTCGAACGCCTGATGCACGTTCCACAACGGACAGCTTGAGCCGGTTTCCAGCATGACCGTACCGCTCGCACCGGCATAACGCTTGGAAAACTGCCCGGCCCGGTCAAGTCGCGCCATGAAGAATGGCAGGCCGCGCTGACCGACGCGCTGGAGTGTGGTCAGCCGGTGCGCCAGTTGTTCGAAACCCACGTTGAAACGGCGCTGAAGGATCGCAAGGTCATAACCCGTATCTTCGCAGGCGCGCATAAAGCGGCCATAGGGCATGACCAGCGCCGCGGCGAAGTACCCTGCAAGATGGCGACGGAACATGCGCCAGGCCGCACGATCAGCGAAACCCGCGCCGTCGGCCAGAGCGGCGATTTCTTCCCGCTGTTCCAGCATGGCGAGTTGCACCGCGATCTGGAAGTTCCGCGACGACTGGTCGAGGAGCTCCGACAGCTGGAGTTGCCGCGCATGGAGGTCGAGCCGGCGCAGCGCGTCGGGCATCACGTCGGCAGGCAGGACCCGCACCGAAAGCTGGTGGCGCTGACGTAGCCGTTCAGTCAGTGCGGCGCCGATGTCGGCGCTCGATTGGCGAAGTTCGTCGGACAGGACTTCGGCTGCGACATCCAGATCGGCGAAATGGTTGCGCCAGCGTTCGATCTCTCGCCGGACGAGATCGGTCGGATCGCTCTCGCGCACACCCGCGGACGAACCGCCGCCTGCATCGAACAGGCGGGCGAAGGCAAGCGCTGCCTGTGGCGCCGCCGAGAGCCATTCGGCGATTTCGTCACGGTCGATCGCCAGGTCGGCAAAGCGTTCGTCCGCTAGGCGCCGACGCAGGCCGTCGATCCCTCCGACAGCCTCATCCTGCCGCAGGCTTCGAGGATCGAAATCGAAGCGTTCCGCCAGTTGCACAAGCAAGCGCGCCGAAATCGGACGCTGATTGCGCTCGACGAGATTCAGATAGCTTGGCGAAATTCCCAATCGCGCCGCCATCGCCGCCTGGGTCAGCCCTTCCCGCCGCCGCAATCGGCGCACGCTGGGGCCAGCTAAGACAGAACCATCGACCATCGATCCGTTTTGTCACTTTGTTTACATCTTTGCAATGCACATTGGCCCAAACTCCGCATTAGGACAAGAAAGTTTGTAACTTCCGTTACGCGAACCCGCAAACTGCGACTACTCCAAGGGCAACCCCTCCCTCTGGAGACAATTTATGACTTACACCGACACAATCGCGCAGACCGAGACCACCATCGCTGGCCAACCCAGCTGGGATGGGATCAGCGCCGAATCCGTCGCCCGGATGCGCGCGCAGAACCGCTTCCGCACCGGTCTCGATATCGCCAAGTACACGGCCGACATCATGCGCCGCGACATGGCAGCCTATGATGCGGATCCGGCAAATTACACCCAGTCGCTCGGCTGCTGGCACGGCTTCATCGGGCAGCAGAAGCTGATCTCGATCAAGAAGCATTTCGGCACCACCAAGGGCCGCTACCTCTATCTCTCAGGCTGGATGATCGCCGCGCTGCGCAGCGAATTCGGGCCGCTGCCCGACCAGTCGATGCACGAGAAGACCAGCGTTCCGGCGCTTATCGAGGAACTCTACACCTTCCTGCGCCAGGCCGATGCCCGTGAACTCGGCATGATGTTCCGCGATCTCGATGCGGCACGTGCCGCAGGCGATGCGGTCAAGGCCAAGGCGATCGAACACGCGATCGACAATCACGAAACCCACGTCGTGCCGATCGTCGCCGATATCGACGCCGGTTTCGGCAATGCCGAGGCGACCTACCTGCTCGCCAAGAAGATGATCGAGGCCGGCGCCTGCGCGCTGCAGATCGAAAATCAGGTCTCGGACGAAAAGCAATGCGGCCACCAGGACGGCAAGGTGACCGTGCCGCACGAGGACTTCCTCGCGAAGATCCGCGCGATCCGTTACGCTTTCATGGAACTCGGCGTTGAGAACGGCATCATCGTCGCGCGCACCGACTCGCTCGGCGCGGGCCTCACCAAGCAGATCGCCTATACCCGCGAAGCCGGTGATATCGGCGACCAGTACAATTCGTTCCTCGACTGCGAGGAAGTGAGCGAAGTCGGCCACGGCGACGTGCTGATCAGCCGGAACGGCAAGCTGCTGCGTCCCAAGCGTCTGCCGTCGAACCTCTACCAGTTCCGCACCGGCACCGGCGAAGACCGCTGCGTGCTCGACTGCATCACATCTTTGCAGAACGGCGCCGACTTGCTGTGGATCGAAACCGAGAAGCCGCACATTGCGCAGATCGCCGGAATGGTCGACCGGATCCGCGAGGTCATTCCCAATGCCAAGCTGGTCTATAACAACTCGCCCAGCTTCAACTGGACGCTGAACTTCCGCCAGCAAGTGTTTGATGCTTGGACTGCGGAAGGCAAGGATGTCACGGCTTACGACCGGACCAAACTGATGAGCGTCGATTACGACAGCTCTGAACTGGCCGCCGAAGCCGATGAACGGATCCGCACCTTCCAGCGCGACGCCGCTGCCCGCGCGGGGATTTTCCACCACCTGATCACGCTGCCGACGTACCACACCGCGGCGCTCAGCACCGACAACCTCGCCAAGGAATACTTCGGCGAAGCCGGAATGCTTGGCTACGTCAAGAACGTCCAGCGCCAGGAAATCCGCCAGGGTATTGCCTGCGTGAAGCACCAGAACATGTCCGGCTCGGACATCGGTGACGATCACAAGGAGTACTTCGCCGGTGAGGCCGCGCTCAAGGCTGCGGGCAAGGACAACACGATGAACCAGTTCGCGGCCTGACACCGCGCGGGAACCAGTTCGCGGCCTGACCTGCCGCCAAGATCTCCTGGGGAGGAGAAACGACGGCCGTCGGAGCGCCCCTTTCGCTCCGGCGGCCGTCAACCTGTTCCTAACCATAGCCCGCGACGCGACGGTTAACCTTCGCGCACTAATTGAGGAGCCATGGCACGTCGCACCGCCTCTCCCGGCCTTTCACCAAAGATGCTGAAGCACTTTGCCGCGGCTACTGTCGTGTTGACGGGCTTGCTCGCGGTATTCGCCAGTGGCGAAGAATGGGGCGCCCAGGCCCAGGTGAATGCGATCGAAGCAAAAAATCAGCTCGCGGCCACAGAGGCCGAAAAGCTTGGCACCAAAAAGGTCAGGACGACATTGAAGGTGGCGAACAACGTCGGCGGCGGCGGCTTCGGCAACGATGAAGGCGACGTCAGCGGCGGCAATGGCGGCGGTGGTGGCGGCGGCTTTGCCGCTGCCCCGGCAGTACCTGCAGCCCCTGCCTCCTTGCGAACGGGTGCGCGCAAGAACCCGCAATGGAGCGCCAACCCCCTCGATCCGACCAGGCCGCCACAGCCACCAGGTAGCGCGCAGGAGCCGGCCCAAACCCAGCCCTCGGCGCCGCCTACCCCGACTGCTCAGGATTTAAGCAACATAACTGCCAGCTCAGCGCGCCGGTCCGGCGGATCGCCGGGCGGAGACTGATGATCAAAAGCACTCGCGCGCAAGGTAGGCGCGCGTGTCTGCACCGATCACTACCGCATGTCCGTAGTTCGGATGACTGCAGACCAGCATCGCAGTCGCTGTGCCACTGCGCCACGCTTCGATGGCCTGCGGCGAAAAGTCGAAATGAAGGAAGTGAACGGCACTCGCCTTGTTGTCGCTTGCCCGGGTCCGCTCGGTATCGCCTTCGGCGCGCGCGGCTATGGTTTCGCTACCGACCTGGATCGAAATGTACCGCTCCACTCCGCCAATCGTGCGCAGGAATGCATCGCGCCGCACTTCGTCCGCAACCTCGAACAGCAGCGTGCAGGTAAGCTCGGAGCCCTTGGGCACCATTGGGTCATAAGCAGCCAGCTCGTCGGCAAGCTGTTCGGCCCCGCCCTTTTCGATCCGGAGCATTTCCTGGATCTGAAGCCACATCGAATCCCAGTTTTCAAACAATACGGTCGCGTTCGGGCCAAGGCTCAACCGGGTCAGTGCCTTGCGGGCGATCGCGTCGCTCTTCTTGTCGGCGCGGATCAACTCGTACTGGTCGAGCGGGAGGATGTCTTCGGCGGTAATCGTGCGTTGATTGCGGGGCATGGAGTCAGAGTCCGTAAGCTTTGGCGAGCACTTCAATCGGGTGACCGATCCGTGCGGGCGGTTCCGCCCCGCCGCTGGCAATAATTTGCTTCAGGTGCGGTCCGGCAAGCGGACATTCGGACACGATCAAGTCGGGTTGGTCTTTGGTAAGGTTCCTTACCGCTGGACGGCCGACCTTCACCGCACGGTCGAAGTTTTCCTTGAAGATGCCCCACTTACCCCCATGCCCTGAACAGCGCTCGGTCAGCGCAGGTTTCGCTTCGGGGATCAGACGCAGCATTTCCATTGCCTTGGGCCCCATGTTCTGGGCGCGGGCATGACAGGCAAAATGCACGCCAATCGTACCCGGCATCGCCGGGACCGGGGCAAGTGCCCCCTGCTTGCCCAAGGCCACCACATATTCGGACACATCGAATGTGTGCTTGCTGAGCATTTCCACCGCCGCATTGCCCGGTTCGATCAGCGGCCATTCGAACTTGAGCATCAGCGCGCAGCTGGTGGTCAGCGGAACCACATCCCAGCCCTGCTCGATCAGCGGCGCGAAGTGCGCGGAGATGCGCTGCGCTGCGCTGGCGACCGCGGCAAGATCGCCGTTTTCCAGCTTGGGCATCGCGCAGCAATCGGGATGTTCGATGCGCACCTGGACACCGTTGTGTGCCAGTACCTTGATCATGGCGACCCCGGGAGTGTCGTCATTGAATTGGTCGTGACATCCGGCATAGATCGCAGCCTTGCGGCCGAATGCCGGCCCATCGGCATTGGGCGCGGGGATGATGCCTGCAGCCTGATTGGTTAGCGGGGTTTCCATGAACTTGGGCAAATGCGCGCGGCGGTCGATGCCAAGCGTCTTTTCCAGGACCGGGCGGGTGACGCCGTTGCCCTGTTTTGTCGCCCAGTTCGCAAGGCCGGCTGCGATCGTCCCCAGGCGCCCATTGCGGTCCATTTCGGCAAGCTGGCTGTCCGCGAAGGAGGTTTGCCCTTTGCGATGCTCGACCGCGCGGGCGCGCAGCATCAGGTGAGGAAAATCGAGATCGAAACTGTGCGGCGGCACGTAGGGACACTTCGTCATGAAGCACATGTCGCAAAGCGTGCAGGCATCGACGACTTTCGCCATCTGCACCGGCGTCAGGTCTTCCACCTCCTCATTCGGGCTTTCGTCGATCGCATCGAACAGGATGGGAAAGCTGTCGCACAGGTTGAAGCAGCGGCGGCAGCCATGACAGATGTCGTATACCCGGCGCAGCTCGGCATCGAGCGCGACTTCATCATACCACGCCTCATCCTGCCACGGAATCACATGGCGCGTGGGCGCGTCTAGGCTGCCTTCCATAAGGGCCCCCAACCAGTCTGGACGGAAGGGTCGTCCCGGCCTGCGCCTGGACGACCGCTAAATCATGCGTCGGCGAGCAGCGCGTCGAGCGTCTTCTGGAACTTCCCGGCGTGGCTCTTCTCAGCCTTGGCAAGGGTTTCGAACCAGTCGGCGATTTCGTCGAAGCCTTCATCGCGGGCGGTCTTGGCCATGCCGGGGTACATGTCGGTATATTCGTGGGTTTCGCCCGCGATCGACGCCTTCAGGTTGGCAACAGTGTCACCGATCGGTTCGCCGGTGGCGGGATCGCCGCATTCCTCAAGGTATTCGAGGTGGCCATGCGCGTGGCCGGTTTCGCCTTCCGCGGTCGAGCGGAACACTGCGGCGACGTCGTTGTGGCCTTCGATGTCGGCCTTCTGTGCGAAGTAAAGATAGCGGCGGTTCGCCTGGCTTTCGCCAGCGAACGCGGCCTTGAGGTTACCTTCGGTCTGTGAACCCTTGAGCTGCATGATCATTCCCCTCGATCAATGTTGAACTGGTGCGCCCGATTAGCTTCAACAAGAGGCCAGACGCCACCACAATTTTTCATCGGGAATAATCGGATTATCCGATTGATCGATCATTGACCGAGCGCAATCGCTCGCAATCGATCCTGGCGATGGTGCCCCTGGCCCGACTCGAACGGGCACGCCTTGCGACAAACGATTTTGAGTCGTTCGCGTCTACCATTCCGCCACAGGGGCTCCTGTGCGAGAGCCGCGCTTAGCCGCCCTTCAGGACCGCGGCAATCGCCTTATGCATCCTTGAATGCAACACGTCGTTTCCGGCGAGGACCTGCTTGTCGGCAACTGCCGGCGAAGTCCCACGCCAGTCGGTTACGAAGCCGCCTGCTTCGCGGACCAGCAGGCACCCTGCCGCGGTGTCCCAAGGAGACAGATCGCTTTCCCAATAGCCGTCGAACCGCCCTGAAGCGACCCAGGCAAGATCAAGCGACGCGGCGCCGAAACGGCGGATCCCCGCCACCTGCGGTGCAAGGGCGTTGTAGATTCGCGTCCATTCCGGCGCATCGCCGCGACCTGCGAAAGGAATGCCGGTCGCAATCAGGCTTTCATCGAGATGCCGCCGCGACGAAACCCGCAAGCGGCGATCCTGAAGCCAGGCACCGCGAGTCTTCTCTGCCCAATAGCTCTCATCGGTGAGCGGCTGATAAACCAGACCGGCCACCACATCGCCCCAACCGCTGCCGTCGAGCTTGGGCTCCTGCACTGCGATGGAGATCGCGAAATGCGGAATGCCGTGAAGGAAGTTGCTGGTCCCGTCGAGCGGGTCGACGATGAAGCGCGGCTTGCCATCAGCACCCGCGATTTCGCCGCCTTCTTCCATCACGAAGCCCCAGTCGGGCCGCGCGGCGCGCAGTTCGTCCCAGATCGTCCGTTCGGCGCGTTGATCGGCCTTCGAAACGAAATCGGCCGGTCCCTTGCGGCTGACCTGGAGGTGCTCGACCTCGCCGAAGTCGCGGCGCAGCCGGCCACCCGCCTTGCGGGCCGCCTTTTCCATCACGCGCATCAGGCCTGAAACAACTGCCATCTTTACACCTTCACCGTTCGCCCCGAGCGCAGTCGAGGGGTATTCG
>JBJTMA010000028.1:0-19240 GCA_046063295.1 Novosphingobium sp.
CGGATGGGCAGCAGACGATCAGCTACCCTGCGCACGCCACCGCTGGACGACGCGCTCGACCTGTTCTTCCTCGCCGCCGTGGTCGCTCCACAGTTCGGCGAAGCTGGGGTCTTCCGATGCCGGGCGCTTGGATTCCTCGAGGTTGTCGAACGATACACGGATCGGGATCGAAACGCCCTCGCCGCAGATAATGCACTCGCGGTTGCGCAGCGCGGGGATGGAATCGAGGAAGCCGCGCGCGCCTTCGGGCATGGCGGCCTTCACGAAAGCCTGGTCGCGATCGTTGTTGAGACGCATCGAGATGATCGTGCCGCACTGTGAAAGGACGCCTTCAGCAAGGTCGCTGGGGCGCTGGGTAATGAGGCCAAGGCTGACCCCGTACTTACGGCCTTCCTTGGCGATACGGCTGAGGATGCGGCCCACCGAACTGCCGTCGGAGTTCTTCTCGCTCGGCACGTAGCGGTGCGCTTCCTCGCAGACCAGCAGCACCGGCCGGGTCTTCTCGTCGCGGCTCCAGATCGCGAAGTCGAACACCAGGCGGCTGAGCACCGCAACCACGGTGGAGGTAATGTCCGAAGGCACGCCCGAGACGTCGATGATCGAGATCGGTTTGCCGCGGCTCGGCATGCGGAAGATCTTCGCGATGAATTCGCCCATCGTATCGCCGACCAGCATCCCCGAGAACAGGAACTGGTAGCGCGGATCGGCCTTCAATTCGTCGATCTTGGTCTTGATCCGCATGAACGGCGCGGTTGAGGTTGCCTTGTCGAGCTTGCCCATCTCGGTCGTGATCATGTTGGTCAGATCGGAGAGCAGGTAGGGGATCGGGCTGTCGACGGTGATCTTGCCCATCGATTCCGCCAGCCGGTTCTTCGAACGCGCGGCGAGCAGACACTTAGAGAGGATGGCCATTTCCTTTTGCCGGTTGTTGCCGCTCGAGGTGAGGAACACTTCGCAGTGTTCCTCGAAGTTCATCAGCCAATAGGGCATCTGCAGGTTGGAAACGTCGAAGATCATTCCGGTCTGCTTGAACGCGGCGGAGTATTCCCCGTGCGGGTCGATCATCACGATGTGCCCTTCGGGCGCATGCTCGCATATGCGGTGGAGGATCAGTGCGGCGCTGGTCGACTTGCCGGTACCGGTCGAGCCGAGCAGCGCGAAGTGCTTGCCCAGCATGGCGTCGATATAGAGCCCGGCGCGGATGTCGCGGGTTGGGAAGACGGTGCCGACCTGGACCGAGGTGCGGCCATCGCTGGCGTAGATCTGGCGAAGGTCGTTGCTGGTCGCGGGATAGATCAGCGCGCCGGGTATCGGGTAGCGGGTCACACCGCGGCGGAAGCTGTGAATGCGCCCGGTCAGGCGCTCCTCGTCGCCTTCGCCCAGGAAGTCGATCTGGGCCATGATCCCGCCCGGGGTCTTCGAATCCTGGCGCTGGGTGCGAACCGATGCGAGCAGCCAACCCTTGCCGACGCGGATCTTGACCTGGCTGCCGACCTGCCCGGCGAGCGCGATCGAAGGATCGCTGTCACCGGCACACTCCTGCAGGCGCTGGAGGTCGAGGGCGATCGCCGATCCCGAGCCTGCGATCTCGAGCACGATGCCGATCGGTTCGCGGGCATTGTCGAGCTGCTGTACTGCGTCGGCCGCTTCGGCGGGGATGTCCCCGGCCTGCGCCGCGCGTGCACTGCCAAAACCTTGTCCGCTCATATCATTCATCACTGCGACTGACCCCCGTCGCCAGCACTGTTTGCTGACGCTGGAACGGTAAGCCGTGACGGTTAAGATTGGCCTAAACGGGCAGTCTTGCGGTCAGACCAGCGCGAACAAGCGCCCGGCCAGAAAGCCCATGCCGACCGACATGGCCACCGCAAGCAGGCCATAGAAGAAGCCGTTGTTCTGCGCGAAGTCCGCCACGACCCGTTCGAACCCCTGCTTCTTCACCACCACCCGGCTAATCGCCGAAGCGACCACGCGTCCGTGCTTTATGGCAAAGGTTTCAGCGGTATAGGTTCCGGTTTGCACCGACGATGGCAGCGCGATGCGGGCCTGGTAAAGCACCTGTTCGCTGACCCTGACGCCGCGCGGATCTTCCTTGTAGAGCCCCTGCCGGCTCATCAGGTCGACAAGCCCGGCGGACATCCGGCTCTGTTCCTTGGGATCGTAAGACCCGATCGGCGAAAGCTGCAGCCAGGGCAGGCCGAGCTCGTAAATCGCGGCGGTCTTGTCATCGACGATGTTCTTGATCGGCTTTGACGAAGCTACCGCAAAGAAGGTCGGAGCGGAGCGGAACTCTGCGCTGTCGGCATTCACCCAGATCCCGGCGATCCTGCTCTTCTCGCGCAGCACGATCGACTGGGTCGGCCCTTTCATCACCACAACGATATCATAGTCCTGGCCGGCTCGGGATCCTTCGGGCGTGAGGATCGCACCGAACAGCAGCAATTCGGTGCCGCGAAAGCCCTGCCGGACCTGAACCTCGTGCTGCGAAACCTCGGGCACAAGGATCGGATCGCGCGCGCCAGTGAGCAGCAGCAGCGCCAGAAACAGGAACAGGCGCTTCACGACAGCGTCACCGTATAGATTTCCTCAGGCCGCCAGAACAGACCCAGCGCCATGCGCAGCGCCACGACCAGCACGATTGCGGCGAGCACGAAGCGCAGCCGCGCGGCGGGCAGCCGCTGCGCAAGCTGCGCCCCGACCTGTGCGCCGGAAACCGACCCGATCAGCAGCAGGACTGCCAGCACCACATCGACCGCCTTGGTGGTCAGCGAGTGCATCATGGTGGTGGCCATGGTCACGAACAGGATCTGGAACAGCGACGTGCCGACCACGACGTTCGCGCTCATGCCAAGGATGTAGAGCATTGCCGGCACCAGCACGAAGCCGCCGCCGATCCCCATCAGCATCGTCAGGATCCCGGTGACGATCCCGAGAATGAGCGGCGCCAGCGGCGAAATGTACAGTCCCGAACGATAGAACCGCCAGCGCAGCGGCAGGCTGGCCACCATCGGATGGTGGCGCCGCTTGCGCGCCGGGACCGGCACGCCCGCTTTCTGCGCCTTCAGGACCTGCCAGCTTTCGCGCGCCATGAGCGAGCCGATGCCGCCCAACAGCACCACGTAAAGAATGTTGATCACCACATCGATCTGGCCGAGAGCCTGCAGCAGGCTGAACAATGCGGCCCCCAACAGGGTGCCGATTATTCCGCCGCCCACCAGCACGGCACCCATCTGGTAATCGACACCGGCCCGCCGGGAATGCGCGAAAACCCCGGAAACGCTGGCTCCGGTCACCTGGCTGGCGGCCGACGCAGCAGCCACTGTCGGCGGGATTCCATAGAATATCATCAGCGGGGTAGTCAGGAACCCGCCGCCCACGCCGAACATGCCCGACAGGATGCCCGTCAGCGCTCCCAGCGCGACGATGACCAGGCCGTTGACCGAAAGGTTGGCAATCGGAAGGTAGACATCCATGCTTGGCCACAAGGCCTAGCTCACCGAGGCGGCAAAAAGAAGGCCGACGCGCCTAGAATCCGGCGGAAAGCGTTACAACCGGCCCCGATCCCGGAGCCGCGTTTCCGCTGACCCGCCAGCGATAGTCGGCCGAGAGGCGGGTATTGGTCGGACCGAGGCGGAAAGCGATGGTTGCCGTCGGGCCGACGTCGAGCCTGCTGGCACCGCGCTGCGCCCCGCCCCAGGCACCTGCACCGGCGCGCAATTCGAAACTGCTGGCATAAACGAGAGGATGCTCGACGCGCGCCTGGCCATCAACGAACGGCGTTGCACCGCGCCCTCCGACATAGCCCGCTTGCACATAGGCTTCCCCCCTTGTGCCAAGCGGCAGGCGCGCCGGGGGAAGTTCGCTGACCAGCGCCGCGGCAGGCCGCACGATCGTGCCCGAAACCGTGCGCGTCACCCTGCCTTCAGCCATGAGCCGCACCGGGACACCGGGAATGGGGCGAAGCGAAAAGCCGGCGGCAACTTCCTCACCGCGTGGATATTCAAGTCCGCTCGATGCCCGCAGGTACAGCGCGGGGTTGGTCTTGCTTCCGGGAGCGAGGAAGTAACGCAGTACGAGCCCGCCTTGGCTGCCGCCGTAAAAGCCGGTGGGGATTACCGCGCCGGGCAGGCCGGCCCCTGGGGCGTTGAAGGCGTTCCCGCCCGAACGCAACAACAACCAGCCGTCGGCCGACCAATGCGGAAGCCCCGCAGGTTTGATGGCAGCCGGCATGGGAAATGCCGGCTTCGGCGCGGCCATCGCCACGGCCGGGTCGGATGGCAGCATACTCATCCCCTGTAGCCACAGATCCTGATGCCCGGCGGCCACCTTGGGCGGGAGGGGCGCATCGATGGGCGCCTGCGTGGTCGGCGCGGTTGGCAGGGTATCGCCCAGCGGCGGGGTAAGCGTGGGGGCAACCAGCGGTGCAGCCGGCGGAACCGTGCTCGGCCTGGGCAATGGCGCGATGGTCGTACGCGGCCGCCTTGCCTTATCGGTTGACGGGGTCACGGCTTTTCTGGATGTCACAGCCTGCGGAGCGGCAAGGCCTTGCACACCTGTATCGGTGACGCCTACCGCTTTTCCGTCCCACAGCGCAGCACGCGCGCCGACCCAGCTGACCATAATCAGCCCCAGCGCGACCAGCGGCTGACCGCGGCGCCTGACCTGGCTGCGCGGCTTCAAGTGCGTAGCGCCTGCATCGCCGGAACCGGCCTCGTCGGATTGGCGAGCGCCGGATGATTGTCATGCGCGGTCTTGTCCCAAACCACCACGCCGTCCTGCAGCGAGCGGAAATAGGCAGCGAGCGCGCGCCGCCCGGCCATGATCGCGATGACGTTTGCGACCGGAATTCGCAGAATCGACAGGGCCCCTTCGCGCCAGCCGTATTCGTGCGCGGTGAACAGCGCGCGCAATCCGGCTCGCCAGACGAACCCGGCGAAACTTGCCAGCAACATCAGGCGCAGCGGTTGCGACAAGGGCATTACGTCGATCCGCCCCGCAGCATGCAGCACCAGCAGCACCGCATCAAGCGCGAGCAGCAGATATGCCGCAGCGAGCACCAGCGCGGTCAGCGGACCGCGGCGGTCACGCAGCGCCATCCAGATATCGACCGGATGGAGGCTCCACCCCATACGGTCCCAGCCCTGGAAGGCGATGCCGTGGACCCAGCGGGTCTTTTGCCGCACCGCCGCATCGAGCGAAGCGGGAAAATAGCTGCGGGTCGCCACCAGCGCCGCGGAATCGTCCCGCAGCCGCAAGAAGGCGCTTCCCCGCCCCTCGTTCGACATGACCAAGCCGAGCTCGTAATCCTCGGTCAGGCACTCTGGCGCGAAGGGCCCCGCTTCACCATCGGCGGCGCGGCGCGCGGCCAGTTCGCCCAGCGCGGCGCGGGAGAAACCGCACCCGACCCCGGCGGCAGGCAGGGATCCGCCAAGCGCGGCACGGACGACAAGGCCCTTGGCATGCGTTTCGGCGAATTCGTCCGAATAATGCCCTGCAATCCAACGCGAATGCTTCTGCTGTTCGGGGCGGACCGGGATCTGCACGAAATCGCGTAGCAACAGCGCGGAATCGATGGCCTGCAGCGCGCATGGGTGCACCATGTCCTCGGCGTCATGCAGCACGATGCTCGCATAGTCGCGTCCCAGCCGTGCTTCATCGGCGGTAAGCGCGCGATAAAGCCGGTTGAGGCAGTCTGCCTTGGTAGTGGGCCCTGCAGCGCCAAGGGTCACCAGCCTGACCCTGGAATCGCCACGCGCAGCGGCCATGGCGGCGGTGAGAGTGGCCGGGTCATTGCGATAGCAACCGACATAGACGGTGACATCGCGCTGCGGCCACGAGGAGAGCATATGGGCGATCGTCGCGCCGATTACCTGGCTTTCATGGAACGCCGGGATAAGCACAGCTGCCGCGCCTGACAACGGATCGGCGCCATAGCCCACCGGAAGCCGGGGGGTGCGCGCCCTGCCGGTGAGCTTCAGTCCGATCCAGGCGCAATCGATCGCCAGTTCATCAAGCAAGCCGACGCAGAACCAGAACGCGGCAAAAGCCAGCAGTTCACGCTCGACCAGCAATAGCCAGTCGAGTCCGCCGAACCCTGCCCCACCCCAGGTGCCCATTTAATTGACGATGCCCCCTCGATAGAATCGATCAATTCAGCCTATCGGCAAGACATGCGCTGTCAACGTGCGAAAGTCCGGGCTGTTTTATTTCAGCAAGTTCTTCGGCAATCCTTAAACTTTATTATCCAGCCATCGCGCTTGAATGATCACGCGAATTGTTGGATCGATGGCCCCATGATCCGGCGCCGCCATCCAGTCTCGAACATCCTTACCGTTCTCGCGGCACGCTTCGGCGGAGAGGCCGGGCCAGGCTTACTGCTGATGACCGTCGCCGCAATCGCCCTTTCCATCGCCAATTCACCGCTGGCCGGATGGTACCATGATCTGTTCCATCATCCGCTGGAATCCTCCCCAATCAAACGATTGGACACGCTTCATGCGTGGATCAACGACGCCCTGATGGCGGTGTTCTTCTTCGTCGTTGGCCTCGAAATAAAGCGCGAGGTTCTGGACGGCCAGTTGGCCCACCCGGCACAGCGCAGGTTACCAGTGCTGGCGGCATTGTTCGGGATGATTGCCCCAGCCCTCGTCTTTCTGGCGACAGTCAAAGGGCAGCCCCAGCTCGCCGGGGGCTGGGCCATTCCCGCCGCGACCGACATCGCCTTTGCGGTTGGCGTTATCGCGCTGGTCGGCAAGGCGCTGCCCGGGTCGCTTCGATTGTTCCTGCTGACGGTGGCGATCGTCGACGATCTGGGTGCAGTGATCATCATCGCATTGTTCTATACGCAAGGCCTGGATCTGCAGTGGCTGGCAGCTGCGGGGATTATCCTGGCAGCACTGATTGCCTGCAATCTGGCCGGGGTCAGAACGATCGCAATCTATGCCCTGGGCGCGTTGCTGCTGTGGTTCTGCGTGCTCCATTCGGGCATCCATGCCACGATCGCAGGCGTGCTCGCCGCGCTGACGGTCCCGCTGGCGCTCGATCGCCGCGGCGATAGCCCGCTGCTGCGCATTGAGCACAGCCTTGCTCCGGTAAGCGCGTACCTGGTGGTTCCGCTGTTCGGGCTGGCCAATGCCGGCGTTTCGGTGCCCGGGCACGTGCCGCAGGGTGCGGCGCTGCTCCTTCCGCTCGGGATCGGGCTTGGCCTGCTGGCCGGCAAGACAGCAGGGATTTTTCTTGCGGTCTACCTCGCAGAGCGCAGCGGCTTCGCCGCGCGGCCGGCTGGTGCCAGCTGGAATCAGGTGCTTGGCCTCTCCGCGCTTTGCGGGATCGGCTTCACCATGAGCCTGTTCATTGCCCAACTGGCTTTCCCCGGACAGGCCGAGCTGGTCGAGCAAGCCAAGCTGGGCGTGCTCGGCGGGTCGATCGTCGCGGGGCTTGCCGGCTATTCGCTGCTGCGCCTTTCCGCGGGGCGCTGATTACCAGCTGCCGGTGTTGGGCATGCTCGCCCATGGCTCGGCGGGCGGGAGATTTCCGGCCTGGAGCAGCTCGACCGAGATTCCGTCGGGCGTCTTGACGAAGGCCATGTGCCCGTCGCGCGGCGGGCGGTGGATCACATGTCCGGCTGCGGCAAGCGCGGCGCAGGTTTCATAGATATTCTCGACCCGGTAGGCGAGGTGGCCGAAATTGCGGCCGCCGCTGTATTCCTCTGGATCCCAGTTATGGGTGAGTTCGATCTCAGCCACGCCTTCTCCCCCAGGCGCCGCCAGGAAGATCAGCGTGAATCGACCCTGTTCGCTGGAGAACCGCCGTACTTCTTCGACCCCGATCAGTTTGAAAAAGGCGATCGCCGCCTCGGGATCGGAAACGCGGATCATGGTGTGGAGGAACTTGGTCATGGCCGAAAGCTAGCAGGCCGGCCGCCCAAACGAAAGGCCCGCCCCGAGGAACCGGGGCGGGCCTTCGATTGGCGAGATGCGAAAGATCTAGAACGCCGCGGTCAGGGAGACCACGCCGACGGTCTTAGCCGGCCGCTTGAAATAGGTGGTGCAGATCGTCGACGCGCCGCAGCCCCAATTCTGGATATCGGTATCCGAAACATTGGTGCCGACCAGCGAGACGTCGAGCGTGAGCGCCTTCCACGTCGCGCCGACCCCGATCGAATAGTCGAGGTACTGCTTCACGTAGTCAAATCCGCCGCCGGTGTGGCCAAGGTGGCCGTGGATCGACAGCGGAGTGCCCGGAATGCCCGAGCTGAGATCGGTGTAGACGTAGGTGTTGTTCCGCGTCGGCGAGAAGGTGCTGAGGTTGAACACCTTTTGCGCCGGAGCGTAATAGACACCGACCTTTGCCGTTGCCGGCCCGAGCGTCTTGGCGAGCGAACCGTAGAGTTCGTAGTAATTCGCGTTCTGCGTAAGGCTGGTTGTGCTCTGGATGAGGTTCTTCGAGCCGGGATAGAGATAGCCGTAGACCCCGACATCGACCTTTACCCCGCCGAGTTCCTTGGCGTAGCCACCATAGACGTCGATTTCGGTCCCGCCGATATCGATCGGGCTGTCGACGAACTCGTTGGAGGAAGCGCTCGATCCCCAGACCGAAACATACAGCCCGGACGCATGGCTGACGGTCATCGAACCCTGCACAACCGGCTGGTTGTTCGACTGCGAAAGGCCGCGGAAGCGATACTGCGAGGCGACGGTTGCCGATCCGGTGACGGTGAAGTCGCTCGGCGGATCGGTTTCGTCGGCGAAAGCGGGAGCCGCTGCACAGAGGCTCGCAGCGATCATGGATGCGGCGATCAGGCCGCGCTTGGACGTGAGCATATCAATCTTCCTTAAAGCGATTGCCGTTGCTTCGTCCCACCTGCGCGCTGCCGTCGTTTCTCGTTTCGCGGAAACAATCGTGCTGCGCAGGCCAAGCCCTGCACAACTTTGCTGCAACGCACAAGAGAGAATCTGAAATGACTGTGCGCTTCGCCGGCAATGTGTGGTTTTGAAGTGACGCGCGGGTTGGAACGGAGGCGGGTCGGTAGTTGTTCGTTCACATAGCCACCTCTATAGGCGCCAGCAAGATCGCAGCACCATGTTCAACCGATTGCGCAACCTGTTCAGCCCGGACTCCCGCGGCTCGCTGCCAGCCGTTCCCGCGGGCGAGCGGATCTATGCCGTGGGCGACGTTCATGGCCGGCTTGACCTGTTCGAAGCTATCAGTGCCGCGATCGAGGCCGACGATGCTGCACGCGGCGCGGCAACAACCTCGGTCATCCTGCTCGGAGACCTGATCGATCGCGGTCCCGAGAGCGCGGGGGTGATTGCCGCGGCCCGCGCCTGGCAGCAGCGACGCAAGGTCCGAATCCTGCTCGGCAATCATGAGGAATTGCTGCTCAAGTCGTTTGAGAGCGACAGCGTGCTGCGCAATTTCCTGCGTTGGGGCGGGCGTGAAACGGTCCTCTCCTATGTCGCAGACCCGTCTGAGTACCACCGTGCCGAACTGGCAGACACGCGCCTCCTGATGGAGCGTTCAATCCCCGCGGCGGATCTCAATTTCATCCGTTCGTTTGAAGACAGCATCGTAGCGGGCGACTACCTGTTCGTGCATGCCGGGGTTGACCCGGAAAAGCCGCTCGATGCCCAGCAAGTGAGCGACCTGCGGTGGATCCGCGAACCGTTCCTGTCCTACGGCGGGGACCTTGGCGCGGTGGTGGTTCATGGTCATACGATAACCGACCGCCCTCAGGTCCGCCAAAACCGGATCGGGATCGATACGGGCGCCTACAATTCAGGCAGCTTGACCGCAATTGGTCTTGAGGGCAGCACGCGCTGGTTCATTGAAGTGACCGAAAGCGACGGCATAATCACCGCCGCGACGAGGAGTATGGCATGAAGATAGCAATGGTCGGCTCGGGTTATGTCGGGCTGGTTTCGGGGGCATGCTTTGCCGACTTCGGTCACGACGTAGTGTGCATCGACAAGGATCCGGGCAAGATCGAAAGCCTCAAGGCCGGGATCATGCCGATTTACGAACCGGGCCTGGCCGAACTGGTCACCGGCAACGCCAAGGCGGGGCGCCTGTCATTCACCACTGACCTTGCCGAGGGCATCGCCGGGGCTTCGGCGATTTTCATCGCCGTGGGCACACCCAGCCGCCGCGGCGACGGGCATGCCGATCTATCGTTTGTCTATGCCGTGGCCGAGGAAGTGGGCCAGGCGCTGAAGAATGAAGCGGTGATCGTGACCAAGAGCACCGTCCCCGTGGGCACCGGGGACGAGGTCGAGCGGATTCTCGCCGAAGCCGCGCCGGGGGTCAAATTCGCGGTTGCCTCGAACCCCGAATTCCTGCGCGAAGGCGCGGCGATCGGCGATTTCAAGCATCCCGACCGGATCGTGGTCGGCACGGAAGACGAATGGGCGCGCGGTGTCATGACCGAGGTCTATCGCCCGCTTTTCCTCAACAAGTCGCCGATCCTGTTTACCTCGCGCCGGACCAGCGAACTGATCAAGTACGCCGCCAATGCCTTCCTTGCGGTGAAGATCACCTTCATCAACGAAATGGCCGACCTGTGCGAAAAGGTCGGTGCAGACGTGCAGGACGTCAGCCGCGGCATCGGCATGGACGGCCGCATCGGATCCAAGTTCCTGCACGCCGGGCCGGGCTATGGCGGCTCGTGCTTCCCCAAGGATACGCTAGCGCTGCTCAAGACTGCGGAGGACTATGAGGCGCCCACTCGCATCGTCGAGGCGGTGGTTGCGGTTAACGACAGCCGCAAGCGCGCGATGGGGCGCAAGGTGATCGAAGCGCTGGGCGGCACGGAAGCAGCGCGCGGCAAGAAAGTCGCTATGCTGGGGCTGACCTTCAAGCCCAACACCGACGACATGCGTGACAGTCCGGCAATCGCCATCGCACAGGCGCTGGTCGATGCCGGCGTCCTGGTTACGGCCTACGATCCCGAAGGCATGGAACTTGCGGCACCGCTGATGCCGGAAGTAACGATGGCCAAGGGCACTTACGAAGCAATCGAGGGCGCCGACGCGGTAGCGATCGTGACCGAATGGGACGCCTTCCGCGCGCTCGATTTCGATCGGATCAAAAGGATTGCCGCTGCGCCCGTGCTGGTTGACCTGCGTAACGTCTACGATCCCGCCGAAGTTCGCGGCCGCGGCTTCACCTACTCCAGCGTAGGGCGTGTTTGAGATGCGGCGGGTGGGCACAGGCGCCGTTATCGCTGCCGCTTTGGCTTTGGCTAACGCCAGCGCGGGCGCACAGGCACCGGAATTGATGACCGCGCTGCCCGCTGCGGATAGCGAGGCGCTGCGAGTTTGCGAACTTGCTCCATTATCCGGTTTCGCTGAATCCGACCCCGAGGAACGGGTCGCGCTGACGGCCGACTCCACCTGGTTCATCATGGAGCAGGAGAAGAATACGCCGTCCGAGCGCTTCCTTGAAGCGGTCAAGGCGCGGCTGGCTGGCGATGTCATCAAGCCCGATGTTCCCGTGATCATGGCATCGGCCGCTACCCTCCGCCCGCTGTGCGGCCAACGCTGGCCGGCAAGCCAGCGCAGCCAGGTAGTCAAATTGCCGCAGGAGGCTTTCGAACGCGCCACGGTTTGCTCGATGGCTGCGGCGGTGGTTGGCGGAATGGCCCGCAGTGCCGATGCGACGCTTGCCAAACAGATGTCCAAGGCGATCATCTCGCGCGCCGAACCACTCCTGTCCAAGGAGCAATTGTCGGCACACGGAATAACCATCCAGCCCGGCTCGACTCTAGTAGCGGCAAACTGGCTCAAGGGGGCGCACCGTATCGGCAACCTCAATGCGGTGATGGCCGCCTGCGCGAAGGTCTAAACCTGGCGGACAATCGCACGCCACAGTTCACTGTCCTCGATTGAGTAATAGAGCCAGATTGCGCCATCCGCGATGGTGACCGATGCCGCAAAGGCAATATCGGTTTCGGTACGCTGGCCTTGCGGCGGCGGGACGATGAGCGGCTCGATACAGCGATCGACCACCTGCGTGTATTCGGCGTTGAACGCGATCCAACCGATCCGCCAGCGCGCATCGTGCGTGGCGCCGTTATAGAACATCACCGGAAAGTCCTTGTTTGTGGTCAGGAGCGGTCCGGTCGAAAGGTGCCAGGCATCCCAGGCATCGGGGCGCGGCGCGAAAGGTTGCGGCAGATGCCGCCATGGCCCCGCAACATCATCGCCCAGGGCAAGACCGACCAGCGAGGCCTCATCGCGCGCGTATTCGTAGAACATCCGCCAGCCGCCCGACGCGGTCCGGTCGACGGTCGCCTCCTTGATGTTGCCTTCGGATGGCGCGCTGGGCATCGCGATCCCGCGCTTCTCCAACCGGTCGACCGATGGTCCGGTGGCGTAAAGCATTTCGCCGTGCGTGCCGGTCGCGTCTACGCCGGTGTAATAGACCACAACGCCATCATCGGGGGCAAAGACCAGCGTTGGGTCTTCGCAGCCGCCAATATCGATCGCATCGGGGCCGGGAGTAAGCGCCGGCTTTTGCGCGGCGGTGAAGGCCAGCCCGTCGGTGCTCTCGGCGTACCAGATCGTTCCCGTGTCGGAGGCAGCCTCGCCGCGCGGCACAGCCCGGACCAGCATGGCGAAGACCCCGGGCCGCGGTTGCCACACGAATGGGCTCATCAGGTCACGGCTGGCGACGCAGCTGTTCCCGGTCATGGTGATCCGGTCGATCTGATCGACCACGAAACCGATCTTGGCGCTCATTTCTGCCGCCGTTATGCCTGTCCGATGGCCCGCTTCATGGCTGCGGTGACCTCGGCCAGGTCATAGGGCTTGCTGACCGTGGGCACGCCAACGAATTCATCGGGATGCGCCGCAACACCATAACCGCTGGCGAAGATCGAGGGCACGCCCAGCGTGCGAAGCTGCGCGGCAATGGAATAGCTGGTCTGGCCGTGGATGTTGACGTCCAGCACCGCCATGTCGGGAACCTGATGCGCGATCTCATCCTCGGCCGCCGCAAGGGTGGAGGTGCTGAGCACAGTCGCTCCGGCCTCCTCCAGCAGTTGCTCGATCAGCATGGCGATGATTGGCTCATCTTCCAGAACCAGCACGCTGCGGCCGTTGAACAAGTCTGCGCTCATCGGACAGCTCCCACGATCGTGCATACCAAACCGCCCGGCAGATATTCTATCTCGACCGAGGCACGGCGATGGTTGGCAACCCCGCGGCGGATCAGCCGGGTCCCAAAGCCGGTCTTCTCCGGCGTGACCACCGGCGGTCCGCCATGTTCGCGCCAGACGACCCGCATCAGGGGTTCGTCATCGCTCCGGTCGATCGACGTTTCGATCTCGACCGTTCCCGCCTCGTTCGACAGTGCGCCATATTTGATCGCATTGGTCGCCAGTTCATGAAGCAGCATGGCCAGGGAAACAGCGGTCTGCGGACCCAGTTCGCTATCTTCGCCGCGAATGGCGCAGCGGTCCGCCTTGTCGCCACCAGTGGCAGCCAAGGCACCCGTAAGGACATCGAACAGCCGCGCAGCTTGCCATTTGCGGTCGGTCAAAAGGGTGTGCGCCGCCGCCAATGCATCAAGCCGCTGGTTGAAGATGCGATAGGCCGCATCGCCGCCCTCGACCTTGCGGAAGCTTTGCATCGCCAGCCCCTGCACGATGGCAAGCGTATTCTTGACGCGGTGGTTGAGCTCGTTGATCAGGACACGCTGCTGATCGGCGGCGAGCGTTTCCTCGGTCACATCCTGCCCCTGGACGTAAACGCCGGAGATCTTGTCATCGCCGCCGAAAATCGGTTGGTAGATGAAATCGAGGAAGCGTTCTTCTTCGGTGTCGTCGCTCTCACCCTTCAGCCGGACCTGCACCCGTCGACCGATATAGCTCTCGCCGGTCAGATAGACATTATCGAGCAACTGGACGAAGCCCTGATCGACCACCTCGGGCAGCGCCTCGGCGACCGACTTGCCCAAAAGGTCACGGTCCCCGACAAGCCCGCGATAGGCGGCATTGGCCAGTTCGAACCGATGCTGCGGGCCCATGAGAATGGCCACGAAACCGGGTGCCTGTTCGACCGTCGTGCGCATCCGGGCCAGTTGCGCGCGCGCCTCTGCACTGCTCTGTTCGACAGCGCGGGCGCGCTGCATCAGCCCGGCATCGTCACGCATGGTGCGCAACTCGTGCAGTTCGGTCACATCGACAGTGTGCTGCAGGATGTGTGCAACGCCGCCTGCTGTATCGCGCAGCGGGGTATGCGTCGCGCTCCAGTAACGCGCGCTCATCGTCCCGTCGGGGTTCTGGATGGGGTAATGGATCAGCGCGATCTCATCACGCTCTCCGGTTTCCAGCACGCGGTACAACGATGTCGAGAGCTGACGGTAGCTGTCCGATTCAGGGTCTGCCGGAAAAGCTTCGAACAGGTTGCGTCCAATCACCTCGTCGCGGGCACGCATCGTCACGCTGGCGTAGGCATCGTTGAGCCACGCAATGTTCAAATCGCGGTCGAAGACCACATAAGGGTTGGGGGACGCGGCCAGCAGGCCGTCGCTTCGAAACGCGTCAGGATTGATGACCTTGCCCCCTCGCGTAGCTGGATTTTGCGGCGCCCACGCTGCCCAACGCTCGTTCGGCGGATTCGTTCCGGGAAAAATGCCAGGGGGCCTGTAAGCCGGGTTCTGTCCGGCGGGCGGTATCTTTCGACCCACGCCGCCTGGGCAGCCATTCCTCTAGGCCGCATGTCGCCATGCGGCTCAAGCAACCAACCCGGGCGGTCGGGTCCGAAACAGACCTGCACCGAAGTGCGCGCCGCCCCTATTCGGTCTTGCTCCGGGTGGGGTTTGCCGTGCGAGCCCTGTTACCAGGGCCCCGGTGCGCTCTTACCGCACCCTTTCACCCTTACCTGACAAGCAGGCGGTCTGCTCTCTGTGGCACTTTCCCTGGACTTCGCTGCAAGCAACTCGCCCGGCGGGCATTACCCGCCACCCTTGTTTCGTGGAGCCCGGACTTTCCTCGCGGTTCAAACGAACCCCGCGGCTGCCCGGCCCCCTGGCGGGCCTTACCTAGTCTTTCCGCTGTCGCGATCAAGCAGCAATGAAAACAGGATCGCCGAGCATTCCCCGTCGACCAGCCCGTCGATCATGTGCGGGCGCCACCTTCGCTGGAAGGCGCGCATCGCCGCCGGCATGTCGCTTATGTCGTAGCCCCAGCGCTCCATCGCGAGGAAGAAGGCGCCGTCGTTCTCGTATGGTGACGGCATCCGCACCCGCGGGGTCTTGATCGCCAGACGGTGCGCGGCCAGCAAATCCCAGTCGAACAGTTCACCCGGATCATCCTTGCGCGCGGGGGCGATATCGGAGTGGCCGACCACGTTGGCGCGGGGAATATCCCAGCGCTGGACGATCTCGGCGAGCAGCGGCAGCAGCGCCTCCATCTGCGCGTCGGGGAAAGGCACATAGCCGAATTCGTGGCCGGGATTGACCAGTTCGATCCCGACGCTCGCGGAATTGACGTCGGTGATCCCGCGCCAGAATCCCTTGCCGGCGTGCCAGGCGCGGCGATCCTCGCGCACCAGGCGATGGACCGTGCCGTCTTCCTCGATGCAGTAGTGCGCCGAAACCGGGTTCTCGTGCGCCCCGTCGCACAGCCGGTCGAGCGCCGCCTGCGCGGTCTCCATGCCCGTATAGTGGATTACCACCATCGACACCGGCAGCTTGCGCTCGTTCCAGTTGGGAGACGGTGTCTCGAAGTCGATCAACTCTGACATCGCGCCCCTCTCCCGGATCAGCCTTCCGGCAGCACCGCGCCCATCACCAGCGCTTCCTCGCTCAGCGCATATTGCAGCCCGCCGCCTTGCTGCTCCGCAATCTGGCACAGCATCCAGGCCGGCGCGGTGCGGCTGGACAAGTCCGAAATCGGGAGCGTTCCGTCGAGCGCGCGGCCGACCTGCTCGTCGAAGGCGATCCTGGGGCCGGCGGCGCGGACCACGATCTCGCTCGCGCCTTCACGGCTTTCCACTCCGATGTCGAGCGTGCCGCCGCGGATCAGCGCCTCGATCCCGATGTTCGCCAGGTTCAGCATCACCTTCACCGCGGGCTTGGGCAAGGCATCGACCCCCAGCGCCCAGTTGAGCGTGATCCGTTCGTTGCCGCTGACCAGCGCATCGATCACCCCTCGCGCCTCATCCACCGGCACGGCATAATCGAAGCCGCTGGCACCTCCGAAAGCGAGGCGGAAGAATTTCAATTTGTCCGCACTGGTCCTCGCGCTCTGTTCGAGCAGTTCCATGCAGCGCTTGCGCATTTCCGGATCGCGCTCTTCGGCGAGCAGTTCGAGCCCGTTGCTCATCGCGCCCACCGGGCTCAGAAGGTCGTGGCAAAGGCGTGAGCAGAGCAGGCTGGCAAGGTCAACGGCGCTATCGGTCACATGGGTTTCCTGTGTTGGGCGCACTCCCTTAACCCGGCAGGACTCGCGTGGGAAGCGCTTCGAAACCCTGCGGCGCATCGCGCCACCAGGTCACCTCTCCCGAAGCCACGATTGCCCAGATGCGTCCATCGCCGCTGGCCGCGGCCCGATCGGTTGCCGATGGCTGCGCAAGGCCATTGGGATGCGAGTGGTAGTAGCCTACAACCTCGGGCCCGCCGCTGCGCGCCTGGCGGTGCGCGGCAATCAGTGCTGCCGGATCGAGCTCAAAGTGGCGCGATGGATCGGAATGGACATTGCTCACCGGCTGCGCGCGTTCGATCAGTCGGTCATGGCCGAGCAGCAGCCCGCAGCACTCCAGCTTACGCGCGCGCGCCGCTTCTTCGAGCAGTGTGGCAATCACGCCACTTGTCAGTTGGACCACCATCCCCACTTCCCTAGCCATGAATGGGGGGGAATCCATTATTTCCGGCGTGATCGCCCATGACGGACAGCGGCTCGACAAGGCGCTGGCCGATGCAAGCGGCCTGTCGCGAGAGCGGATCAAGGCCTTACTGGGCGAAGGCCGGATCTTGCTGGAAGGCAAGGTGACGACCCAGGCCAGCCTCAAACCCGCCGCTGGAAGTACTTTTGCGATCACAGTTCCCGCCGCCGCGCCGCTTGAAGCCGAAGCGCAGGATATCCCGCTGAACATCGTTTACGAAGACGAGCACCTGATCGTGGTGGACAAGCCAGCCGGGCTGGTGGTCCATCCAGCTGCCGGCAACCTTGACGGCACGCTGGTAAACGCGCTGCTGCACCATTGCCGGGGCCAGCTTTCGGGGATTGGCGGCGTGGCCCGACCAGGCATCGTCCACCGGATCGACAAGGATACATCCGGCCTGCTGGTCGTGGCCAAAAGCGACGCGGCGCACGAAGGCCTCGCCCGGCAATTCGCCGAACACTCGATCGAACGAGCCTATCTGGCGCTGGTCGCGGGCGTTCCGCTGCCCCCGTCAGGCACTGTAACCGGAGCGATCGCACGGTCGAATACCAACCGCAAGAAGATGGCGTTGGTCGAAGATGGGCGGGGCAAGCACGCGGTGACGCACTTCCGCACGCTCGGGGCATTTGCCGGGGCAGCGCTGGTTGAATGCCGGCTTGAAACCGGGCGGACGCATCAGGTGCGCGTGCACATGACCTCGCTAGGCCACCCCTTGCTCGGTGATCAGGTTTACGGCCGCACCCCGGCGCGACTCAAGCCATTGCTAGCCGACCACAAATTCGCGCGGCAGGCGCTGCACGCGGCGGTTCTGGGCTTCATCCATCCGGTCACCGGGGCGCCGCATCGCTTCGAAAGTCCGTTACCTGCCGATATGGAGGCGCTGTTAGTCGATTTGCGGAAACAATAGCTGAGCAACTGTGTTATAAACTAATCCCATGTGGCTGCTGCCGAGGGATGCCTCTAAAGGGTCTCTTAAGAGCTGGCCGACGATGAAAGGGCGAATGAAGACCATGTCTGAAGCCGAAAAGAACCTGCCCACGCGTACCACCCCAGTGAGTGCTGGCAACGCGATGCCCAGCCTTGGGCCGGAGCAGAGCCTCAACCGTTATCTGGCTGAAATCCGGAAATTCCCGGTGCTTACCGCCGAGCAGGAATACATGCTCGCCAAGCGCTATCAGGAACACCAGGATCCCGAAGCCGCTAAGCAGCTGGTGACCAGTCACCTCCGCCTCGTCGCCAAGATCGCGATGGGTTACCGCGGCTATGGCCTGCCGGTCAGCGAGCTGATCGCGGAAGGCAACATCGGCCTGATGCAGGGCGTCAAGAAATTCGAACCCGATCGCGGCTTCCGCCTCGCCACCTATGCGATGTGGTGGATCAAGGCGTCGATGCAGGAATTCATCCTGCGTAGCTGGTCGCTGGTCAAGATGGGCACCACCGCGGCGCAGAAGAAGCTGTTCTTCAACCTGCGGCGCATGAAGAAGAACCTCGACGCTTATGAGGATTCGGATCTTCATCCTGACCAGGTCAAGAAGATCGCCACCGATCTCGGCGTGTCCGAGACCGAGGTTGTGAACATGAACAGGCGGATGATGATGGGCGGCGATGCCAGCCTCAACGTCTCGTTCAACGAGGACGGCGAGGGCCAGTGGCAGGATATGCTGCAGGACAATGGCCCGCTGCAGGACCAGATCGCCGAGGAAACGCAGGAAGCGGGCAACCGCCACGCGTTGCTGGTCGAAGCGATGGAGAGCCTGGGTGAGCGCGAGCGCCACATCCTGACCCAGCGCCGCCTGATCGACGATCCGCAGACGCTGGAAGAGCTGAGCCAGGAATACGGTGTCAGCCGCGAACGCGTCCGTCAGATCGAAGTGCGCGCGTTTGAGAAACTGCAGAAGGCGATGCTGCGGATTGGCAGCGAAAAGCGCCTGCTCACTGCAGCTTAGGAACAATTGCCGGGATGATGGAAACGTCGTCCCGGCAAATTGAATTGCAGTGCCTAGCGCCAGATGTTGGCGCTTATGACACATGACAGCAAGATTCCGCTTCTCGAACAGCTCTTTTGTAGCCTGAATTGGCAGGGACGCTTGACAAGCAGGCAAACTGGGCGAAGTTGCCGGCTCGTTTTGAACGAAACTCCAATTAAGGGGCACACGATGCGCAGGAATGCAGTTCTTTTCGGGTTGGCCATGGCGTCGACCGCAATTTCCACTCCCGCACTGGCCCGCGATGATTCGTGGTACATTGAAGGCGATGCCGGCGGCACTTTGGTTGAGGACATGCAGAACCTGGTGAGCCCGGGTTTCGGCACGCTCAACACCAAGACCGGCTACGATGTGGGCGGTGTGATCGGT